>CAYWBO010000179.1:0-1525 GCA_964456625.1 uncultured Lentimicrobiaceae bacterium | reverse complement strand
GGTAACGGATCGCTTATCATAAATGGAACTGCAACGGGCAATGTGACGGTTCAACGTTACATCCCTGCCTATACTTCTGGTACCGACGGATGGCATCTGGTGTCGGTTCCCTTTGATGCTGATCCGGCAGGCACCGGTTTTGATCCGACAGGCGGTGCTACCAATGACCTTTATTACTGGGATGAATCGACCAATTTGTGGAAAAATTACAGGGCTGCTACTTTTACCTTCACCAAGGGCAATGGTTTCTTGATGGCACAGGGTACCAATACAACGAACAACATTTCCGGTACACCGAATAATGCAGATGTTCCGTTGAGTAACCTGAGCGATAATGCAAGCCAGGGAAATGGCTGGCATTTGCTGGGAAATCCTTTTACTTCAGCTCTTACCTGGGGTGATGCCAACTGGTCTCTCAACAACGTAGCCGCCACTGCCAAGATGTGGAGCAACAGCGCTGGAAACTATATGGATGTCTCTGCGGGAGAAACCATTCCTTCTACCAACGGATTTTTTGTCCAGGTGACTTCTGCCACCAATTCACTTACCATCCCGGCGGCTGACCGCCTGCATGACGGAACGAATAACAACAAAAGTGAAAAAGCTGATAAGGAGACCATAAAATTCAAAATCACCGATGACGCCAATACCTATTACGATCAGAATACAATAGGTTTTAAATCTGATGCTACTCAAGGTTTCGACCTGGCTTATGATTCGCATAAAATGTTCAGTCTTGTGAAAACTGCGCCACAACTATGGACAGTAAGCGACGAACAAAATTTCTCTACCAATTATCTTCCCCAGCCACAGGAAAATATTTCGGTCCCCCTGGATTTTCAGGCCGGAGCAACCAGCTCTTACCACCTTTCGTGGACAGGTCTGGACAACATGGATCACAACCTGAGGTTTACATTGGAAGATAAACAAACGGGTACAACGATCAATATGAGTGATGGTTCGGCTTATGATTTTAATGCCTCTTCAACAGATGATCCGGGACGGTTTGCCCTTCATATCAATAGCACTACCGGTATAGAACAGCTGAATACCAACAGTAATATTCTGGTTTATGCTCAGGGTAGCGATATATATATCAAGGCTAAAGATAACAGCAACCTTTCAGGAACGCTGACTCTGAATAATCTTGGCGGACAGGTAGTCTATAACTCTGTACTTAACGGTACATCACAACAGATTGTCCATACCCGTCTCAATACTGGGATATATATCGTTCGTATGGAAATGAAAGATGGCAGCATTTTCTCACAGAAGGTGATGATTCAGTAATCATTCAATTATTAATACAAAACACAAAAAATTAAAACCGAAAAATCGAAAAGTATGAAAAAGTATATTCTTGTTCCCTTATTGTTTGGAGCCCTGATTCTTGGCTCACCAAATATTCACGCCCAGTCCGACCCTCCTCCGGATCACGGATCTTCAACCGATCAGGCTGGTGGCGGCGCTCCCATTGGCGGTGGTTTGTTTATCCTGCTGGGGCTCGGAGCGGCTTATGCCGGGA
>CAYWBO010000178.1:0-1528 GCA_964456625.1 uncultured Lentimicrobiaceae bacterium | reverse complement strand
ATGATTGGCATCGGAGCCCACGGGTTTGCAGCCAACAAAGAATTTAAAACAAAAGATCTTGAAGCGGCGCTCATCAATCCTACCGACAACCGCATCTTTGCTGTTGCAGAAGCCTTTCGGCAAGGTTATTCGGTGGATCAGGTTCACGATCTCACAAAAATTGACCGGTGGTTTCTGGAAAAACTTCAGAACATCCATGATCTGGAGACTGAACTGTTAAAAGTAAATGCTCCGGAAAAGCTGAGCGACGCCCTGTTGTTGGAATCCAAGAAAGCCGGTTTTTCTGATTTTCAGATCGCCCGGCTGATTTACAACAAAGAACACATCGGCGAAAGCGATGAAGAGATCCTCAAGATCCGCTCTTACAGAAAATCCAGAAATATCGTTCCCTGCGTCAAGCAAATTGATACACTGGCAGCGGAATATCCCGCTCAAACAAATTATCTGTACCTCACCTATCATGGCAATGAAAACGACGTCCATTATTTGGGAGACCATAAATCGGTCGTCGTCCTGGGTTCCGGGGCTTACCGCATCGGGAGCAGTGTGGAATTCGACTGGTCAGGGGTCAATGCGTTGTATACCATCAAAAAGAAAGGCTACCGTTCGGTGATGATCAACTACAATCCTGAAACGGTGAGCACGGATTATGATACCTGTGACCGGCTTTATTTTGAAGAACTTTCCTTCGAAAGAACACTTGACATCGTGGAACTGGAAAATCCGCACGGACTGATCGTTTCCACCGGCGGACAGATCCCCAACAACCTCGCCATGAGGCTGTATCGCCAGAACATTCCGATTCTGGGAACTTCCCCCGTTTTCATCGACGAAGCTGAAAACCGGTACAAATTCTCCGACATGCTCGACAAGATTGGAGTGGATCAGCCTGAATGGCAGGAGCTGACCAGCCTGGACGCCATTTACGAATTTACGGAAAAAGTGGATTTTCCCGTTTTGATTCGTCCTTCGTACGTACTTTCCGGGGCCGCCATGAATGTGGTTTCCAACAAAAAGGAACTGGAACACTTCCTGAATCTTGCCACGGAAGTTTCCAAACAATATCCCGTGGTAGTTTCGAAATTCATCGAAGGGGCCAAGGAAATCGAAATGGACGCTGTGGCGGACAATGGCGACATCATCGTTTATGCCATTTCGGAACACGTGGAGTTTGCCGGGGTCCATTCAGGAGATGCCACCATGATGTTCCCGCCACAAAAAGTGTATGTGGAAACTGTTCGAAGAATCAAGCGCATCAGTCGTCAGATCGCCGAAGAGCTCCATATCAGCGGACCGTTTAACATCCAGTTCCTGGCCAAAGACAACGACATCAAAGTCATTGAGTGCAACCTGCGGGCGTCGCGGAGTTTTCCGTTTGTCTCCAAGGTGCTCAAGACCAATTTTATTGATTATGCCGTTCGTATCATGCTGGGAGAAAAAGTGGAAAAACCGAGAAAATCGTTGTTTGATGTCGACCACATCGGCGTGAAAGCTTCCCAATTCTCATTTGCAAGATTAAGTAAAGCCG
>CAYWBO010000177.1:0-1578 GCA_964456625.1 uncultured Lentimicrobiaceae bacterium | reverse complement strand
TGTCTTACGTTCCTCTTTACGCTTTTCAGCACTGTTATGTTTTCTAGATCCCATTGTTTTGCGCTTTATTTTTTACCTTTATCTTTTTTACCGGCATGACCTCTGAAAATCCGGGTAGGAGCAAATTCGCCAAGCTTATGTCCCACCATGTTTTCCGTTATGTAAACAGGAATAAATTTGTTCCCGTTGTGTACTGCGATCGTCTGGCCTACAAAGTCAGGTGAAATCATCGATGCTCTTGACCAGGTCTTGATAACGGTCTTTTTATTGGATTCCACATTAGCCAACACTTTCTTCTCCAGTTTGTAGTGTATGTAAGGTCCTTTTTTTAATGAACGGCTCATATCAGTATCAATTTAATTCCCTGATTACTTTCTTTTTTCAATAATATATTTGCTCGAATCCTTCTTAGGAGCCCTGGTCTTATATCCCTTTGCAGGTAACCCTTTTCTTGAACGAGGATGTCCGCCTGATGCACGACCTTCACCACCACCCATCGGGTGATCCACAGGGTTCATGGCAACACCACGTACTCTCGGGCGTCTTCCCAACCAACGACTACGACCGGCTTTACCTGATTTTTCAAGGTTGTGTTCCGGATTAGAAACGATACCTACGGTAGCTTTGCATGACTGCAAAATCATACGGGTTTCACCGGAGGGCATCTTCAGAATAGCAAATTTCCCTTCACGCGTCAGCAGCTGTGCATAAGAACCGGCACTTCGTGCCATTTTAGCACCCTGTCCGGGACGTAATTCGATGTTGTGAATTACAGTACCAAAAGGGACTTCGCTCAGGTACAACGTATTTCCTAAATCGGGAGAAACACCTTTTCCGGAAATAACCTGCTGTCCGACGGTCAATCCCTGAGGAGCGATGATGTAACGTTTTTCGCCATCCACATAATTGATCAAAGCAATGCGTGCGGTACGATTCGGATCGTACTCGATGCTCTTCACAACACCAGGAATACCTTCTTTATCCCTTTTGAAGTCAATAATTCTGTATCTCTGTTTGTGACCACCGCCGACATTGCGAACGGTCATTTTACCTTCTCTGTTACGTCCACCAGTGCTACTTTTCTTGCCGAGCAAACTTTTTTCAGGTTTGCTGGCAGTAATGTCATCGAAGGCGCTTATGATTTTAAAGCGCTGACTTGGTGTTGTCGGTTTATATTTCTTTAGAGCCATGTCTACTATATGTTGCTAAAAAAATCAATGGTTTCTCCATCGGCAAGGGTTACAATAGCTTTTTTGAAAGCATTGGTCCTTCCGGATATTATTCCTGCTTTGGTATTGCGCGATTTGCTTTTACCGGAATAGTTCATGGTGTTTACAGAAACTACCTGAACATTGTAAAGTTCTTCCACTGCTGATTTAATCTGGATCTTGTTGGCACGTTTGTCAACGATAAACCCAAATTGAGCCAGCTTGGTTCCCTGTGCTGTCATTTTTTCTGTAATAACCGGTTTCAATAATACACCCATCTTTTTCAGATTTATTTTTTTGAAAACAATTCTTCTGTGGTTTTTAAGGCACCTTCCATAAAGACGATTCTATTGGAATTAAGAATGTCGTA
>CAYWBO010000176.1:0-1586 GCA_964456625.1 uncultured Lentimicrobiaceae bacterium | reverse complement strand
ACATCCATTTTGGTTCTCAGAAAGCAGTCAATTGCTTCCTCCGGATTGCAGACAATAGGTTCGTTTTCATTAAAAGATGTATTCAATACGACCGGAATACCAGTGATTTTCTCAAACTCTTTGATAAGCTGCCAGTATAGCGGGTTGTCTTCTTTTCGTACGGTTTGAAGCCTGCCGGTACCATCCACATGGATAACTGCGGAAATCAGGGCTCTTTTCTCAGCCTTGACAGGATAAACTTTTATCATAAAGGGATCAGGATAACTCTTCTCAAAATAATCGCTAACCTTCTCCAGCAGGATTGATGGCGCAAACGGTCGGAACGGCTCGCGACGTTTGATCCGTTCATTTAAAATATTTTTCATTTCTGAACGCCTAGGATCGACCACGATGCTGCGATTCCCCAAAGCTCTCGGTCCCCATTCCATCCGCCCCTGGAACCATCCGACAACCTTTCCATCGGCGATCTCTTTAGCTGTTAATTTGCAGAGTTTGGTCTCATCTTCAACATGCTCGATGATACAATTTTGTTTTCTTAACCGCTCACTATTCACCGAAAATTTTGTTTTGATTTCATTATCACTGAACGCTGGGCCCCAATATGTTGTCTCCATCACAAAATCTCTAGGCTGCTCCAAAACCTGATTCCACACATAATAGGCTGCCCCCAGAGCTCCGCCTGCATCTCCCGAAGCAGCCTGTATATAGACTTCCTCAAAAGGGGTTTGGTCAAATATCTTTCCGTTGGCCACACTATTCATGGCACAACCTCCGGCAAGACAAAGTGTTGAAGTTTTTGTTTGGTCATGAACATGATTCAGTAGATTAAAAAAGGCGTTTTCATACATAACCTGAAGCGAAGCAGCGATATTTTCGTGGATTTTTTCAATGGGTTCGTCCGGTTTTCGAGACAGCATTAAAAGAGATTCCATTTCTTTTGAATAGACAGGTCCCATTTTCGGCTCACCACCATCCCAGGTCATAGTGACGCCCGGAGAATGGTGAATAAAATAATCAAGGTCGAGTTTAAACTGACCGTCTGAGTTTAGTCTGACAATTTTTTGCATTTTATCCATTTCAGAAGGATTCCCTAAGGCGGCGAGGCCCATTACCTTATATTCATCTCCGTATTTGGGAAAACCAAGTAACTGAGTTAAAGCAAGGTAATATAATCCAAGCGAATGGGGAAAATAGATTCTCTCTTTCACCCCTATTTGATTTCCCTCACCGATACCCCACATGGCACCCACAAAGTCTCCAAAACCATCTACTGAAACTACGGCAGCTTTTTCAAATGGAGAAACTAGAAATGTACTGGCCAGGTGAGCGATGTGGTGTTCAACATGGTGCACCCTGGCATTAATATCCGATACAGCTACTCTAAATTCTTGAGCCAGTGATTCCTTAATGTCGCCGACCTTGGTGGCATTTTTAAAACGATCTTTGATTAAATTCAGGGAAGGGTGGTTGCGAAATGCAAAAAGGGCTTTTCGTAGCAAATTCGCTTTTGGGTTACGATTCACTGCAACATGATCAATATCAATAATATTTATTCCCGCCTCTTCCAGACAATACCGAATCGACTG
>CAYWBO010000175.1:0-1649 GCA_964456625.1 uncultured Lentimicrobiaceae bacterium | reverse complement strand
CATAACAGCTATGGCATAATTCAGGAAAAACAAGAATGGATGGCCCCAGTTGAATAACCGCGTGGTAATTGCACACTTTCTGACAGAGGTTACAAAGGGTACATTTTGATTCATCCCACTGTGGAACCATTTTATGATTATCTTCTTTATGAATAAGATCTGCTGTGAAAAACAAGCCGGAGTTTGGCTCTTCCACATCCAGATCCACCAGGACAACTTCTTCCTGTTCCGCAATAAAAGCTGCAAGATTCGTTGACAAGGTTGTTTTTCCTGTTCCACCCTTGCCGCTGGCAATTGCAATTTTGAATGACTTACGGTCAGTCATAATTCAACCGGGTTTTTTCGTCTGTTGTGGTTTGTTTTATTACTTCTTTCAAAAAAGGGGTGTTCCAGGTATCCATCTTATCATGGGTTAATTTATATTTTTGGGGAATGGGGTGCGTTCCAAAAACGACTTCCATACCATACTTTTCAGGAATAAATTTTGAAAAGTGCTCCAAATACGGACAAGGCGGGTATCCCACCAAACATCCGGTAGCAAAGTGAACATGTGTCACTCCGTTCTTTTTCATTTCCTCCGGGGCATATTCGATATTTCCTCCGGGGCATCCGCCGCAAGTTGTATAGGCTGCCAGTTCAACATCTTTATCCTTATACATTTCAAAAGCCCCTTCTTTGTTTTGAAGCGCCCTGAAACATTTACCGCCTGCACAGGTACGATACCGGTCGCAGATGATGATTCCAATTTTTATCTTTTTCATTTTCTTATGATCAGTGTCCCTGAATATTTCAATGATGATGTCCGTGATCGTGTCCTCCTGCACTATGATCACAATAATTGGCACTTAATTGCAGCTTACCGGCAATAAATTCATTGACAAGAATTTCAGGAGTTTCTACCGGGGCTCCTATAAACACATTGACGTTTGCTTCATTAAACAAACTAATCGCCTGCGGCCCCATTCCACCGCCTATTACGTCCGTTGCACCCTGGGCAGCCACAAAACGCGGATAAGTACCCGGTTGATGCTCCGGTGGATCTAAAACTGTAATTTTAATAATGGCTTCATTTTCAACATCTACAAAAGCAAAGGCCTGACAATGTCCGAAATGAGCCGACAAACGATTTCCTTCGATAGGAATAGCAATTCTCTTTTTCATTTTATTTTTTAAAATTGATTTTTTAAATATTTTCTTTGTAATAGGCTATGAAGAGAAGAACCTATTACAACCTGATGGTTATTCTTTGTGATTCATTATAATAAATGCACTAAGAATAACGAGAGGTCAGTTTGACCCCTCATTATCGTAATCTTAAAAATTGTCTCGGGAACGGTTTCTCCATCCCATACCAAAACCTTTTCCGCCTCTGCCACGACCATAACCCAACCCTCTTCCCTGAAAGTTTTCAGGAAGATTTTCATTGGAGTTTTCTTTTGTTTCAGAAGTTTGATTTTTGAGACTTGCCCCATAATTAGTGCACCGGCCCATTCTGCGACCCGTCATAGATCCTTGTCCCATCGGACCTTTTTGATTAAATCCTGGCATAATAACCTCCTTTTAAATTAATTAATTTCATTTAAATCGCTCTTCGAGCGTTTTTCTCTGATCCAATTCCAGGCCCTTTCGGATACAGCGATAATCACAAC
>CAYWBO010000174.1:0-1718 GCA_964456625.1 uncultured Lentimicrobiaceae bacterium | reverse complement strand
GAAAAATCTCTCCAGGTTTAAAAAAAGCAGTGGTGACGGTTGGTTATAAAAGGTTGGGCTGCTAAGAGCCTCAAAATAGGGGAACATTTTATTGAGCCTCCTGCAGCGCATCCGCGCTCCGATCTCGAATCACTGTTTATGAACCAGCGATTTTGTTTGGATCACAGGAGGGTCTGCTACTTTTCATAGCACCGAAGCCGTGCACATGTAAAATAAAATAAATAAAGATAGTTATTTCAAGATGTTACGATTTTAGTGGACAAAATCATTCAATTAATCTAACGTAAAATCGCCTCCGTGCATGAATTTTAACTTAGCCGACGGAGGCGGATATGAGCTTTTCCAGCTTTAGAAAGTTATTGCTCAATCGTTTGGAAATCGGAACTCGACAGAAAACCATCTGCGTTTGGTACTTGCTGTTCCTGATGATCTCTACCCGAAAACATACCCTGCAGGAGGCCGCAAAGTTTTCCGGTTTCCATAAGTCTCAGTTCAGCAGGTTTCTGAAAAATCATTCAGACGTTGCTGGCTGCAATTTGAGTCAGCTATCAAGGAAGCAAGCAAGACAGTTTTCCGCTTCGATCGATTTTTTAAAAAACGGTTCCATTCCATGGCGAATCGCCATCTTGATTGATAGCACCCTTCAAGGCAGATCAAGCCTGCATACGGATAATGCCAAACGATTCAACCATGGCAAGGGATTCGTCATTGGACACCAGTGGACCAATATCGTTTTGCTGATCAACGACATGATCATTCCCCTCACGCCAATACCATTTTATAGCAAACGGTATTGCAAAAAACATGGGCTGACCTACAAAACGGAAAATAGTGCCGTTGTGCAGTACATCCAGGATTTCAAATTGGAACAATATGTTGGTCCTCATAATCCCCATGAGGTTCTCGTGCTCGCCGACAGTGGATATGACGATAAAAGAATCGAAAAAGGCATTACCAAAAGGGGTTGGACTTACGTCATCGCCCTAAAAAAGAAGCGAAGTGTAAGATCCGAAAAAACACATGAAAAAACACCTTTATCCAAAGGATGGCATCAGGTTGAGCTGTTCTTCAAAAATCATCGCAGGGTCAAATGGCAAACAGTTCGGGTTTCATCCAGCAATCCGAAGAGAAAGCGAATGGAGTTTCGCATACGACAAATCAATGCCTATCTCCGTTATGTGGGAAAGGTCCAATTGATTTGCTCCGAATTCAAAAAGAGGCCGAAAGGCCGTAGAAAGTACCTTGCCTGCAATGATTTGAAAGCAAAACCCCGGCAAATCCTCATTGCGTATCGGCTTCGTTGGAAAATCGAGATTTTCCACAAAGAAGTCAAAATGTTTCTGGGCTTCCAGGAGGTGGCTGCCAAACATTTCCAATCCGTTATGGCCCATGTTCACTGGGTATATTGCGCGTATATTCTCTTGCACGACCTCTCTCCACCCGGTCACAAAAATATCCATTCTGTTGCGGAGAAGCAACAATATGTGAAGGCCATCGTCGACGGAAAGGAGAAAGCCCGCATCATCCAGCTGCTAACCCAGTTCAAGGGCGTGGATCGCTATAAGGCAGAGCTCAGAACGGCTCTGGATGCGCTATCTAACGAATATCGTATTTGATTTAAACTGCTTACACGAATGGCGGCCGGTTTCGAGCAACCTTTAAGAAATAGGCTGCCCAAATGGGATGTGCTTATTGAATCCGGAGTTGGGTAGATTATT
>CAYWBO010000173.1:0-1760 GCA_964456625.1 uncultured Lentimicrobiaceae bacterium | reverse complement strand
GGTGGAAAGCCGGATACCCTGAATGGTTCCGGCTTCGAGATAAGGCTGTACCAGGCGGAGATATTTTTCCTGTTCCGCCAGCGGAATGCCGGTAAATGTCCCGCCGAAAAATCCCACTTCCACATGCCGGTTTTCTTCTTTAAAAGAATTCAGATAGGTATCGAAAGTATCGGTGATCTCTTTTTCCGTGGGAATATGCTGGTGTCCTGAAATTTTCTCCTGGTTACAGAAAGCACACTGGAACGGGCAGGCCAGCTCGGGGACGAAAACAGGAATGGTATAGTGCTTTATTTTTTCCATCGTAAGACAAAAGTAGGGAAAACCGCTTTTGCTTTTTTCTGATGGAACAGCAGAATCCCGTATCTTTGGAATTCATTTTTCACAATAAAAATTCAAATCATGGAATATAGATTTTTAGGGAAATCGGGACTCAAGGTTTCAGCATTATCATACGGTGCCTGGGTAACCTTTCACACACAGGCCGACGAGGACCTGGCCTATCAGCTGATGACCAAAGCATACGACCACGGCGTGAATTTCTTCGACAATGCCGAGGCTTACGCAGAAGGAAATGCAGAGATCATCATGGGAAAGGTACTGAAACGTGCCGGCTGGAAGCGTTCCGATTTCGTGGTTTCGACCAAGATATTCTGGGGCGGCCCCGGCGTGAACGACCGCGGCCTGTCTTTCAAACATATCATCGAGGGCACCAACGCAGCTTTGAAAAGGCTGCAACTGGAATATGTGGACCTGATCTTCTGCCACCGCCCCGATTTGTACACGCCCATCGAAGAAACCGTATGGGCTATGAATCAGGTGATTCACCAGGGAAAAGCTTTTTACTGGGGCACCAGCGAATGGAGTTCCGAACAGATCCGCGAAGCCCATCGTATCGCTGAAAAAAACCACCTGATCCCACCGTTGATGGAACAGCCGCAATACAACCTGTTTACCCGGAACAAAGTGGAAAAGGAATACGAAAAACTGTACGAAGAATTCGGTCTGGGAACCACCATATGGAGCCCGCTGGCCAGCGGTTTGCTGAGCGGCAAATACATCAACGGGGTTCCGAAAGGCAGCCGTTTGGACTTGAAAGAAATGGATTGGCTGAAGAAACGTATCGAAAGGGAAACGACAGAAGCCAAGATCAAACAAACCCTTTTGCTGCGTGACATGGCAGATGACATGGGGGCTACATTACCGCAGCTTGCCCTAGCCTGGTGCCTGACCAATCCCAATGTAAGCACGGTCATCACCGGTGCTTCGAAACCGGAACAGATCGAAGAAAACATGAAAGCGTTGTCGGTGGTCCCCAAACTAACGCCGGATGTTTTGAATCGCATTGAAGAGATCATGGGAAATAAACCTACTGCCGATTTCGACTGGCGCGAGAATTAAGAAATCTGATAAAACCCGGGATGTTATTCCGGGTTTTTTTATTGAGAACCGAATTAATAGATATTTTGCACAAAAAGAAAAACGGATTAATGCAAGGCTCCAACCAAAAAACATACTGGAACAAAGTAGCTCCAACAAAGAATTTCACAACTACGCTGGATTTTACGTTGATACCGGATTTCATAAAAAAGAATTCCTTAATTGTGGATTACGGATGCGGATACGGAAGAACGCTGAATGAATTGTATACTCAGGGATACAGGAATCTGCTGGGGTTTGATTTCTCAGAAGAGATGGTTGAACGTGGCAGGTCGGAATTTCCTTATCTGGATTTAAAAACCTCAAAAGATAATAAAATTGAT
>CAYWBO010000172.1:0-1832 GCA_964456625.1 uncultured Lentimicrobiaceae bacterium | reverse complement strand
GTTCCGCCTGTAGTCGAATAAACCGTCCATAGTTTTACTACTTTGTGTTGACAAATGTAGCATTATTTTGAAAGGTTCTAATCTTTACAAAAAAAAAATCTGAATTTTTTCTTTCAGGGAAGCCGTGACAGGCACAGAAAAGCAATCGAATTATAAAATAACAAACGTTATAAATCTGCTATTATAGCATTCCGAGTTCCAGTTTTCCTTCGTCGGAAATCATTTCCATATCCCAGGGTGGATCGAAGGTAATTTCTACTTCAACACTGTTCACTCCGGTTAAAAATGATATCTCTTGTTTCACCTGTTCGGGGAGAGAATCGGCAACCGGACAGTTAGGTGCTGTCAGTGTCATGACAACTTTTACATTTCCGTCATCATCAATGTTGTTTTCATATACCAAACCCAGATCGTATATGTTTACCGGAATTTCCGGGTCGAAAACATTCTTCAAAAGATTGATTATCTTTTCTTCTAATATATGTTTCTCTTCAGCAGTCATGTTAGTCCTCGCTTTTACTGATTCATTTTAATCTGATAGGCTTTCGCGTAGAGTTGAATTTGTTTTACCATAGAAGTCAGCCCGTTAGCCCTTGTTGGAGAAAGGTGTTCTTTGAGCCCGATTTCATCAAGAAAACCTAAATCGGCTTTCAAAATCTCATCAGGAGTATTTCCTGAAAGGGCTTTCACAAGCAAACTGACAATGCCTTTTGTTATAACAGCATCACTGTCAGCCGAAAAAATCACTTTGCCATCTACCAAATCGGAATGCAGCCACACGCGGCTCTGGCAACCTGAAATCAAATACTGATTCGTCTTGTATTGAACGTCTATAATTGGTAGTTCTTTACCTAGCTCGATGAGATAGGCATATTTATCCATCCAATCCTCAAACATTGAGAATGTTTCCTGAATTTCTTGCGTTTTTTCGGCTATGGTCATGGCTCTTATCTTTTATCTTAACATGTTCACGGCCCGTTTGGTCGATTCCACCAAAATATTTACTTCTTCTTCCGTATTGTACAATCCAATCGAAGCCCTCACAGTTCCCGGGATTCCGAAGAATTCCATCAGTGGATCGGCACAATGATGGCCCGTTCTCACAGCGACACCCATCTGATCGAGTAACGTTCCTAAATCGTAAGGATGAATACCATCTACCAGAAATGAAATTGTGGCTGTCTTAACAGGAGCTTCTCCAACAAATTTCATACCGTCGATTTTTGAAAGCTTATCCACGGCCATCGCTAAAAGATGATCTTCATATTTAATAATCTTTTCCATACCGATTTCCTGGATATAATGTAAAGCTGCTTCCAAACCTAAAGCACCTGACACATTGGGTGTTCCAGCTTCGTATTTATAAGGAAGGTGTGTAAATGTAGTATTTTCAAAACTTACCTGATCAATCATCTCACCACCATACTGATAAGGAGGTAATTTATTCAACCAATCCTCCCTGCCATATAAGACGCCAATTCCCATCGGGCCATAAATTTTATGCCCGGAAAAAGCATAAAAATCCGCACCAAGTTCCTGAACATCCACCTTTGAATGGACAATTCCTTGTGCGCCATCCACAAAAACCGGGATTCCCTTCTCATGAGCAGCTTTTACAATTTCCCTGATGGGGTTAATCGTTCCCAATACGTTGGAAATATGTGTAATAGCCAGCATCTTAACACGAGAATTAAGAGCCTTTTTCAGGAAATCCATATCCAGCACGCCCTGTTGGCTGATAGGAACAATTGTCAACGTTGCCTTTCTTCTGAGGCAAAGCTGCTGCCAGGGAACAAAATTGGAATGATGTTCCATGGCTGTTACCATAATCT
>CAYWBO010000171.1:0-1853 GCA_964456625.1 uncultured Lentimicrobiaceae bacterium | reverse complement strand
TTGATATCGAAGAACGGGAAACAGCTGCTCTGGATCTGGATCATGATCTTGTGTCCTTTTTTGAAAGTATGGAACACATCCTGCAACGGAAGTTTGACTTCCGTGACTTTTCCCGGGACAAACGGCTCCGGATGTTCATAGCTGTTGCGGTATTTCCCGCGCATGATATCCAGACGCACCAGGGCCTGAAAACCGCCCATCTTGAGGTGCATGGGATTGGGTTGCGGATTGGCGGCGCTGTCGGGATATACGTCGATGACCTTTACCACCCAGTCGGCATCGGTGCCGGTGGTGGAAACAAACAGATCCGCCAGCAGCGGTCCGGCCAGCGTTACATTTTTTTGCAAAACAGGCGTCGAAAACACCAGCACATCGGGCCGGGTGGAGGCAAACCGCTGATCGCCGTTCAGCCAGCCGTGATAGTACATTTGCCTCGAGTCGATCTCCTGATCGGTATAAGGCACCGGTTTCCACGGATCGCTGACATAGGCATTGTAACCGGGATGATCTGCATCCGGGTGGTTCCACACCAGGGCATGATCGTCAGACAAATAGAGGTTTTCTTTCCGGTCGGCTTTGGGGGGCCACTGGTTGAAAGATTCCCATTTCAGCGTGCCCGTGTTGAACATGGTCGCTTCCGACTGATCAAAACTGCCTTCGCCTTTCAGGTAATATTTAAAGAACGGCAGTTGCATGTTTTCTCTGTAAAAGTCGCCCGTATTGGAACCGTAGGTCAGCTGGCCGACCTGGAAGCCGGGGGTTCCTGCCCACCAGCCGTGCGGCCAGGGACCGATCACCAGATAATCTTTTCCGTCGGGGTTGTGGTTGCGGATGGCATGATAGGTATGCAGCGTTCCGTAAAAATCCTCGCTGTCGAACCAGCCGCCCACCGTCATCACGGCAGGTTTCACCGTTTTAAAGTGTGGCAGCGTATTGCGTGCCTGCCAGAAAGCATCATAGTTGGGATGTTTTTTAAATTCTTCCCAAAACGCAATCTGACCGTGAAAATATTTCTTGTCGATGTTGGACAACGGCTCCAGACTCATAAAGAAATCATACGCATCCGGCGAGGCATACGACATCCGCTTGGGCCACTGCTGGATGAGGCTGTCGCGTTTTACGCCGAAAGTCTGGTAAAAATTGAAAAACATGGGCAGCACAAAAGCCCCGTGCCGGTGGAAGTCGTCGTCGATAAACCAGTTGGAGATCGGGGCTTGCGGCGAAGCGGCTTTCAAAGCCGGATTGGCGTCGATACAAGCCATGGCGGCATAAAATCCGGGATAGGAAATGCCGAAGATGCCGATTTTTCCGTTGTTATCCTTTACATGTTTAACAAGCCATGCTTCCGTATCATAAGCATCGCTGCTTTCGTCCACCTGCTTGTTGCCGGTTTTATGTTCGATGTAAGGACGCATGTTGACAAACGTTCCGCCTGACATGAATCTGCCCCTCACATCCTGATACACGAAAATGAACTTTTCCTTTGCCAGCAAATCGGGCAGCCGGCGGTATCTTTCCGGTCCGTAAGGGCCGCAGGAATAGGGCGTACGCCAGAGCAGGATGGGATATTTTACGGTCGTATCTTTGGGCGTGTAAACAATGGTATAAAGTTTCACGCCGTCGCGCATGGGAATCTGATATTCGGCTTTGTTGTAATATTCTTTTACCGGAAAATGTTTCTGGGCAAAAGCAGGAGCGGCCAGCAGCAGCAAAAGGAAACCGGCCAGAAAGCCCCTGGAAAAACGGTGCATATTCGTTTTCATTCCGTCTGGATATTTAATTAGTGAAAAATGAACAACAGAAGGATACAAAGTTAAATGCTTCTTTGAGATTTGCAAATGCCGGGTAAGGAG
>CAYWBO010000170.1:0-1949 GCA_964456625.1 uncultured Lentimicrobiaceae bacterium | reverse complement strand
GAGTCGATCACAAAGATTGTCAGAGATTTTATGAAGGATGTTGAAAGTTTTTAGAAGATAATCATGAAGAAGTTAAAAATAGGTTTATATGGATTGGGCGTTGTCGGCCAGGGATTGTACACCGTTTTGCAGAACAGCAGAACCGTGGATGCCGATATCCTGTCCATCTGCGTGAAGCACGAAAAGCCCCGGACGGTAGGGGCAGCCCTCATCACCCGCGACCAGGAAAAGATCATCAAGGATCCCAACGTAAATGTGGTAGTGGAGCTGATAGACAATGCTGAAGACGCTTATCACATCGTGAAAAGTGCGCTTTTAAGCGGCAAGGATGTGGTTTCGGGCAATAAAACGATGATCGCCGCGCATCTGGAAGAACTCATAGAAATCCAAAAAGAGACCGGAAAATCGTTGCTGTACGATGCTTCCGCCTGCGGTTCCATCCCCATCATCCGGAACCTGGAAGAGTATTACGACAACGATTTGCTGCTTTCCATTACCGGCATTCTGAACGGTTCGTCCAATTACATCCTGACCAAGATCTTTCGCGACGGACAGGATTATCATGCTGCCCTGAAAGAAGCGCAGGAGCTGGGTTTTGCCGAAAGCAACCCGGCTTTCGATGTGGAGGGCAACGACTCGCTCTATAAGCTGGTGATTATCACAGCTCATGCTTTCGGTCTGCTGGTGGCGCCGGATGACATCTTCCGTTTCGGGATCTCAAAAATCAACGCCTTTGACGTTCAGTTTGCCAAAGAAAAGGGCCTGAAAATAAAGCTGGTGGCCAAGGTCCTGAAAACTGAAAACAATTCGGTGGCGCTTTTTGTGGCACCGCAGTTTGTGGATGAAAGCAAATACATTTACAACGTGGAAGATGAATACAACGGCGTGGTCATCAAAGGGGCTTATTATGACAAACAATTTATGTTCGGCAAAGGAGCGGGGGCTTTCCCGACCGGTTCGGCGGTATTGTCGGACATCACGGCGCTGAGTCATAACTACAAATACGAGTACAAAAAGCTGAAGTACTTTAAGAAGCCTTCGTTTTCCAACGAACTGACACTGAAAATCTATTTGCGTTATCACCGTGATGAAGACCTGAAGCTTTTCCGTTTTGATGAGATCACGGAACAGTATCACGGCAACGGAAACAACTATGTGGTGGGAAAAATTAAGCTTTCAGCGCTGGTGGACATTAAAGATCGGCTGGGCGAACTTCCGGTTTTCCTTGGAGTTATCGGAAGTTCCTGAAAGTCATAACATGTCTCATATTTTTTAACAGGACAGCATTAACACAATAGGGATTATTTATTATTTTTATAAAAAAAACAATGATCTCCTACGAGTTTTTGTGTGATAAGGGACTGTTTCTTGCGAGACTATCCGGAAATATTGAAAAAAGTACGCTGATTTCTTTTTTGGAACATTTGTTTCAGGATAAAGCGATTACAAAGATTTCAAAAGCATTAATGGACTATAGGGATTCTGTTTTTAAAATTGCTATCAGTGAGTTGGATGATATTGCGAAAGTTAGAATGAATCATGCGAATATCCTAAAAAATGTTCAGACGGTTCACATGGTCGGGACATCTTATGAAACGGCTTTTGCGACGTTGTTTTCGACAAAGATCCCGGCTCAGGTTGCCGATATCGCCGTTTGTTCCACACTGAGCCGTGCCATTCAACTGCTGGATATGGATTTCACGGTGGGTGCGCTGGAAGGGCGCTTACAAAATCTGGCATTCAAATATTAATTTTACCTAAGCTTCAAATCGAATGATTGATTTTGTATGAATGGATAATCATTTCCAGAACTGAAATTCCAATTTGAGAATTGGAAAAGGTAATTTCCCGGTGAGCGTACACAATTTCCATTGCAGCGTTGCCTTTGTCCCGCTCTTCGTTAAGAAATGCCCGAGGTCCCCATCGCCAACGAGGCAGTACTCATTGCT
>CAYWBO010000169.1:0-1969 GCA_964456625.1 uncultured Lentimicrobiaceae bacterium | reverse complement strand
AATTGAGAGCTATGGTTAATACGATCTGCCATACCTGCCTCTTCTTTCAGAAAATCCCAATCGGTACAGGCCGCAACCTGTTCATGCACTCCTCTCGACAAATCTTTCACTTGAAGATATTATAACATTGATACCTCTATAAACAAGGAACACCAGCAGGTATTTATTCATTTTTGCTACTTGCAGGTTACAATTCAATAATTTTCTTGCAATACAACAGGTTATTTTGTCGGCTCCGAAATAATTTTATAGCCGCCGATGCTGGATCGCAAACAAATAGATGATAAACTGCCTTGAAAAACCGCTATGAAGAATTTTTTAACAAATCAACGATACAGCGGTATACTCGCCCACATCACTTCTTTGCCTTCACCTTTTGGCATCGGTGACATCGGTGTGTCCGGAACTGCTTTTCTTGAGTTTCTCCATAAATGTGGACAAAGTTATTGGCAATTCCTCCCCATCGGTCCGACAAATCCCATTTTCGACAACTCTCCCTATATGAGCACCTCGGCATTTGCCGGTTCACCACTGTTGATCTCCCCCGAACTTCTATTTGAGCATAATCTTATAGGCCGCAGGAGTTTAGATGATCACCCTGAATTCTCTAACTACGTTACCGATTTCCCCAAAATCATTTCCTTTAAAAAGAGACTTCTTGCCGAGGCTTTTGCCAATTTTTCCCCTACCAAGGCCAAAGGGTATCAGCGTTTTCTTAAACAGGCATCCTGGCTGGACGACTATGCAGTTTATATGACTCTGAAGGAAAAATATTCCCAGACGAGTTGGAGAACATGGCCTGAAGAATTCGCCTCCCACCAAGAGTCCGCTTTGGCTAAAATACGAAAACAAGAAGAGAAAACCCTTAATTATTACCGCTTTGAACAATTTGAATTTTTCCTTCAATGGCAAGCCCTGCACGATCATGCCCGGGAACTGAATATCCGCCTGTTTGGCGATCTCCCTATCTATGTCGGGTTTGACAGTGTTGACGTCTGGGCTAATCAGGACATATTTACCATTGATCCTGCCAACGGTTCCTGCACATTTGTCGCCGGTGTCCCACCCGATTATTTTAGTAAAACAGGTCAACGCTGGGGAAATCCGCTGTATCGTTGGGACAGCCTTGACCCAGGCATTCAAAAAAAACTGCTTGGATGGTGGACTGAACGTTTTTCCAGTGTCTTTAGCCTTTTTGATGTCGTCAGAATCGATCATTTCAGAGGGTTCGAATCCTATTGGGCAATTCCTGCCCAGGAGGAAACCGCCGTTAACGGCGCGTGGTTGACAGGCCCTGGCAAATCATTTTTCTTAGAAATTTTTTCACGATTAGGCCGTCTCGATATAGTGGCAGAGGATCTGGGGGAAATAACGCCTGCAGTGATAAAGTTACGAAATTCATTAGGTTTTCCAGGAATGAAAATCCTCCAGTTTGCCTTTGACAAAAATCCGGACAACAGTTTTCTCCCTTTTAATTTTAAAACATCCAACTGCGTCGTTTACACCGGCACCCATGACAACGACACTACCGTTGGCTGGTATTTAAGCGACCGGCTCGACAATGAGCAGAGAACATGGATAAAGCATTTTGCCAACAGAGATACAGGAGACAGTAGAGGAATACATCAGGATCTCGTTCATTTGGCCCTCTCCTCAACCGCCGCTCTTGCCATTATTCCCCTCCAGGATATCTTGGGATTCGGCAGCGATTGCCGGATGAATATTCCCAGTACCAAAAGCGGCAACTGGCGCTGGCGCTGCGGGGCTGAATTCCTGAGTTCCGATGTTTCCAGCCATGTTAAATATTTGACTGAATTATTTGGCCGCCTGCCAAAAGCTTTGCAGAAATGAACCCGATTTTTTTCTTCCGTCCAAACCAAAACCTTGACAACAAAACGTCAGTCCTGTATTAAGTGGGCACCATTAGGCCCCATCGTCTAGTGGCCTAGGACACCGGCCTCTCACGCCG
>CAYWBO010000168.1:0-2041 GCA_964456625.1 uncultured Lentimicrobiaceae bacterium | reverse complement strand
GGGAAACCATTATATCCGTTTGGTTATGGGCTCAGTTATACCCGATTTTCATATTCCGATCTAAGAATCAGTAAAAAGATTCTTCATCCGAAGGACACAGTGATGATTTCATTTAAGATAAAAAACACGGGTCGTTATGATGGTGACGAAGTCCCCCAACTTTATGTTTCTTTTCCCGGATCTAAAATACAGCGTCCTATAGAACAACTGAAGGGATTTCGACGAATTGCGATAAAAGCCGGCGAAACAAAAGAGGTAACCTTTCCTTTAAAAGTTTCCGATTTGTCTTATTGGAATACCGGCAAACACGCTTTTACGGTTGAGCCTGGAAAAGTAATACTGAAAGTAGGCAGTTCTTCGCAAGACATCCGGTTGAAAAAAGAAATAGTAATAAAATAGATTTATGTAGCATTTAAAAGAATTGTAAAATGAAGATTTTTCAAAAAGTAATGGTTTGTGGGATCACCTCTGTAAACATTAAAAAGAACCTGATCCTGTTTTTAATTTTAACACTGTCCTGTTCAGGCGTATTAACAGCCAGGAACAGGGATTATGAAATCAAATCTCCCGATAGTAAAATCGTGGTGAAAGTAAATGCCGGAGCCGAACTTAAATGGTCTGTCAGCGATAATAATGTTCCGGTGATTTTACCTTCGGCCATGGCATTGCAATTGGAAAACGGAGAAATCCTTGGCAAGGATGTGGTTGTAAGATCTGCCAAAAAAGAAGAAATGAATACGGAGTTTAACGCGGTAAACTATATCAAAGCCGTGGTGCATAACGAGTACAATCAGCTTACACTGAATTGCCGTCAGGGTTTTGGTGTAATTTTCAGGGTTTACAATAACGCGGTTGCTTACCGGTTTTTCACCAAAAAGAAGGGAAACATCATCATAAAAAATGAAGAAGCCAATTTTAATTTTGCAGGGGACCAAAAAGCCTTTATTCCTATTGTGAACGATTATCGCGACAATCAAATCTTTTGTTCATCTTTTGAAGCTTTGTACAGACATATCCATATCTCACAGTTCCCCAAAGATTCATTAGCCTTTCTTCCGGTATTGGTGGAAGCTGGCCAGGGCAGGAAAGTGGCGATCCTTGAGGCTGATCTGGAAAATTATCCCGGAATGTATTTAAATGAAAATAAAACAGGTACAGGATTTACAGGTGTTTTTGCACCTTATCCTTTGAAAAGTGGAACGGGTGGATGGCATCACCTGGAAACAATTCCTGTTAAAAGAGCCGGTTATATTGCCAGGGTCAAGGGGACAAGGAATTTTCCCTGGCGAGCCATCGCAATCAGCAACGAGGATAAACAATTGTTGAATAACGATATTGTTCAGGAGCTGACACCGGCACCGAGAATTAAAGATCTTTCCTGGATTAAACCCGGACAAGTAGCATGGGATTGGTGGAATAACTGGAACATTACCCACGTCAACTTCAAAGCGGGCATCAATACCAAAACTTACAAATATTATATTGATTTTGCCGCGGCCAACCACATCAAATATATCATTATGGATGAAGGATGGTCTGATTTAAGGGATCTTACCAAAGCAAACCCCAACATAAACCTGAAAGAGATCGTTGATTATGGTAAACAAAAAGGAGTGGGTGTCATTCTTTGGGCGTTGTGGAAGACGGTCAACCAGCAGATGGATAGTGCTTTTCAGATGTATTCCGGGATGGGTGTGAAAGGATTTAAAATTGATTTTATTGACAGGGACGACCAGAAAGCAGTAGCTTCAACCTATAACATTGCTAAAACAGCGGCAAAATACCATCTTCTTATAGATTATCACGGTGTTTTCAAACCTGCCGGCATACAGCGGATTTATCCCAATGTGGTCAATAAAGAAGGGGTACGCGGGCTGGAATATATGAAGTGGTCAGATAAGGATGCTACTAATTATGTTGTGAGTTTGCCTTTTATAAGAATGTTAGCCGGTCCGATGGATTACACGCCGGGAGCCATGCGAAATGCGACAAAGGCAGATTTTCGTCCTATTGATAATAACCCTATGAGCCAGGGAACACG
>CAYWBO010000167.1:0-2049 GCA_964456625.1 uncultured Lentimicrobiaceae bacterium | reverse complement strand
TCACCAACAAACTGAGTATGAAGCCCGATCTCAAATGTATGCAGAAGTTTACATTCCAGCACTAAAGGAAATTCTTGAATGTAAGGGGCATTTACCAGTTCACTTTTAACGGGTGTCAATTCTGTCGC
This sequence comes from uncultured Lentimicrobiaceae bacterium, assembly GCA_964456625.1. Taxonomy (GTDB): domain Bacteria; phylum Bacteroidota; class Bacteroidia; order Bacteroidales; family F082; genus Sulfidibacterium. Next base: position 1,921 of record CAYWBO010000167.1, on the reverse strand, counting down.
TTTAAATTTATCACCATTCTTTCCAGAGGTTATTCCAAAATAGTCTGCTTCCGATACATACTTTTCAGAGGGGATATTCAGGGTATAGGCTTTACTCTCAACGATGTTACTGTAGCTATATGTAGCTTTTCTAAGAGAAATTGTGACACATGGCGGGCTGGAACAGCAGATGCCACCCCACGCAGCCGTCATTGCATTCGGATTGCCGTTTTTGTCATAGGTTCCCACGATGAGAACCGGTGCAGGATAGAGAATTGTTTTGGCTCCGATTGATTTTTTCATATTCACCTCATCAAAACTAAAAGTTGGACTTCGATTTCGTGCAACCATTGATCCAAGTATGAATAGGCACACCCTTCTTTATGATTGCTATTTGATTACTATCACCTCATAGTCTCGAGAACCTAAACCGATTTTTTCGGCGTGCTCCAGGCAAGTGCGCCATTCGGACTCAGGTCTGGAGTTGGTAAAATGATCGTCATGGTCTTTAAAATCATCCTTTGTCATATTATCGGTCAACTGGCTGCCAGGCAGCGGCTCCGCCATCAGACAGGCGTCCACACAGGCCTGGTCCAAGGCAAGCGGGTCAAAGGATGCGAACATGCCCAGATTGGGCAGAATAGGTACGTCGTTTTCTCCGTGGCAGTCACAATTAGGGGAGACATCCACAACAAGGGAAATATGGAAGCACGGGCGCCCATCCACCACAGCCTTTGTATATTCTGCCATACGGCGGTTCAGCATCTCGACAGCCGCACTAAAACCAAATGCAATAGCATCGAAGTTGCACGCTCCCAGGCAAAGGCCGCAGCCAACGCAATTTTCCTCGTTTACGTGCATTTTTTTTGCTTCTTCGTCAAACTCCAGTGCATCGTTGGCGCATTCTTTGAAACACGTTTGACATCCCCGGCATTTTTCTTCGTTTATCTGAGCTTTGCTGTCGCTGTGTTGATCTGTTTTTCCTGCGCGGGAACCGCAACCCATACCGATGTTTTTGATGGTACCGCCAAAGCCGGTCACTTCATGCCCCTTGAAATGGGTCAGACTGATAAAGACATCGGCATCCATCACGGCCCGCCCGATTCTGGCCTCCTTCACATATTCGCCTCCTGTCACAGGTACGGCGATATCATCGGTACCTTTCAATCCGTCCCCGATCAGAATGGGACAGCCCGCGCTCAAAGGAGTAAACCCGTTTTCCCATGCACACTCCAGATGCTCCAGAGCGTTTTTCCGTTTACCCGGATACATTGTGTTGCAGTCAGTCAAAAAAGGCTTGCCTCCAGATTCTTTTACCAGGTCAGCCACGGCTTTTGCATAATTGGGACGAAGATAGCTGATATTTCCCATTTCACCAAAATGCATCTTGATGGCGACGAATTTACCATCCAAATCAATCTGTCCTATCCCCGCTTTTTTGATAAATTTTTTAAGTTTTGTGGGCAGTCCGTCTCCGAAAGGCTTGGTACGGAAATCCGTAAAATAAACCTTTGCTTTTTCCATTTTTAATTTCCTCCTGTTTTTTCCTTGCAAAATTGCCCATTATCAACATGCCTGAAAGACAGTTAATTCTCCTATAACCCTCAAAATCAATTACTTATTCATCCATAAAATGTTGGTTTACGGACAGGAGCTGGCTGGCAAGAAATCTTAATTCGTTAGTAAAAATGATACAAGGAATTTAGAAATCTTAACATGATAATGGACAATTCGGTCGATTGAAACTATCTGTTAAATGCCATTCGATCTGTAGCCGTAACCTAATATTAGAAATCTCAATTTGACGAGATGGTGGCATAATCAGATCCTAGAAATGGCAATATTAAAGCCCATCATTATCTGTGAGCTTTAACACATCTTTGGAAATCTTTTCTTTGTAGTTGCTCAATTTCAAAACAATTCCAAGGAAATAGGCAGGGCT
>CAYWBO010000166.1:0-2148 GCA_964456625.1 uncultured Lentimicrobiaceae bacterium | reverse complement strand
AACTTGCCTTCTGCGTTGTCTTGTGTGCTTGATCTCATGGTATTCCTCCTGTTGGGTTAAGGATCGGGACGTTTTGTTTGTTAAACCGCCCCCTGGATAATGCTTTTTTCAACCCGCTGACATATAAGTTTTTACAATCCATTCACCATGCTTTTTTCAAATCGTTTAAAGAAGTACGCATGGCTTATCCTCACTCTAATTCCCATTCAATTTGATCAAAGACATCCTCAATCTGATACAGTGCCTTGTCGGCTTTGGCCAAGTCCCAATCCGCAATATGTTCTTCAACTTCTTTGTGAAGCTTGCGGAGTTCGTCTTTGTGCTTAAGTAAAACCTTTCTAAAGGGCGGATTTCCTTCCAACTCGTAAAGGAGTTTATCAAGCCTTCCAACAATGTCAGAGAAGGAGGGGCCTTCATCTACCCATGCTTCATCTACATAACCCAGGCCCTGGGAAATCTTAGGATAATCCGACTTCATGTCCTTTTTATAGTAGGGACGAATGTGGACTCTCAATTGCATGGTTTTGCTCATGTGCGTTGTTCTTCTTTCTGTCTCCGACAAAAAATCAAACAGTTATTCCAGGGGTCGGGGTATTTTTATTTGTTAAATCGCTCCATGGACAATGCTTTCTTTTAAAACCATGTAATCACGCCAAATCCGATCTCGTGGCCGCCGAGAATATAAAGTGCCAAGATGTGAGAAACAACACCTACCGTCGTCTTCTCCAATAGTAACCGCCTCCCCCGCCGAACACTAAAAACAACACCACAACAAGAATGATAATTCCTAAAGTACTCATGATAATTTCCTCCCTTTTCTTTGTTGTAATTTTTTTTGTCGTTCCCGGAATACTTTTTCCGGGCGATTCATTTTCTATAGCTTCAATTTTTGTGCCAGGTTTCCAACACTCAGGGTCGCGTCACCCATCATTTTGATTTATAAGAATAATTTGTTTAAAAACACTTTCAGGACCGTCATTAACAGCCATATAAAAAGGTCATATTTGCCCAAATTGTCATATATGACTCTTTTTTCGAATCTTATAAGTGTTATAGGTGGCAAATGATAAGGGCAAGTTGAAATTGGGATGAGAAGTTATGATTTTCGGATGTCAAATTTACGCATACGAGCGCACAAAGTGCTGCGGTTGAGCCCATGGATTTCTGAGGTCCCGTTTTTCCCGGCAACTTTCCAGCGGGTTTCCTCAAGTATCCGAAGAGGCAAATTCAGTGTAATGAATTTGCCCTTAATGATATCACACGATTTTTACTAACGTGATATTTACATTTTTATTGCAGGGTATCACCAGTCATGTCTGTTCAACTACTTATCGTATACTTTAAAATTGTAGATCAGAAAAATTTTAAAATAATGAATGTCACATTTAAATAACAAACGCGTGCTGTTTATGAAGATGGGGTTCGGCAAATCACCATTTTATCAGGCAACAAGTTTGCTTGAGCGTTAAAATTGTGCTGACAATGTGTCCGAGCTATTTTTAAAAATTGTCAAATCATCTCTGTCTAAGAACAAGTTATTTTTTCAGATAAAAGGCCAAATCTGTTTCAAATAATTTTGTTTCATTGAATTGTACGCCAACGTTGCGATTATCGATCCATATTACCTTGGAGAGTCTACGAATTTCTGATCTCCGTGGGTTGTCAAGCCAAAATTTCATATCCAATATATCATCTTTTGAAATTTGGTGTGGCTTTATACTTTCAAACCGGATTCCACTTAGCGAAAGTTCTCTGATGACTACCTCTCCTTTTTCTCCACTTTTTTGGACAATGTATTCACCAGGAAGCTTAACGTTTTTTCGGTAATGCTTTCGATATTCGAGAATGAAATCAAAACCCACACTGCATTTGCATGTGCCTTTTACCATGCTTTTTGTATTTTTGAAATTCATTGCATCTACATTTTTCTTAAATCCGCACTCGGGGCAGATAACCCGTGCTCGGTTATTTTCATCTACATAAACTTTTTTCATTTTTTACCCTCTTTATATTCGAAGATAAAATCCAAATTTTCTATTAATGGATTTTGGATCAATGAACTGTGTCCCGCTTCTTTCCTACCCCAAAGTTTTTTATGAAAGTCCTATTCCTTTTCCTGTAGGTTCTTCTGCTGCAACGTAGCTGTCT
>CAYWBO010000165.1:0-2152 GCA_964456625.1 uncultured Lentimicrobiaceae bacterium | reverse complement strand
TAACCTCATCTTCTTCCCTGATAAGAGAAGCAATAACTGTATAGAGCGCCTGAGTCGCTCCTGCCGTAATATTGATTTCTGTTGCCGGATCATAACGGATGTTGTAGGATCGTTCGGTCTTTAGCGCAATTTGTTCTCTAAGCTGCGGGATGCCCGTCATCGGAGCATACTGATTGTAGCCCCTTTTCATGTATTTCCTTACCAGTTCGATCAACTTGCCGGAAATCTCAAAATCGGGAAAGCCCTATGATAAGTTTATGGCTTTGTGTTCTGTTGCCAACGCTGACATCACAGCAAAAATTGAGGTGTCCTGCCGGGGCATTTTTGAATTGATCGTGCCATTGTATAATTCCATGTACTAGCTTGGTATTGCTGCAGGTAAAATTACTGATTAATTAACAAATTTATTTTTTGAGTATTTTTGACTGTTTGTTTCAGCAGAAAATTCGACTCATTTCAATTAATTTTGAAGCTGTAAAATTACCGGGATATTTAAAAACAACAAAAAATAAAAAAATTAAACAACTTCTCCAATGAAAAATATTGAAAGCTATAATTTTAAAGGGAAAAAAGTACTTGTCAGAGTGGATTTTAATGTGCCTTTAAACGAAAAATTTGAAATCACCGATACATCACGTATCGATGCAGCCATTCCGACCCTGAAAAAGATCCTTGCCGGAGGCGGCTCTGCAATTCTGATGTCGCATCTGGGAAGGCCGAAAGAAGGTCCCGAAGAAAAATTTTCGCTTAAACATCTTGTTCCCTATCTTTCTAAAAAATTAGGTCTGACTGTTCTTTTTGCCGATGATTGTATAGGAGATTCGGCTAAAAAGTTAGCTTCCGGACTGAAACCCGGCGATGTGCTTTTGCTCGAAAACCTTCGGTTCTATAAAGAAGAGACCAAAGGGGATGAAGCCTTTACAAAAAAACTTGCTTCGCTGGGAGATGCTTATATGAATGATGCTTTCGGAACGGCCCACAGGGCGCATGCTTCAACGACTATTCTTGCTAAATTTTTTCCTGACGACAAGATGTTTGGCTACATTATGGAAAATGAAGTTAAAAATATTGACAAAGTCCTTCACAATGCACAACGGCCGTTTACTGCAATTTTAGGTGGTGCCAAAGTTTCGGGGAAAATCGAAATCATCAACAACCTGCTGAGCAAAGTGGACAATTTGATCGTAGGTGGCGGAATGATGTTTACATTCATTTCGGCTATGGGCGGTGACGTTGGTAAATCGCTTGTGGAAGATGATCTGCTGGAACTGGCACTGCACACAGTTGAAGGGGCAAAGGAACTTGGGATAAATCTGGTTATTCCGACCGACACTGTGATTGCCGATAAATTTGAGAACGATGCACAAAAAAAGGTTTCCGATGTGAATGAAATTCCCGACGAATGGATGGGCCTGGACATCGGACCCGAAACCATCAAAAAATTTACGGAGATCATCGAAGGTTCAAAAACCATTCTCTGGAACGGTCCGATGGGGGTTTTTGAAATGGACAATTTTGCTGCAGGAACAAAAGCCATTGCCGAAGCAGTTGCCAAAGCAACACAAAAAGGTGCTTTCTCACTGGTTGGCGGAGGCGATTCGGTGGCCGCCATCAGCAAATATCATCTGAAAGATAAAGTCAGCTATGTTTCGACGGGCGGCGGCGCCATGCTCGAATACATCGAAGGGAAAGAGCTGCCGGGGGTAAAAGCGATTAAGGAATAAATGAAATAAGCCTCATATAAAAAACCCCACTGCTAACAAGTCTTGTGCGGTCAGCTTCAGCGTTGGGTAATTGTACCGGGCTTGTAAATTACAACTATCAACAGTCCCCGCCTTCCCGAAGCAAGTGGGACAGGAAAGTACAAAGTACGCTGACTACAAGACTTCAAAAATTTTACCCGGTCATTTCTAACTGGGCTAAAAATAGTATTTTTGTAATATGAATGAAAAATCACAGGAAACAGTTCGGGAAATCCGGCAATATGTGAATGATCTCGATCCTAAGGCGGAAGTTTTTTTATATGGCTCACGTGCCCGTGGTGACGAACGGCAGGATTCGGATTGGGATATTCTTATATTGACCGATGACAACGCAGATTTAACGGTCGAAAGAAAATTCCGGGATAAATTATATGATCTTGAATTAATGA
>CAYWBO010000164.1:0-2188 GCA_964456625.1 uncultured Lentimicrobiaceae bacterium | reverse complement strand
AAATTAACTTTCCAAAAATTGAATTTTACTTTCCCTTTCGTGTTTTTTCCTGTCCGATTTGTATTTTTTCCTGTCCGATTTGCATTTAATGCTGTCCGATCTGTATTATTAGCTGTCCGATTTGTATTTTTTACTGTCCGATCTGGATTATTAGCTGTCCAATATGTATTTTTTGCTGTCCGATTCGCGTTTTCTACTTTCCAAAACGGACAAAAAAGAACCGGTGCAAGCCGTAACCGAATTCGGCCATCGCGGCTGCAATGGCGTTTTGGTTTACCAGGTTTTCCAGGGCTACCCGGTAGTTTTCGAGGGTTTGCACCTCGCTGTTAGAATTAAAATTGCTCATGATTGCAGTTTTTAGTTAATCAAAATATTAAGAACCGTCCCGCAAAGCGGGTACACATACAAAACAACAGGACACTTCAGCCGTTTCTGATCTCTTCTTAAAAACCTGATTTCGTTGGTTCGGGTTATGCTACTTCCTGGTGAAGTGGTCTAAAGATACACAATGTTTTTGCAAAATGCAAGAAATCATGGGGTTTCGTTGCGGAAAAAGCGGCACCTTTCTCCCTGTATTGCCCACCGGTTGTACCTTTCGGGAGTAGAGACGCAAAATCTTGCGTCTCTACTTAGAAGAAAATGCCTCATCGCGAGGAGGCGACTCCCGATCTATCGGGAACGCGATCTCATTTTGGACGCTGCAAAGAAAGGGAGGTTGTTAGGGCAAAGCCCGCAATCATAACCCACCCCTACACCCCTCCCAAGAGGGGAACTGTTCAGCGGTAATATTTCTTTAAAACACAGATGAATTATTTGAGCCTTTGACGCCGTAGTGAAAGGAAAGCCGGATATAAATCCTGTCACAAGAGGGTGCTGCCAGGTGACCATGGGTAAAACCCACCCCTCCGCCTCCCGACAAGTCGGGACAGGCGCTCCCCGGAGGGGATAGTGACGGACATCCAAAGATCTCGAAAGATATGCTAATTTTATCATCATGAAAGTTCAGACCAACAAGAGGCTCCAAAACGCTGCCTTGTACCTTTTTTCTTTCGCGCTGATAGCCTATGTGGCGTGGCGGGCGTATTTCCTTTCGTTTACCCACGACGAAAGCCTGTCTTATACCATCCTGCTGGGGTATCACCAATGGGTTGGAACCCCAAACAACCACCTGCTGAACACTTTTCTGATGGGGATTTTCCGATACCTGTTCGGCGACAGTGAGTTCGTTTTGCGCCTGCCCAATGTGTTGGCTTTTGTGTTGTATCTGTATGCCGTGATCACGATCCTGAAACGGCTGAAAAACCGCTGGGTCTTCTTGTTGGGGATGGCGCTGTTGCTGCTCAACCCCTATCTGCTCGATTTCTTCTCCCTCGCCAGAGGCTATGGATTGTCGGTGGGCCTCGTCACGATGAGTCTGGTTTACGTACTGAAAAATCCTTTTCAGACAGACGATTTCCCGGCTTTCATCCGGTCGTTTGTTTTTGCCTTCCTGTTCGGGGCGCTGGCCTTTTTGTCCAACCTGGGCCTCATCAACTATTATATCCTGCTGCTCGTCCTTTTCGTCGTTCAGGGATATTTCATGTTTCAGTCAAAGGTCATTGCATCCGGCAAGGAAAAAAGAAAATACTTCGGCGTGCTGGCCTTTGCCGTTGTGCTGATGGGCATCGGTACCGGATGGCTGTTGTTTTTAAGCCGGTCGCACCAGTTGTATTTCGGATCGCAGTCGTTCAGCGCGACCTTTTTTGCACTGGTAAGCAGTACGTTTTATTTTTCGCCCACTCCGCATGGGGCGTATCTGCTCATCCAGTTTGCTTTGATCTTTTCTTTTGCCATCGGCATTTTCATGGTAGTTTGGAAAAAGACTTTCCGGGGAAAACTGTCTATGATCCTCATGTTAAACATCGCCTTACTTGCCGCACTGGTGCTGGAAAAACTGCTGTTCGGCGCCCATTATCCTCCCGGGAGGACCGCCGTTTATTTTATCCCCTTCTGGGGACTCCAAATCTGTTTCCTACTGGCGGATGCATTCAAGTATTTTCCAAAGGGAAAAGCCGTATGGATCATCCTTTCTTTGTTCATTGCGGGGCTGCTGGCCTTGAATTTTGTGAACAACGCCAATTTGAAGTATTCCAAAAACTGGCATTATGATGCCCATACCAAAGACGCCATGGAAATCATTCAAAAAGAA
>CAYWBO010000163.1:0-2195 GCA_964456625.1 uncultured Lentimicrobiaceae bacterium | reverse complement strand
CCCATTGGCGGTGGTTTGTTTATCCTGCTGGGGCTCGGAGCGGCTTATGCCGGGAAGAAGATCTATCAATATAAAAAGCAAGAAAACGACCTTTAAACAAACGGATTTGGGAGTCGGTTCATTCAGCAGGGGTGTCGGTTTCAAATTGCATTTTCTGTGAGACGGATCTGCTGAACTTTCGTATTTTCGCAACTTGAAGTTACGAGTTAAATTCTTTTATAAATTTAAACAAAAAAGATCATGTTGCGGACACACACCTGTGGGGAACTGAATCTGAAAGATATTGATAAAGAAGTCGTTTTAAGCGGCTGGGTACAACGGATCCGGGATAAGGGCGGGTTGATCTGGATTGACCTGCGCGACCGGTACGGCATTACCCAGTTGTTGATGGAGGAAGGAAGGTCGGATGCAAAACTGATTGAGGCGGCCAGAAGTTTGGGTCGTGAGTATGTAATCCAGGCCAAAGGAAAAGTCATCGAAAGGGTTTCCAAAAATCCAAAAATCCCTACCGGAGAAATTGAGATTGATGTGACAAACCTGAAGGTGCTGAACAGTTCAAAAATACCTCCTTTCACCATCGAAGATCAAACCGACGGAGGTGAAGAACTTCGTATGAAGTTCCGTTACCTGGATCTGAGAAGAAATATTTTAAAAGAGAATTTGCTCCTGCGTCATAAGCTTTCGCTGGAAAGCAGAAAATATCTCGACAGTCAGAAGTTTATCGAGATCGAAACGCCCTATCTGATCAAATCCACGCCGGAAGGTGCCCGCGATTTTGTGGTTCCGTCCCGGATGAATCAGGGAGAATTTTATGCACTTCCGCAGTCGCCCCAAACCTTCAAGCAGTTGTTGATGGTGGCCGGTTACGACCGGTACTACCAACTGGTAAAATGCTTCCGAGATGAGGATCTGCGGGCAGATCGTCAGCCGGAATTTACACAGATTGATTGCGAAATGGCATTTGTGGAACAGGAAGATGTGCTGAATACTTTCGAAGGCCTGATGCGGTATCTTTTCAAAGAAGTTAGGGGTCTTGAACTTAAGGCTTTCCCCCGGATGTCTTACGATGAAGCCATGCGTCGCTTTGGTTCCGACAAACCGGATATCCGATTCGGGATGGAATTTGTGGAACTGAATGACCTGGCCAAAAATCATGGATTCAGTGTTTTTGATGATGCGGAACTGGTCGTGGGAATCAATGCTGCCGGTTGCGCCGGATATACCCGGAAACAGCTGGATCAGCTGACCGACTTTGTGAAACGTCCGCAGGTGGGAGCAAAAGGTTTGGTTTACGTGAAATGGAATGAAGACGGAAGTTTTAAATCATCGGTAGATAAATTCTTTGATGAGGCGACTTTGAAACAATGGGCCGATGCTTTCGGAGCACAGCCCGGAGATCTGTTGCTGATCCTTTCCGGAGATACAACCAAAGTGCGGGTTCAGCTTTCAACCTTGCGCCTGGAAATGGGAAATATGCTTGGTTTACGGAATCCGAATCAGTACAGTCCGCTTTGGGTTACCGATTTTCCTTTGCTGGAATGGGACGAAGAGACAGAACGCTACCATGCCATGCACCATCCGTTTACGGCTCCCAAACCCGAAGACGCCTATCTGCTGGAAAGCGATCCGGGTGCCGTGCGTGCCAATGCCTATGATATGGTCATCAACGGGGTTGAGATCGGCGGTGGTTCCATCCGTATTCATGATCGTGAATTGCAGAAAAGAATGTTTGATGCCCTGGGCTTTTCAGAAGAAGACGCACAAAATCAGTTTGGCTTTCTGATGAATGCCTTTGAATACGGCGCACCTCCGCACGGCGGCATTGCGCTGGGTTTCGACCGTTTGGCAGCCAGCTTTGCCGGAAAAGATTCCATCCGCGATTTTATTGCTTTCCCGAAAAATAATTCCGGCCGCGATTTGATGATCGACTCACCGTCGTCCATCGCTCAGGAACAGCTGGATGAACTGGCCCTGAAGATCGTATTGCAGGAAAAGAAGAAATAATTGTCTTTGAATAAACAAAAAAGGCGGCTCATTGAGCCGCCTTTTTTATTGCGCATGAATTCTTAATTCATCTTGGGAAACCGTCCCGGTGTATAGGGCGCTTTCAAAGCATCCAGTTTTGCATCCAGTGCTTTCAGCCTGTCGTCGGCTTTCTGCAACCGGGTCAGCAAGGCCGGCATTTCGTCTTTCAC
>CAYWBO010000162.1:0-2216 GCA_964456625.1 uncultured Lentimicrobiaceae bacterium | reverse complement strand
AAGGGAAAAAAGATCAGCAAAGAGCGGAACTATTTTCCCGGATACATCCTTATTGAAGCTGAACTCTCAGGTGAGATTCCCCATATTATCAGGAATGTCCCCGATGTGCTAGGCTTTTTGGGTACCCGTGGAGAGGCTGACCCCCTTCGTCCTTCAGAAGTCAAACGGATACTTGGAAAAGTAGACGAACTGGCGGAACAGGGAGAAGAGGTCAACATTCCTTTTATTGTGGGTGAAACCGTCACTGTCATCGACGGGCCGTTCAACAGTTTCAGTGGTGTTATTGAAGAGATCAACGAAGAGAAGAAAAAGTTAAAGGTCATGGTGAAGATCTTTGGCAGAAAGACACCGTTGGAGCTGGGTTTTATGCAGGTTGAGAAAGAATAGCAGGTAACAAATATTTTTAATTTTAAACATTGGGTTTAAAATGGCAAAAGAAATAAGTGGTTTAATAAAATTACAGATTAGGGGTGGAGCCGCAAACCCATCACCTCCGGTAGGTCCAGCATTGGGTGCTAAAGGGGTGAACATCATGGAATTCTGTAAGCAGTTTAATGCACGTACGCAGGATCAGGCCGGAAAGGTCATTCCTGTGATCATTACTGTTTATAAGGATAAGAGCTTTGAGTTCATTCTGAAAACACCTCCGGTGGCTGTGCAGATCATGGAGATTGCAAAACTGAAAAAAGGTTCTGCAGAATCCAACAGAGCAAAAGTAGGAAGCATCACTTGGGATCAGGTAAAAACAATTGCCGAATCCAAAATGGTCGATCTGAATGCTTTTACCCTGGAATCTGCCATGCGCATGGTTGCTGGAACAGCACGGAGTATGGGCGTTACCATTAAAGGTGCGTTCCCCAAAAATTAATCATCTGTTAACAGGAGGAGAATATGGCAAAATTGACAAAAAAACACAAAGAAGCTTTGTCCAAATTCGAAAAAAACAAGCAGTACTCCTTAGCAGAAGCAGTTAAATTAGTGAAAGACATCACTTATACCAAATTTGACGCTTCAGTGGATATAAGTGTGCGTTTGGGCGTTGACCCGAGAAAGGCCAACCAGATGGTGCGAGGTTCAGTAACCTTGCCCCATGGAACTGGTAAAGACCTGCGGGTTCTCGTTCTATGTACACCTGATAAGGAGGAAGAGGCCAAAGCTGCCGGTGCCGATTATGTCGGATTGGATGAATATATCCAGAAGATCAAAGACGGTTGGACCGACGTGGATGTTGTAATTACTATGCCCAGCGTGATGCCGAAAGTCGGTGCGTTGGGTAGGATTTTAGGTCCCCGGGGTTTGATGCCAAACCCGAAAACCGGGACAGTAACCATGGAAGTGGGACAGGCTGTAAGCGCTGCCAAAGCCGGTAAAATTGATTTTAAAGTAGATAAGTTTGGTATTATCCACAATTCGATCGGAAAAGTAAGTTTCGACGAGCAAAAACTGGTTGATAATATTTCGGAAACCATGCATGCTATTTTGAAATTGAAACCCGCTGCAGCAAAAGGTACTTATGTGCTTAGCGTTTCTGTGTCCAGCACCATGAGTCCTGGCGTTTCTGTCGACCCGAAATCCATTACTGCTGCATAACGATATAAACAAGCGATTGTTATGATAAAAAAAGATAAAAAAGAACTGATTGATTCCTTGACCGAACAATTACAGGCCAATGCTAACTTCTATCTGGCTGACGTATCGACCATGAATGCGGCTGATACCAGCAGGCTGAGAAGAATGTGCTTTAACAGGGGTATTCAACTGCGCGTTGTAAAGAACACCCTGCTGAAGAAGGCCATGGAAAAAGTGGACAGGGAATATAGTGAGTTGGATGTTGCACTGAAAGGCCATACATCATTGATGTTCGCTGAAGCAGGAAATGCTCCTGCAAAACTGATTAAGGAGTTCAGAAAAAAATCAGAGTATCCTGTCCTGAAAGCCGCCTTCATCGAAGACATGGTTTATCTGGGTGATAATCAACTGGATTTTCTGGCTGCTATCAAGTCTAAAAACGAACTTATTGCTGATCTGGTTGCTTTGTTGCAATCACCTGTTAAAAATGTTGTTTCAGCATTACAATCCGGTGGTAACAAACTTTCCGGAATTCTCGAGACCTTATCCGAAAAAAGCGAATAAGGCAACTGAAATAAAACAAATTAAATACGAATTAGTAAACAATTAAACAATAACGAAAATGGCAGATTTAAAAGCATTTGCAG
>CAYWBO010000161.1:0-2219 GCA_964456625.1 uncultured Lentimicrobiaceae bacterium | reverse complement strand
GAAATGATTTTTGCCTGGTCACAGGACGGGATGCATACCCAGGGTTATGTTGGAACAACTTTCATTATGGAATCAAGCTGTGATGCAACCTATCTTCCGGCTGAAAACTATGTCGGTTTGACTACCAACACCAACTGGAACGGAAACCGGGCCAGAAGGAATTTCCTGAATGTGATGATGGATACGACTGCTGTTTACGGGGGAAGTGTTCCTTATGCTACTGATACAATTTTTGCTAAATGTAAAGATACTCGTGTTTTCCTGAGGTCTAAAAAGAGCCCGGATATTCCAAGCCCGTCCTCAAGTGGAGACTATGGTATCGGTGTTTATAAATTTACCGCCAGAAATCACGATGGTACCTTGCCGGCAGATTACAATTCAGCCTATGCCTGCACAAACTTCCCAATTTTCAGATTGGCTGATGCCTATTTGATGAGAGCTGAAGCAGAGTATCGTACAGGAGACATGGCAGATGCCGTAAATGATATCAACATCGTACGCGAACGTGCCTTTGGCGGGACCAGTGGCGATATTACGGCTGCTCAGTTGAATGATCAATTCTTACTGAATGAACTCGGACGTGAATTCTACTATGAAGGCCACAGACGTACGGACCTGATCCGGTTCGGACAATTTACCAATGGCACTTACAACTGGCAATGGAAAGGTGGAGCGCAGGATGGTATTGCAACAGACAGCCACCTGAACTTGTTCCCGATTCCGGGCGATGAAGTTTCTTCTAACCCCAATATTCATCAAAATCCTGGTTATTAATACCTAATAAAAAATATAATCATGAAAATAAAAATAAATTATTTAATATCGATGCTTTTGATGGTGGGCCTTTTCTCTTCTTGCCAAAAACAAGAAATGGTTAAAATGGTAGCCGACCCGACAGCACCCGAAATAACAACAATGCCCAATCTGACTTTGGCACGTTCCAATGCATCAGACACATTGACCTTTTCTGGTACTTCCGTTAATCCCGGATTTCAGGCTTCTGCAACTTATTATCTTGAAGCCTGTCCTACCGGCGATAATTTTGCCAATCCGATCAGCCTAATGAATAGTAATTCAGATAAGGCGATGAAAATTACCGTTAGCGCTTTGAACACGTTACTTTTAAAAGTTTTTCCTGCTGATACCTCGTCTTCTGTAGATTTCCGTATCAGGGCCGTCCTGGCTGTAGATGCCGGAACCGGTGCTCCCGGAGTAGGTTCAAAAGCGTTTGCATATTCTTCCAAAACTGTTACAAAGAGCGTGACAATTTACGGTTTACCACGCCTCGACCTTATGGGTTCAGGCATGACCCAGAAAATTGTTTCAGCGGCAGGAGACGGCTCCTATTTCGGCTTTGTGAAAATTGATCCTGCTAAGCCCTTCAAATTATATGATCCGGATAATGACACTACTTATGGTGCCAGTGGCGGAAACCTTGTTGCCAACGGAGGCAGCGGAATCGTTGCTTCCGGTGATGCAGGCTGGTATCAGCTCAGTGCCAACATCAATACGCTGAAGTATTCCATGAATACGTACATGATCGGTTTGGTAGGTAGTGCTACGCCAAACGGATGGAATTCGCCCGACCAGAAAATGGATTACGATGCACAATCCGGGACTTGGTCTATTACCATTGATCTGGTTGTGGGACAAATTAAATTCCGTATGAATGACGGATGGTCCTGGAATTTGGGTTATAACTCCAGCAATCACAGCCTGAATGACCTGGTATATAATGGTGACAATATTGACATTACAAGTGCTGGTAATTACACCATTACACTAAACATTACCAAGGATTCTCCTGCATCTGACGCAACCGGAACTTGTACTATTGTCAAGAATAATTAATCCTGTGTTGAAGAATATAAAACATAGAAAATCATGAAAAGAAAATCAATCTATAATATTTTAGCTGTTCTTTTTTTAGTCTCGCTATTTTCCGTTGCGTGTACAAAAAAGAACTCAGAAGTAAAACTATCTCCTAAACTTTCTACTTCACAGGTATTAAGTGTTACCTCAGATTCCGCAACAGTGGTAGGCTTCGTCGTAGCCCAGGGCAGCGGTTTCAGTGAAAAAGGGGTTTGTTATGACACGGCCGCAAGTCCGACCGTTGATAATAACAAAGTGGCTTATACGGGTGACAATTCCACAGCCACTTATAAGGTGGTCCTTAGTGGACTCCACTATGCAACGAAGTACTATGCCCGTGCCTATGC
>CAYWBO010000160.1:0-2225 GCA_964456625.1 uncultured Lentimicrobiaceae bacterium | reverse complement strand
TCTCCAATTTGAATGGTCGTGATAGATACTTGATGACCAATCCACTGCAAGACTCATGCAACAATAAAAAAATATTTTTTAATATTATTTCAGCTTTTTAAGCAGAAATTAAGACTTTTCCGCAATGGTCTATGAAAATGAATGCATATTTACTATTTATTTTATGTAATATAGGGAAAAATATTTCAGTCACGAGCAATGTAAGATTTGCCGTTGTAGGGGAATGAAAAACAGAGCAATGGGGAGTCAACTAAGGGACCACTCAAAATTAAATATACATAATTAAGTTGTACTATATCAATTCATTTTGGTGCGCCCTACACAATCATAAAATAAATATTTATAGATAACAGCAATATATTGCTTGACTCCGGATGTCTCTGATTGGTATAGTTAACCCAATATCCACTCAAATCAGGGGGAACTATACCAAGTCATGGGGCCGAAGCCAATTGATCCAAACACTATCATAAGGTTATTAAACAACAACAAAATCGCAACGTTAGATGAGCTCAAACAGGCATTAAAAACGCACAGTACCATGACCGTATTCAGAAAACTCAAAGCGCTTGAATATCTATCAAGCTATTCTCATCGCGGCAAGTATTACACGCTCCATGAGATTGCCGACTTCGACGACTCCGGGCTATGGTCCTATCAATCGGTTTGGTTTTCCGAACATGGCAATTTGATCGAAACGGCCAAAGAATTCATCGATGAATCAACTGCTGGGTTTACTGCTACTGAATTAGAATCGGCATTACATGTCCAAGTTAAACATCCCCTGTTAAACCTTTATCAAAATCGCCGGGTCGATCGGAAAAAGGTGTCAGGCCGATATGTCTATTTTAATGTGGAGCCCAAGAAACAAAAAAGCCAAATTGCGCTCCGTAAACAAAGTACTTTAGAACTGGATCTTGATCTGTCGTATGATATCCAAACATTGGCCGATGAACTCAAGGCCGCCATCATATTGTTTTTTAGCTTGCTTAACGAAAAACAGCGCCGGTTATATGCCGGACTGGAGTCATTTAAGCTTGGTCACGGCGGTGATCAAAAGATCGCAAATTTGCTTGGTGTCGATGCGCATACTGTTGCCAAGGGGCGCCAGGAGCTTTTTAGCGGAGATGTACCGATGCATGGTGTCCGCAAAAAAGGCGCTGGCAGAAAACCGGTGGAAAAAAAATCCCTCGGGTCATCGAAAAAATAAAAAGAATGTTGAAATACGACACCGCTGGACATCCAATAAAGGGCTTGAAATGGTCGCGAAAGACCACTGAAAAAATCGCCCAAGAGCTGAATGCCATCGGCATTCGCGTAAGCTCAAACACGGTTTGCAGACTATTAAAGCAAATGGGCTATTCATTGAAAGTCAATCATAAAAAGCTTGAATCCGGGATCAAAAATCCCCCGGATCCGAAACAAAGAGACGAGCAGTTCAGGTATATTGCGGATCTGCGTGAACAGTTTGCCAAGCAGAACAATCCTATTATCAGCGTTGATACCAAAAAAAAAGAACTGATCGGCAATTTCAAAAACAATGGAACCAGTTGGCAACAAGATCCGATTGCGGTTAATGATCACGATTTTCCGTCTGATGCCAAGGGAAAGGCAATCCCCTATGGCATTTACGATACCCAGCGAAATAAGGGAACCATATTTTTAGGTACCTCATGTGACACACCCAAGTTTGCAGTGGAATCCATTGAGGCATGGTGGAAGACGGAAGGGAGAAATCAATATCCCAATTCCAAAAAACTACTCATATTAGCCGATTCGGGAGGCAGTAACAGCTCCCGTTCGCGAGTCTGGAAATATAGAATCCAGAAAAAGTTGTGCAATCCGTTCGGTTTGACGGTAAACGTTAGCCATTATCCGCCAGGTTCATCCAAATGGAATCCAATCGAACACCGTTTGTTCTCCGAGATAAGTAAGAACTGGTCAGGCCGCCCACTAGACTCTTACGAGACCGTACTGAAGTATATTCGATCAACAACAACGACATCGGGTTTAAAAGTAAAAGCCCACTTTGTCAGACAGAAATATCAGACAGGTGAAAAGATCTCCAATCTGCAAATGAAAAGTCTGCCGATTAAAAAACATGAATCATTGCCAGATTGGAATTATTCATTAATGCCCTCAAAAATGTGAATTTATTTTTGAGGCAACCCTTAGTCGCGTAGCGAAACCGAAATTACGATAATACCTTTCTTTCAAAATAGCCA
>CAYWBO010000159.1:0-2299 GCA_964456625.1 uncultured Lentimicrobiaceae bacterium | reverse complement strand
GGGCATCACTATAGATGCCCGGAATGCTCGAATACCCGAGCCCGTTGGGCGAAGGCGAAACGCCTTCGGTGATGAGCAATCCTGCCGTTGCCCGTTGTTCGTAATAGGTGGCCATCAGGTCGTTGGGAATACTTCCTGCTGCTCTGGACCGTGTCATGGGGGCCATAACAATCCTGTTATTCAACTCGATATTCCCCAAAGTGTATTTACTGAAAAGTTTCATTATGATTCTAAAAATTTGTTTGGTTTATAATTTTAAAAGTTTGAATGCGTGTGTCCAGCTGTTGTCCTTGATGCCGGGAATACACCAGAGGATACACAACGGCTCGATGGCGCGTGCGGCCACGGCGCTTCCCATGTCGGCGACATCCCATCCGAAAAGCCCGATGATCTCGCTTGCTTCTTTCTTGGCGTTTTCATCATCGCCGCAGATGAACATGGTCGGCCGGCTTTCAAAGGGCGGATCCACCATAAAAGCGGCCCCGACGCTGTTGTAAGCTTTCACGAACCGGGCATCGGGAAAAGCCTGTTGCAGCTGCTCCATCAGCGATGTTTCCAGATCGGTAAAGAAATGTAACACGCCGTTTTCCGGCGCCTTGTCGGCGATGGGGTTGGTGGCGTCCAGAATCGTTTTCCCGGAAAGATGGGCGGCTCCCGCCAGCTTCAGCGCTTCTTTGGCAGCCGTACCTTTTACGGCCAGCACAAGCAATTCACCGAAAGCAGCGGCTTCCGCGAAACTGCCAATTTCCACATGGGGAGCTTCGATATTTTTAAAATCCCTGAGCTTTTCCGGATGACCGGTACCCATGGTCACCGGATATCCGTTTTTCAGGAAACCTTTGGCTAACTCCTTAGCCACATTTCCCGAACCGAGGATTCCAATCTTTTTCATATTATTTTGATTTGGTTGTACATACAATTATTTGACTGTAAATTTTTTTATTTTAAAATGCTATCAATCGCCAGATTGATCTTTTCCGTCAGTTCTTTTCCTTCGGTTTCACCTACCAGGCTGCTGTATCTTTTGTGCAGTTTTTCCCACGAGGTCTTGATCTGGTCGTTCAGGGCCAGGCTTTCTTCGGTGGGATAGATCTCGGTGCTCCGCCCGCAGTTTTTCCTTTCCAGATAACCTTTGATCTCCATCTTATCGATCAGCCGGGTCACGGTGGAAGGGGTCAGCTGCAGGTATTCGCTCAGCTCCTTGGGCTGGATACCGGGATACGAATTCACGGCCATCAACACAAAAGCATACGTCGGAGCGAGTCCCGTTTTCGAGAACTCCTCTTCCGCCATCTTGCCCATGACCCGCGCCAGGGCGCTGGCCGAGTAGTAAAGACAACTGTTATATTTTAATTCGCAGCTTTTCATATCCGCCACAAAGATAATAAATATTTGTATGTACAACCAAATTGTTGACAAAAAATTCTATGGAGAAGACCTTGTAGCGCGTGGCAATTTTTTACTTTTCACTTTCTCCTCCCCCTTCACCCCCTCCAGAGGGGGATATGTATCTCAATGACGCAAAGATTTATTCTGGTTTTTCGGCTTACCAGCCGAGGCCATTCTTTGTGTCGTTCTCGAGAAGATTTCTTTGTAAAAAATTTCAGGTACACTTTCTCTCTGTCCCTGGTGTGCGTAAGCCTCCAAAATCCCAGCGGGACAGAAGGGAAAAATCCATTAAGTCAGAATATACATTTGAACGATATCAACATATGCACCATTGGGTTGTTTGATGGCTCTGATATGTCTTCCTTCTTCAGTGAATCCCAGTTTTTTGTAAAGACTGATCGCTGCCGTGTTGGTTGCAAATACCTGTAACCAGACCTTTTCAATATTTTTATTCTGCCTGGCCCAATGCAATAAATATGCTACCATAGATTGTCCTATCCCCACGCCCTGGTATTCCGGATGCACGTTGATCCCGAATTCTCCGGTATGAGCCGCTTTGATTTTCGAATGAGCCGCAAAGAAAAGAAACCCAATGATTTGCCCACCCAATGAGGCTATCAGCAGCAACGCATTTGGATTGTCGTTATGGCTTTTGATCCATTTCTTTTCGTCTTCCACACTGATGGTATATTCTTCGGGTGTCGTCAAAAGCTGGTCGGAAGATGCAAAGGAGAGTCTGGAATAACGGATGATCTCCCCCGCATCGTCCATTGTGGGTTTCCTTAGGGTGAATTCCCTGCCGTCTTTTGTCATGTATTTGTTCATGGTAGTGAATCTTAAAAGCCCGCCTAAACTTCGCTCACGCTGACATATTGCCCCTGTTCGTATGTATTTTGCAGGATCGTATAGA
>CAYWBO010000158.1:0-2348 GCA_964456625.1 uncultured Lentimicrobiaceae bacterium | reverse complement strand
CGTCTCACGATCGCCTGCCGGCAGGTTTTTCCGGGCTGCCGATAACTATTTCCGATGTGACTTTGCCCATTTTACGGTGACTTTGACAATTTCCGGGATAACTCTGACAATTTCCAGGCGACTTTAACAATTTCCCTGTGTACTATGACGATTTCCCGCTGACTTTGACAATTTCCCGGGTGACTTTGACAATTTCCGGGTGTACTTTGATAATTTCCCGGTGACTTTAACGATTTCCCGGGTTACTTTGCTATTTTCCGGCCCGGCAGAAGGCAAAGATACAGGGGCAGAAGGTACAGAGTCCCTTCGCAAATCATAAATTGTTCATCGGTATTCGATATTCAATCTCATCTGATTTAAGAACAAGGAACACCGATTTCAGATTTAAGAAGTTGTTTCCACAATCGTTTGACCATCGTCTGACTACAGTTTGACCATCGTCTGACCATCATATCACAAAAAGGCTGCCCCTGAAACCAGAGACAGCCCTTCGGAACAAAAATGTTTTCGTTTAAATCATTTTTTTCGGATCCACCCATTCGGTGAACTCGGCATCGGTCAGAAATCCCAGGGCCATGGCGGCAGCACGCAACGTGGTGCCTTCGGCGTGGGCTTTCTTGGCGATCTTGGCGGCTTTCTCGTAGCCGATGTGCGTGTTCAGTGCGGTGACCAGCATGAGGGAATTTTCCAGGTTGTCCTGGATGTTCTTTAAATTGGCTTCGGCACCGGCAATGGCGTTGTCGGCAAAGGAAACGCAGGCGTCGCCCAGCAACCGTGCCGATTGCAGCAGGTTGGCGATCATCATGGGTTTGAAGACATTCAGCTGGAAATGGCCCTGCATGCCGCCGGTGGAAATGGCCACATCGTTGCCGATCACCTGGGCACAGACCATCGTCAGCGCTTCGTTTTGTGTGGGGTTGACCTTCCCTGGCATGATGGACGAACCGGGTTCGTTGGCGGGCAGATTCACCTCGCCGATGCTGCACCGCGGACCGGAAGCCAGGTACCGGATGTTGTTGGCAATGTGCATCAGGCTAACGGCCAGTTGTTTTAAAGCCCCTGAAGTTTCAACAATAGCGTCGTGAGCCGAAAGCGCTTCGAATTTGTTTTCAGCGGTCCGGAAAGGCAATCCGGTGAGGTCCGCGATCTTTTCTGCTACCTTCACATCATAGCCTTCGGGGGTGTTCAGTCCCGTGCCGACGGCGGTGCCGCCCAATGCCAGTTCCGACAAGTGATCCAGTGTAGCACTGAGTGCATTCAATCCGTGGTCGAGCTGGGAGACGTATCCCGAGAATTCCTGTCCCAGCGTCAAAGGAGTCGCATCCATCCAGTGGGTACGTCCTGTTTTGACAATGTCTTTGAAGGCTTCGGCTTTTTCAGCGAGTGCATCGCGCAGCTGCACCACGCCCGGGAAAGTTACTTCCACCAGCATCTTGTAAGCGGCAATGTGCATGGCGGTGGGGAAGGTGTCGTTGGACGACTGCGATTTGTTCACGTCGTCGTTGGGATGCAGCACCTTTTTTTCGTCGGTGAGCTTGCCGCCGTTGAGCACATGCGCGCGGTTGGCAATCACCTCGTTCACGTTCATGTTCGACTGCGTTCCGGAACCGGTCTGCCAGATCACCAGCGGGAAGTTGTCGTACAGTTTTCCGGCCAGGATCTCGTCGGCTACCTTGCCGATGAGGTCGCATTTTTCCTTCGGCAGCACGCCCAGCTCGGTGTTGGCCAGGGCGGCGGCTTTCTTCAGATACGCGAAAGCGTCGATGATCTCCCGCGGCATGGAACCTTCGGGACCGATCTTAAAATTCATTTTTGAACGCTGGGTTTGCGCAGCCCAGTACTTGTCAACCGGGACTTCCACATTGCCCAAAGTGTCATGTTCAATTCTGTATTCCATTGTATGAGATTTATAAATTTTGTTTAAAATAAGCTGTCGATTTCCTCGGCCGGATCGCCCCAGACGGCTTTGTTGCCTTTGACGACGATGGGGCGTTTGATGAGTTTCGGGTTTTCTTCCATGATCTTGATCCATTCTTCGTCGCCGAAATTCTTTCCTTTATAATTCTGCTTGTAAATGTCTTCCTGTGTGCGGATCATGTCCTGCGGTTTTTTGTTGAGCTTCACCAGCAGGTCCTTGATGGTTTCGTAAGAAACGGGGTTTTTGATGTAGTCGATGATTTCGAAATCCTGTGTTTTTGTCTGAAGACGCTCCAGGCCGGCCCTGGATTTTCTGCATCTCGGATTGTGATAGATGGTAACCATGGTTTCTGTTTTTGTGTTCTCAAAATTAGGGAAATTTCAACAAATTCTTCCCGGAAAAGCTTATTTATACTGCGTATAATCGCTTG
>CAYWBO010000157.1:0-2520 GCA_964456625.1 uncultured Lentimicrobiaceae bacterium | reverse complement strand
TGCCACCCAGCATCGAACCCACGGCTTCGGGTCACATCATCGAACAGATCGAACTGGTGAAGAAGATCCTGGAAAACGGTTATGCTTACGAGTCGGAAGGCTCGCTGTATTTTGATGTGGAGAAGTACAACAAGACCCATCACTACGGGAAGCTGTCGGGACGCAAAATTGAGGAACTGATGCAGAATACCCGCGAACTGGCGGGACAGGAAGAAAAGAGAAATTCCTTTGATTTTGCCCTTTGGAAAAAAGCCGATCCCACCCACGTGATGCACTGGCCGTCGCCCTGGAGCGAAGGCTATCCGGGCTGGCATCTGGAATGCTCGGCCATGGGTGCCAAATACCTGGGCGAAACATTCGACATTCACGGCGGGGGTATGGACTTACTTTTCCCGCATCACGAATCGGAGATTGCACAGGCCAATGCCGCCATGGGTCACGATCCCGTGAAATACTGGATGCACAACAACATGATCACCATCAACGGGCAGAAGATGGGAAAATCGCTGAACAACTTCATCACACTGAATGAGTTTTTCACCGGAACCCATCAGGCACTCGATCGTGCTTATCCGCCGATGGTCATCCGGTTTTTCATCCTGCAGGCCCAGTACCGCAGCACGCTGGATTTCTCTACGGATGCTTTGCAGGCAGCCGAAAAAGGCATGCGCAAACTCTTTGAGGCCTTCCGCTTGCTTTCAGGTCTGAAACCGGCACAAGCTTCCACCCTCGATGTAAAATCCCTGGAAGCAAAGTGCTACGAGGCCATGGACGACGATTTCAATACCCCCATTGTGATCGCCAACCTGTTTGAACTCACACGCCTGATCAACCTGGTGAACGATGGAAAAGAAAGCCTTACGCAGGAAGACATTGATTTAGCAAAAAATATATTTTCCACTTTCCTTTTCGATATCCTGGGTTTGGTGGACGAACCGGAAAAAGACGACAGCAAGCTCATCGATTATCTGATGGACACCATCCTGACCATCCGCAGCGAAGCCAAGGCAAAGAAAGACTATGCCACCTCGGATAAGATCCGTGACGAGCTGGCCAAGCTGAACATCGAGATCAAGGATACGAAAGATGGCGCTAAGTGGAATTTTCTGAAATAGGAAATCATATAAAAACCGGCGCAAGTGGACACTTGCGCCGGATACTTCTTACAAAATATACCGGAACCCGAATACTTCCAGGCTGTCGTGTTGAAAATCCAGGTCCGGAGACCGACGAAATCCCATCTTTTCATACATTTTCCAGGCCGTCTGCATGGCTTTGGTGGTGTGGATGATGACCTGTTGCTGTTTGGCTTCTCTGGCTTTGCGCATGCATGCATCAATCAGCAGACGGCCGACGCCGTGCCCGCGAGTGGATGGGGCAACGCCCAGCAGGCGAAATCCTGAAGCGTTTTTTTCCTGTGTCGCGGTACCGCCGGAACCGTAATATTTCATGTCGCTGATGTAAACCACCGCGCCGGCCACCTCCCCGGAAGGGGTCACAGCCACCAACAGCTCGGTACCCGGATTTTGGGTCAGCAGCCCGACATTGGCCAGCATGTTGTAATAATCCGGCATTTCTGCGGGAGTGGGAAAGCCTTCCAGCCGGGAATACACCTGTACCAATAGCTTACCGGTTTTTTTAAATTCTTCGGGTTTTGCATTCCGTACGGTGTACTTCTGGACGGTCATGATATTGATTATTTATTTTCTCCTTTTAACGGACATGCAATATAGATATATTTGAAATTCCCGGTTCCGTTGTTGTAAATCTGATGTTTCGTGTAAGGTGGAATGAAAGCCACCACCCCCGGCTTCAGGTTGAGATCATACTTGCCGATAATTCTAGCCTGGCCCTGGCCTTCCAGCGGGACGAGCATTTCTTCGTAGGCATTGGTGCTGTGCAGTTCTCCGGCTTCTTTTGGTGTCAGGGTAACGAATCCGGAATGAAAGATCACGGAATCTTTTGCGCCGGACAGGAGTTCCTGATATTGGGCCGAAAGGATGTCGTAGGAGATTACCCTGGCCTGGGGATAATGAGCGCTTTTTACATGCTCCTGTGAAAAAACTTTCGACGGAGCAATAACGATAAGTCCGGAAAGAAGCAATCCGAAAATAATTCTGCAGGTTTTTTTAATGATCTGGTTTTGGTTTTTCATGGCTTATTTTTTGGTGAAAAGGCTTTTATTGTTGAAGCAGTCAAAGTTATGGAATAGAAATATATCAGCAAAAAATACATTTCCCTTCGGGAGTTAGGGTTGAAATGTGAGATCAGGACGGGCACTATCTTTTATGAAATTCCTTTGACTTTTCCCCTTTGAAAAAATCCGATCCCACACATGATACCCTGGTCCGCCCGAATATTCAAATTAAATTACCAGCACGGCAGCGTCTGGGAGTTTGGCTCATAGCAGGAATAAAGTATGCTGATGGATTATTTGAGCCATTTTTCGAGAATGGCAATGAGGAATTCCATTTTTATGGGTTTTGACAAATAATCGTTCATGCCGGCTTCGATGCACTT
>CAYWBO010000156.1:0-2650 GCA_964456625.1 uncultured Lentimicrobiaceae bacterium | reverse complement strand
GGCATGTCCTTCATGCGCATGATGCCGTTGATAAAGGTTCCGCCAAAAACGGATCTGTAAAAATTGAAAGCTTCTTCTGCGTTTCCTGCAAAGTTGAGGTATGTTGATACTTTAGACATGATGTTACGTTTTTGAGTGAAATAATATTTTCTGAAGTACCAAATATACAACCGGACTGAAGTATTTTACAATTTTTTCCTTCAGGTTTTACGATATCTTAACACAATCTTGTGAAAATAAGCAGGCTATTTTTCAAAACCGTAGTCTCTTTCCACCCGGGCAATGCGAATTTTAAAGGACCGGTACCATTCGGTACGTCCTTTTTCGCGCGCTATCGTATGCTCGGCATGCTCTTTCCACTTCCGGATGGATTCCGGATCTCTCCAGTAGGAAACGGTGATGCCCAGGTCTTCACGGGCTGATTCCACCCCCAGAAAACCATCCTGTTGCGATGCCAGTTCAAACATCTTTTCACTCATGGCGTTATAACCGTGATCGCCGGATGTCCGCAGCGAAGTGAAGATCACGGCATAGTAGGGTGGTTCAGGGGTTCGGGCAATCATGGCGATTGGATTTATTTCACATTGAACTCCAGCAACAGCTCGTCTTCGATAAAGGCTTCAAAGTGGTCGTTGATCTTCGTGGGACCCACGCCTGCCGGCGTGCCCGTGAAGATCAGATCGCCGGTTTTCAGCGAAACGAACTGCGAAACATAGGAGATGATGCGGTCGAAGCTGAAGATCATGTCGCGGGTGTTCCCTTCCTGTTTCACCTCACCGTTGATCTTCAGCGAGAAGTTCAGGTTGTTGATGTCCGGGAATTTACTTTTGGGTACGAATTTCCCCACCGGTGCCGACTGATCGAAGGCTTTGGCAATCTCCCAGGGAAGTCCTTTTTTCTTTTGCTCTGCCTGCAGATCGCGGGCGGTGAAGTCGATGCCGATGCCGATCTCATCGAAATATTTATGGGCAAAGGGCTCTTCGATGTACTTCCCGTTGCGGTTGATCTTCAGCACGATCTCCGTTTCGTAATGCACATCCTGCGAAAAGGCGGGATAAAAAAACGGGTTGTTCTTTTGCAGCAGCGCGGTGTCGGGTTTCATGAAAAACACCGGCTTTTCCGGTACAGCGTTGTTGAGCTCTTTGGCGTGTTCGCTGTAATTTCTTCCGATACAAATGATCTTCATTGCAATTTGGTTTTAAATCTGTAATCTTAAAAAATCAGCGAATAAATATATTTTTTATAAACCTACCCCTTTACCCCTTCCAAAAGGGGATTTAAGGAATTTATTCGCTGATTTTAATGTCATCACTAAATTCAACAAATGATTACTCATTATCCCCTCCCTGGAGAGCCTGTCCCGACTTGTCGGGAGGTGTAGGGGTGGGTTAAGTAAAAGATGCCAATCATTTGTTGAATTTTTAAATTTATTTATCTAAACAGTATGTTTATTTTCCATTCATCCTGAATTTGATGCGCGTCAGCAGCTTCTTGGTGTACAAAGGGAAGTCGGCTTTCTGCATCCAGTCGTAATACGAAGGCTCGTTCAGGAACACTTCCTGCACGGTCCTTCCTTTGTGTTTCCCGAAGTTGAAGACTTCTTCGTTTTTGTCATTGTAGATGATCTGTCCCGACAGGTCAGCGTTGTTGTGATGGCTGGAGAATTCCGCCAATGCCGCCACATCGTTGACTACCGGCTGGGAGGTGTTGCCGTCCCGGTCGGTAAAGTCCGCATCCCGATAGTGGTCGAGTTGCGCTTTCAGCACTTCATAGGTGGCCATCACGTCCGCTTCCGCGGAATGGGCGTTTTCCAGTTCTTTTTGCAGGTAAAAGCGATAAGCGGCTTTCAGGGTACGGGGTTCCATCTTCATGAAGATGTTCTGAACATCGATGAACTTCCGGTTCTCTACCTCAAAATCAATATCGGCGCGCAGGAACTCTTCCACCAGCATGGGAATGTCGAAACGGTTGGAATTGTATCCCGCCAGATCGCAGTTGGTCAGAAAGCGGAAAATGTCTTTGCCCACCTGCTTAAAGGTCGGCTTGTCCTGCACCATCTCGTTGGTGATGCCGTGCACGGCCATGGCCTCCTCCGAAATGGGGATGCCCGGATTCAGCAGCCAGGTTTTGGTATCCGTGGTGCCGTTGGTATTCACGCGGATGATACACAGTTCCACAATCCGGTCTTTTGAGACATTCAGACCGGTACTTTCTATATCGAAAAACGCCAGAGGCCTTTTTAAATTCAGTTCCATGAAGGGATTTTTTGGTTAAAAAAGCAAAAGTAAGAAAACTTTGGGTGGAACCATAGGGAGACAATGGTCAAACATTGTCAAACATGGTCAGACGATGGCCAAACAATTGTTTGACAAAGTATGACAATAATATGCCTACTGTATGACATTTCCCACTGACTGGCGTGCGTTTGTAACGCGTGACTAGAGTACCGGAATAATTATGGCACGCGAAACATTCGCGCCAGTGAAGGCATCGGACTACCCCGGATCTTCTTTCCTTTTTCTGCGAAGTCCAAAGAGCCCTCACTAAGGCTTCAGATTGCTTTCCCGATAGATCGGGACAGGCTGTCGGCCACCTCCTCGCAAGGACGCCAAAAATCCCGACAAGTCGGGACTCCCCGTTTTTGGTGGCC
>CAYWBO010000155.1:0-2697 GCA_964456625.1 uncultured Lentimicrobiaceae bacterium | reverse complement strand
TAAAAAATCAGTGGGACCATCTAAAATCACGTTATGAGATTCAGACAGCCCCACGATTATAAGTGAAATTTATTAAGAACAGTGTGCCAGGCAGAAATAATATTCTTTCTGTTTATCAAAGATATACCGGAAAAATGCCTTTTCATTCCGTCTGGAGTGAAAATATAGTGGTCTATCGCGTGGTGTTCCATTTATTCGATTAAAAATCAATCTATTGATAATAATCAGGTTAGAAAAAAAGTAGTGACTATGAAAAGTCTTTCCATAGAAAAAGACAGGGGCGGAAAGTAAAATGGCAGGATTCTTACATTTTGGTGCCGATCTTCATCACCATGGCCTCGAATTCGTCGCGGGGACACACGGCTTTGTTGCGGATCTTGGTGCGGTAGTTATAGATCGTGGAAAGGGAATACCGCAGGAAATGCGAGATCTTCACGCTGTCGGTGATCCCCAGGCGGATCAGGGCAAAGATGCGCAGCTCCGTATTCAGCAGCTCACCCGGTTTGGGGATGATGGCCTTGTCTTTTTCCAGCAGCAGGTTGAACTCCTCAATGAAGTTAGGGAACAGCTGCAGGAAGGTGGCGTCGAAATTGGAGTAGAACTCCTTCAGTTCGTCTTCAATAAACTCGCTGGACTTGATGGCGCTGAGCAGGTCGCTGACCTTCCCCGTGGCGGCCTGTTTTTTCAAGGAATGGCGGTACTCGTCCAGCTTATCGATATACATGGAGCACTGGTCCATGTAGCGTCCGATATACTCTTCCTTGATAAGGTTGGCCTCTGTAAGGGTGGCGTTGGCCTTTGTCAGCTGGTCGTTGGTTTTAAAGAGCTCCTGGTTCAGTGCTTTCATCTGCTGGTTGGCATGGCTCAGGTTTTTCTCCATCCGGATGAGCTTTTTCATCTGCTGATAGCGGAAGATCAGCGATATGAGCAGGAACAACGACAGGATGCTGATACAGATCAGGAAGAAATACAGCTGCCGCTGGCGCGCATTGGTTTCGATCTGGTAGGCACGGTTGATGATGGGCAGGATGCGCGAGATCTCTACCGTTCGCAGTCGTGCGTTGCAGAACAAGGCATCCTCGAGCGAGCGCTTGATGTATTTCGAAGCCCGTGCGATATCCCCGTTTTCATAAAGCATATAAGCCAGGTCGCGCAGCGAAACATATTCTTTCGTATCCGACTGAAGGTCATAGATGGAGGAAACGATCAGCCATTTTTCTTCTTTCTTCAGTTCTTTTTTGCCTTTATAGGCCATGGCCATGCTGTAGGCGATGATGGCCCGGTCGTGGCTGTCGGGCGGCAGCGAAGGGTAATAGGATTTCAGCAGGTTCAGGGCGTCGTCGTATTGGTGGTTCACGATCAGTTTGTCGGATTTCACCATGATGTAAGCGCTGGAATTGGGTGCGTTGGCAATGAGCAGCGAGTCGCGGTACATGGCCGTAAGGTGTTGATACCTTGTTTTTTCCTTGGCCGAAATCGAATAGTCGCCCAGGTAGCCGTATAGGGTGCGGTAGATAAAATACGAATAGGCCTTCAGGTCCGGCGAATATTTCATGTTGACCGTACTCAGGGTATCCATGGCTTCCTTGTACATCCCCACGAGCATCATCACGGAAGCAATGTTCAATTTGGCGTCGTTGATGTTTTTTTTGTTATCCATTCTTCGGGCGATCTCCAGCTTCTTCTCTGCGTAGAAAAGGGCCGTATCCGACCGGTAGGACCAGTACTCGTTGAACAGCCGGCCGTAGATGGGATATTTCAACGCATCTGTGGTGGCTACACTGAGCAAATCCCGCAGGTGGCTCAGCTTTTGTTCCTTGATTTGCTCGTATTTTGCCTGATCGGCCACGGTACGATCCAGTACGTTCAGCAAGGAGTCGATCTGGTTTCCCCCCAGCGCCAGTGATGAGGAGAAAAGTAAAACCAGAAAAAAGAAACCTGTAATGAGCTTTTTATTCATCCACCCCGAATATTATGATGCTTCTTGCGTTGTGTCTGTGATTTATGGCGATCCGGCTTTGTTTGTCAAAGCCCCTGATATGCAGACATCAAATTTAGAAAAGTTTTTGAATCGGGGGGTGAGAAGAAGGTCTTTTTAATGAGGTGTTATCCAGTCGGGCGATGATTATTTTTCCAGACTAAAGTTAACAGCTGTTGTAAGTAGCTCATTAACCCGTTCCCCATTTTGTGTTGCCGGGGTCCATTTTGGCATGCCGCGGAAAAGCTTTACAACTTCAAAATCGCAACCGCCTCCGATGCCTCTGAGTATTTTAATCTGGTCTACATGACCATCGGCTTCCACCATAAACTGCACATAAACTTTTCCCTGTATTCCAGCTTGTTTGGCCAAAGCAGGATAAATTAGATTTCTGGAAATATAAGTCATCAATCCTGATTCCCCACCGGGGAATTTCGCTTGCGTTATTACCCAACTGTTCTTTTTATGGATAGGGGTTTTACCTTTTGTTTGTGCCCAGATTGGTGTGGTAATTAAAACAAAAAACACGATAACAGCGATTTGTTTTAGGTGTGATGTATCAATATTCATATTTCAATGTTTTTTTATTTTTTGTCAGATCAATTCTCTTTTTAAATGCTTGTTAAACCCAACTAACAAACAGAACTCAAATAAAATTTTTATTTTACCGTTTGCACGATTTACTTCTCCTGATATTTGACCCCCATTTTCTTTAATTC
>CAYWBO010000154.1:0-2702 GCA_964456625.1 uncultured Lentimicrobiaceae bacterium | reverse complement strand
TGCTGGATTCAACAAAACCATACACCCCTTTACGTGGAAAACGCAACTTTTGTCTGATTTTGGTTTGTGAGGGCGGCGGCCGGCGGAGGAGAAAGGCTTTTTTAATGCCTTGAAAGGGCATTAATTTTTCGGAAAGTTGTTCAAGAGTTGTACAAAATAAGAAAAATAAAAAGGGCAAATTCGGGGACGGGCAAATTCAGGGACGTCCATTGGTTTATTGAAATAAAATCATGCAATCCTTCGGGTAATAATAAAGCAATGGACGTCCCCGAATTCTTCGAATTCTTGCATCGTCCCAATCCGCTCTGTTATGCAGGGCGAGTCGGCCGGACCGCCATCTCCATATGTTATTTAAGGAAGATAAGCCAGTTTTGGATCAAGTTTATATGTCCAGGCAGCACCGGAATTTTTCCAGCCGTTAACAATCCGTTTGCCGTCGTTATAGCTCTTCGGGTCATGTAGCTTATCGCCTTCAAACCCATCAACAATATTGTAAACATTCTTAAAACCTGCCTTGGCCAGCGTATTCACCGCAAGAGCACTTCTTCCGCCGGATCGGCACATCACCAGAATGGTATCGGTCGCCTTAAATTTCTTTTTGACACTATCGACAAACTTTTCATTTAAAGGCATGATGGGTTTCATCTTCCCTGCATCAATTTTTTCTTTAAAGAATTTTATCGGAATATTGGTTGCCATTGGGGCGTGACCGACAAAAACATACTCACCCGGAGTTCTGACATCCAATATTTTTATTTTATCGGGCGCCGTATGCCATTTCGCAAAGGCTTCTTTGGCGGTAACATAAAGACCCAACTCCGTTTGTTTTTTCTCCGGTATCGTCGGATCCGCCCATGAAACAACAACAAGGCTCAAAATCAAAAGCGAGACGACCAATAGTGCAACGATTCCTTTTCTCATGTTCACCTCCATGTTTGTTGAGTTGTTATCGAAATTCCATGCTTCAAAGCGTCGAACGATTTGTGCCGATTATTGGCAACATTGATTTTATTTACACTATATCACGGAAATAGTCAGTCGTGATCAACGACAATTTAATTTTTCCTTCAACGACAATTAAAATTTCCGTTTTCCTGTCTGTCTAACACATTGTAATAAAAACAATATACTTGAACTCCATGATTTTTTATGCCTTTATTAAAGTACCCAAACGGGGGATAGGCTCAATAGAGACTCACTAGGGACTTCCATAAATATATAAAGGCAAATTCGGCAAATTCGGGGGCGTCCATTGGTTTATTGAAATAAAATCATGCAATCCTTCGGGTAATAATAAAGCAATGGATGTCCCCGAATTCTCCCGTGGACTTCGCTAATGAGCTGTTGGCTAAACTTTGCTCATGTGGGACTTTCACCCACTAGGTAACAATATCGAGTTTCATCCTCCTTTAGGGGGAATCCCAATGATTCGGGTTTCTCTGGGCGCGAGAATTTTCATGTTGGGTTAAGTTCACTTAAAAATCATCATGTACCTGGGTTTTCAAATAAGAAGCCAATTCATCAATCGGCTTTGAAATATTTACTTGTACAAAATCCTGGGTTTGTTTTACTGCGCTATCTTTATAGGTTTTAAGCTCCTCTAACGACCAATTGTTCTTAGGGCGCTTAATTTTTGGAATTGGATGATGGTAAATTTTATCAGATAAATCTTCTAATTTTTTTGTATATGGAAATAATGCATTAATAAGTTCTACCGTTTCGAATAGAATTTGCTTTTCTCGTGCCAGTTCGATCGCCTGATCCTCACTTTTTTTCATCCATCTAAGGGCCTCCTTTTGATTTATAGAATCCTTAGGGCTACCATTTAGTTTCCATCGAAATTCATGATAATCCGAATTTATATATGACTCAAAGCGTGAAACATATAACTGGGAAATGATCGCATTTTCTCCGATAAGTTTGCTATAGGCTTTTTGCCTACTTTGATAATCATTAAGTCTAATTTGGGCAGTAAGTCCCCAATAGTAGGTCAGATAGCTGCTCACAACAGCAACTAGAAGAGTCATTAATGATGATACTATAATAGTTTTCCATCTCGAATTGTTATTATCTTGTGACATAGGATTTCTCAAAGCGTTATGGGTGATGTAGTTGTGATCGCGCAGTTCCCCCCTGTTTTGATGAAGATACTCAGAATGAGGAAATATCGCAATTTAATGCCTACAAGTAATTATGTAGATCAGCATATCACCAAATTTGGAGTGCTATACAGAATGACCGCTGACTCAATTAAAGATGCCATCCAACTGGCCGGTGGTGGACCGGTCATCTATATCTATATGCTTGTCGGCAGCCAAGGATGGAATGGAAAACGTAGAGCCTTGCCAGTTTTGATCAAGGCCCCTTGCGCTTTATCGCGTTCCTTGGTGGCCGGATCTGGATGACGGTGCTCGTAGTCCGATAGAAATTTTTGCTGGATTCAACAAAACCATACACCCCTTTACGTGGAAAACGCAACTTTTGTCTGATTTTGGTTTGTGAGGGCGGCGGCCGGCGGAGGAGAAAGGCTTTTTTAATGCCTTGAAAGGGCATTAATTTTTCGGAAAGTTGTTCAAGAGTTGTACAAAATAAGAAAAATAAAAAGGGTTGCAGATCCACGTTTCTGCAACCCTCTGTTTTTACTGGTACGCCCGGCCCGATTCGAACGGGCGACCTACGGATTCGAAGCCCTGCGATCTAAC
>CAYWBO010000153.1:0-2741 GCA_964456625.1 uncultured Lentimicrobiaceae bacterium | reverse complement strand
CTTCACACAAGGTGTTGCATGATAACGTAGCCGCTTTCATCCGCGCCAATGAAGATCCGGGGAAGTAGGGAACATAAATAGGCTCGTTTAACCCTGAGGAGGGCCGGCAGTAGCCGGACCGACGTGAGGGTCTTGGTTATCGGAACGGTTCGTACCACAAGATTCTCACGTCCCGTTGGCACGGGACTCAGAATTAAACGGTGATTTTTTATTTGCCTTCAAGACCCCCGGCCCCTAAAGGGGAGTCCAACCTTTTTGATTGCACGTTACTGTCCCCTCCATGGAGAGCCTGTCCCGACTTGTCGGGACTCCCCGTTTTTGGTGACTCACGCACACCCGGAAATTATTGATGGTGAATGATGAAATCAGAAGTTTATATGGGGTTACTTCGTCACGATATTTTTTTGTGGCCTGCGCCACCCACCTGCCTCCTAAAGTGGGAAGCCCGACCACGAGACAAAAATTCCCCAATACGTTGGCGATTGAAAAAATCATACTTTTATTACCTCAAATTGCTGCACCATGCGTTTGTGACCGTTGAACAAGGAGATACAGCGACAAACCGCATGATCTGGATAAAATTAGCGTCGAGATGAAATTTTCTAACAGGAAGCAGATGACCCAATCCAAAACAATCGATCTTGCCCATCTGGTTGAAACCTGCACCGAAGAAATGGTTTCCTGGGCGTTGTACAAGGTCGCGGATAAGGAACTTGCCCGCGACCTGGTACAGGATACTTTTCTGG
The DNA here is from genome assembly GCA_964456625.1 of uncultured Lentimicrobiaceae bacterium. Classification (GTDB taxonomy): domain Bacteria; phylum Bacteroidota; class Bacteroidia; order Bacteroidales; family F082; genus Sulfidibacterium. The sequence continues at coordinate 1,995 of CAYWBO010000153.1, read as the reverse complement.
CGGCGGCGGAAAAAGTGGGATCCTTCAAAGGCGACAGTTCACCCAAAACATGGCTGTTCTCTATTCTGAATCACAAGATTACCGACGTATACCGAAAGAAGCCAAAACAGCCGGTACGCATGGATGGCCGGTTGTTGTCGGCATTCTTTGACGGCGAAGGAAACTGGCAGCAAAATAGAATTCCAAAAGACTGGCACGAAGGGGAGCACCTGCTTGATGACAGTGAATTCCAGCAGATACTGCAACAATGCCTCGATGCTTTACCTGAAAAATGGAATATCTGTGTCAAGATGAAATACCTGGCCGAAAGAAACGGAGAAGAAATTTGTCAGGAATTGGGTATCACGGCCACTAATTTCTGGCAGATCGTTCACAGGGCGAAATTACAGTTAAGAGACTGCATTGAATTAAACTGGTTTATAAGCTGAATTGCGATGAAAACACTCATACATACACTTTTCCTTTCCTGTTTGAAAGCAACCGAGCTTATCGAGAAGAAAATACACTTCAGGCTAAGCCTGAAAGAGAAAATACAGCTGAAAAGCCACAAAATGATATGCAGCGCCTGTGTACACTACGAAAAACAAAGCCTGTTGCTTGAAAAGAGTATCCTGCGACTCAACCAAAAGCAACTGCCTGAAGAAGAGCTGGAAGAGATTAAAAAACTGATCCAACAAAAACTGAACTTTCCGGGCTGACCTCGCCTGAAACGTTGTGCCTGCTTTCAACTCCGCCGAGCAGGAGATTCCCCTTAAGAAATGTTAAAATAATCGTGCCTGTGTCAGGCAGCGTAAATTTTACGACTACTGCTATAGTTATTTGAAAACAGGATTCACTTTACCTGAAAATAAGCTGAACATGACAATCACGGGTTTCCCCGGAAGCCATAGGTGGGTCCTGCAGATCGTATTTCGCCAGGCATGAAAGAAAGACAGGACTCCCGAAGTCCTTTAATATATTTATTTTTAATTCATTACAAATATTAATCTTTAAATACTGAGGTAACATGAAAACTTCAAAATCAATTTTAACAAGCCTGTTTCTGGTACTTTTCTTATCAGGAGCAGCCATGGCCCATCCCGGGGCAAAAGTAATCGCTGTGATAAACAAGGCCAGCTGGTGCCCCGTCTGTCAAAAGAACGGGAAAAGAGCCATGTCGGTTTTGATGGACAATAACAAAGACGGGTCCGTGCAGTTTGTGGACAACAACCTGTCCAATAAAATGACCATTCAAAAATCGGCCATGAAGCTGAAGAATATGATGTTGTACAATACGATGTCGAAATACAAAAGCACGGGGGTTGTCTATTTCTTCGATGCCAAAAGCAAACGGATGATCTCGCATATCAGCCTTGCCCGGAGTAATCACGAGCTGGCCAAGGCAATGGCAGATGCCAAAATGATGGCAAAGTAAAAAGCCTGGTCCCCCGACATCACTTTCGGGAATGTATGCAAGAGAGAAGGCTTGTAAATGATGAATGATTAGAGATGAATGCTGAAATTTTGTGACGTGCACCTTTAATCATTCATCATTCCTTTTGGCCTAAGCCTGAAGGGTGAGACTTCCTCCGTACAGCGTATCGGAGACCTCAAAACCCTTTTTGTCAGCTGACAAAAAGGGCAGACCCCGGTATGCGGTGGTAAAATTTACTGCTGTAAAGGCAGGACTGACAGCGCCCTTCTTTTTTCCCATACAGAGAATGTCATCCTGAGTGCAACGAAGGATCTCAGAATATGATGCCGGAATGAGATCCTTCACTACCTGCCCGTCCGGCGGGCGGGCGTTCAGGATGACATATACGCTGCTCCCGGTTTTTTGTGGCCTGCGCACACACGGGAAATGAAAAGCGAAGAATAAATAAAAAGGTTGTCATCCTGAATGAAACGAAGGATCTAAAGTATGAGATTCTTCTTCGATAAATCGGGACCAGCTGTCAGTTGCCTCCTCGCAATGATGACACTTATCCCCCTCTGGAGAGCCTGTCCCGATTTATC
>CAYWBO010000152.1:0-2768 GCA_964456625.1 uncultured Lentimicrobiaceae bacterium | reverse complement strand
TCCCGGCATAAGCCGCTCCGAGCCCCAGCAGGATAAACAAACCACCGCCAATGGGCGCGCCGCCACCTGAGGTATCTCCGGTGGAACCGGGAGCAGGCGGCGGCGGTGCTGTCTGTGAAAACAACGGCGGAGCATAAAACATTAAAACAAAAATGGTGATCAAAATATTCTTTTTCATAACATTTGGTTTTTTGGGTATTAAAAGATTACTTTTTGAGTTTTGACAAAACTGTCGTTTGAAACTGAAATAATGGCCAGTCCTTTCACATCAGGAATCATCCTTTCATAAATGTCTCCATCTGCGAGGTCCAAATCCTGATGAAACAGATCCTGTCCCATCAGATTGAGGATCTTAAGTGAGCAATGCAATGGTTTGTCTGTCAAATTTTTTACCATAAGGAGATGTTGTATTACCTTGATGTTGACGCTGGCAGGATCGGTAGCAGGCAACGAAGAAGTTCCCGTAGTTTTCTGATTAAAATACAATACAAACCGATCCGGAATTCTCCCGGGTGTTTCCACAGAAAACGCATAGGTCCCTTCTTTTCTAAAGTCAATCATGGCTTCGGTTTTCGTATCCTGCAGGAAAACCGTAACAGAATCACTGAGATTTTCACTTCGGATGAATGATAAAATATAATTTCCACTGCTATCTGCATCCACTCCAACCCGGACTGCTTGTGGCTTGTCCAATGGAGGCAAAGCCTGGATTGCAAAGTCATAGCCGACATCGCTGACCAGCCGCGTGAACAAATCAGGCTGCGAATCCCTTTTTATGGCACCCACATCATAGCTCACATCCAGACCTGGCGTCATCCCTTCGCCAAACGCAATCATGGTTTCGGCGGTTTTGTCATTATTTCCGGAAAGCCCGAACCAGCAACGGGTCCAGTGATCTGCCACCGTATCCTTATAAAATGTGGCTTTGCCTCCATTGTTTTGTAGGTCGACCGGAAAGATCAGGTTTCCAGAAGTCTTTACCCTGACCATAAAAGCCTGGCCCGGCGGGATATATTTACCGGAACTGGCATTGGAAACCGGCAGATTGTCATTTCGGTGTCCGTGATAAGACGGTTGCTCATCCCAAAAATAGATTCCTGAATAAACCGGATCCAAAATATCGGCGTTGACCTTTATAAAGTTGTTATTTCCGGCACTTCGATTGGCGGCGATGGATGCAGTAAACGGATTTCCTACCAGTGTCCAACCCTCCCCTGTACTGCCTGAAGTGCGGGTAGCGGCTATCGTCTGATCTGTTTCCATGGCACTGCCTGTCAGCGAAAGTGTATGGCTGGCATCCTGATAACGGATGGCATAACCTTTGGCTGTCTGAAAATTCGCGGTGCTCATTTCCGATGCGGCGCCCGTCCCGTCAGGGCCGTTCAGAATATCCACCCAGTTTCCTGTCACGCCATCGTAATCCAGTGCCTCATCCCAATAATAGAAGCTGTCGTTGCCGACACCTGCAGTCAGCCCCATATTCAGGTCGCTGAATGTCTGCGATTCGGATACAGGTGTACTGATATAGTGAAATTCCGCTTTACTGAGATAAATGTCTGCACCGACTTTTTCCGCCGGAGCTTGTGAGAAAAGGACGCTGGCAGCAGCCGATGAGTCCACTTTAAGGATGAGATTTCCATCGGAATTCAGGGAAGCCGTGCCGTTGATGTCCACGCGGGCACCGGCATCAACACAGGTTTTTCCACTTTGTATTGTAAAATCATGCATCTGAAAATCACATCCCGGGGCGAAGTGAAGCATATTCCCTGCTCCGACGTCGGAGATCAGGTCATACATCGGGACATCACTGTCCAGATAAACATCCGGGACAGATGAATTGTTTTCGATCACAAAACTGCCTCCTGAAAAATCCGAGTGTTTGGGAGAATAATAAACCTCTGATGCATCACCGGAATTTCCATTTTTCAGGACGACTTTAGCAGTAGCCCCGGAGGCAACGGAAAAAGTTCCGTTGGTTGTAACCGAAAAAATGTGGATGGTCTTGTTCTTTTGGCCGGGGAGTGTTCCTACATTGAGCAATGCATTTCCGGACAAATAGGCATCCCCACCGCTCAACTGGGCATACCGCCCCGCTACGTTAATGGTTCCGCCAGAGAAATTGAATGTTCCACCCGAGATCTTGAGGTATTTTGTTTTGGAACTTCCGACGTTAAAAGTTCCGGCTTCCATAGTTAATGTACCATTGACTATGACTGTTGAAGAAGTGCTGAGAGCAGCACCTGTGACAATTTTTAGTGTTGCACCATTCTCAATGGTAATGGTCTTGCAACTTTGCGTTGAGCTAACTGTAACGATATCTCCTGACGCAATTGTAACATCGTCGGATGAACCGGGAATCGATCCGGTGGACCATGTGGCAGTACTGTTCCACGCCCCGGTTCTGCTACTGGTTTGAGAAAACAAAGGCTGCGTTAGAGAGATAAATAGCAATAAGAAAAGAACAAGTTTTTTCATAACTGAGTCTTTTTAGTTGTAGTTGTTGGTAAATGTTCGGAAAGAAAGGCATAGCCGAAAAATTGGGTTTCACTTAGAAGTTTTTATTGTTGGTGAAGGCTTCTCCGGAAGACGGAATCGTCTTAAATCTACAGGCACCTTGACCCTCAAATATATAACATTTTTTTCTAAAAGTCAAGTCGAGGTTATTTTTTCCGGATTCAGTCCCCGAATTCGTCACAAAAAATATCCTTCGTTCCCGCTAAGGTTGTATTTTTGCACTATGTCGAAAAAAACGGGACAAAAATATTACG
>CAYWBO010000151.1:0-2776 GCA_964456625.1 uncultured Lentimicrobiaceae bacterium | reverse complement strand
TTATGGGTTTAAAGTGCGGCAAATATAAGAATTAAATATTTATAGAAATTTTGAAAAATCAAATTTCTATAAATAATGATATTTTAATTCTTGGGAGCGTGCGGATTAGATAAGCAAGTCGCTTATGTTTAAGATTTCCGCTGAAACAGGAACCACCAGAAAACGCCAATTGTAATGGCAGAATCAGAGATGTTAAAAATCGGTCGGAAAAAAATGAGTCTGCCGTCGGGACCGAACAAAAAATTGGGAATCCACGACGGGGCAGCCTGACGACTGACATCGATGATGGGAAAATACAGCATATCGACCACTTTCCCGTGAAGGAGCGGCGCATAGCCATGGCCGGGAGCCACCAGATGCGCCACCGAAAAGTAAGTGCTGGAGGTGAAGATCCATCCGTAAAAAACGCTGTCGATGATGTTGCCCAACGCGCCCGCCAGGATCAGTGAAACACAGATGATTAATCCTTTACTTCTTTTGTGTTTTACGATGTAAACAAGGAAGATCGACAAAGCGATCACTGCCAGGATCCTGAAAATGCTCAGGAACAGTTTGCCCCAGTCGCCGGCAAACTGCATTCCGTAAGCCATTCCGTTATTTTCCGTGAAATACAGGTAAAAAAAGTGCTTAATCACCGGGACTTGCTCGCCTACGGTCATGGTAAGCTTGATATAAAACTTCAATGCCTGATCGGCAAGCAATACCAGAAAAATGATCCCCAGGGATTTCTTCAAATTCAAAACCAAAAAAATTAGGAATGTTTAATCAGATCAAAAATCAGCTTCTTTGCTTGTTCTTGGCTTCAATACTTAATGTGGCATGAGGCACTGCGCGCAGTCTTTCCTTTGAAATTAATTTTCCGGTTTCGCGGCAGATGCCGTAAGTGCCGTTTTCAATACGTAACAGGGCTGCTTCCAGGTTATTCATAAACCTGCGCTGACGATCGGCAAGGCGGCTATTTTCTTCTTTCGACAACACCTGTTGTCCTTCTTCCAATACTTTAAAAGTGGGTGAGGTATCGTTTGTATCGGCATCACTGTTATTTGAATATGCTTCTACAAGCAATGCAAGGTCAGCCTTTGCCTTTTCCAGTTTTTCCAGGATGATCTGGCGGAATTCTTCCAGTTCTTCTGTGGAATATCTGGTTTTCTCTTCTGTTGAATGTTCTTCCATGGCCTCTGTTTTTAATGTTGAAAAACCTTTATTTATCCTAACGTAAGATACGAAATAAATTCGTTTGGGATATCTTCTTTTTAGTCTTTTATGCTGTTTTTATAAGTTCTAATTTAGCTTCAATACCATCGATAATCTCGACTGTTTCGAAGTTGCTTTGTTCGTGGGCCTCGACAATTTCCATATCAGCCAACGTTTCTGAGCAAATATAATCTTTATATCCAATAAACGCCTCAATCGTCTGTTCATTTTTCGCGATCCGAAGACGTATTCTGTCAGTCACTTCCAGCCCTTTATCTTTTCTAAGATTTTGTACGCGATTCACCAGCTCACGGGCGATGCCTTCCTGTAGCAGGTCCTCGGTGAGGGTGATGTCAAGGGCAACGGTAAGGTTGTCTACGGTGGTGACGCTCCATCCCGGAATGTCGGCGGTGCTGATCTCCACATCTTCCAAAGAAATTTCTACCTGCCGATCTCCCAGATCAAGTACAGATTTACCCTCTGTTTCAATCTTCTTGATGTCTTGTTGACTCCAGCCGTTAACGGTTGCTGCAATGGATTTCATCAGCTTTCCGTACTTTGGCCCCAGCGTCTTGAAATTGGGTTTGATCTGTTTTACCAGCAGATTGGTATCATCCGTCAGGTATTCGATTTCTTTGATGTTGGTCTCCGAACGGATCAACTCACTCATGGCTTCCACCTGATTCCTGAAATGATCGCTCAGCACCGGGATCATCACTTTCTGCAACGGCTGCCGTACCCGGATATTGGATTTCTTTCTCAAGGAAAGGATCATCGAGGATATCTTCTGTGCCAGCTCCATCTTTTCTTCCAGGTCTTTGTCGATGAGTGTTGCATCTGCCTGCGGGAAAAGGGTCATATGGATGGAGGGCTCGCTGTATCTGCCACTGACGCCGTTCAGGTCGAGGAACAGTTTCTCTGCAAAGAAAGGTGCTACGGGTGCCGACAACTGGGCGATAACTTCCAGACAGCGGTACAGCGTCTGATAAGCCTGGATCTTGTCGTCCGAATAACTTCCTTTCCAGAATCTTCTTCTTGACAAGCGGACGTACCAGTTGCTGAGGTGCTCATCCACAAAATTCTGGATGGCCCGGGCTGCCCGGGTAGGTTCGTATTGCTCGTAACTTTCGTCCACCACCAGGATGAGCGAATTCAGCTCGGACAGGATCCAGCGATCCAGTTCCGAGCGCTGTTCCACAGGCACTTCGGCTTCACTGTAAGTAAAGCCGTCGATGTTGGCATACAGCGCAAAAAATGCGTACGTGTTATATAATGTTCCGAAGAATTTCCGCCGTACTTCGTCCACACCGGCCAGGTCAAAACGCAGGTTGTCCCACGGCTGTGAGTTGGAGATCATGTACCACCGGGTGGCATCTGGACCATATTGTTTGATGGTGCTGAAGGGATCCACTGCATTTCCAAGTCTCTTGGACATTTTGTTGCCGTTCTTGTCCAGTACCAGCCCGTTGGAAACCACGTTCTTAAAAGCTACCGAATCAAACAGCATGCTGGCAATGGCGTGCAATGTAAAGAACCAGCCGCGGGTCTGATCCACGCCTTCGGCGATGAAATCAGCCGGGAA
>CAYWBO010000150.1:0-2788 GCA_964456625.1 uncultured Lentimicrobiaceae bacterium | reverse complement strand
ACACCCATGCAATGAAAACATGCATCGATGTCTTTCAGTTGATTTTTAACAGAATCAATTTCCATAAAATCCGGAAGAATTATTTCTTTTATTTTAGGATCCTGAACATCAACAGGCGAGCGGGCAATTAGTGTAACCGACCTGATTGAAGGACTTTTAATACATTCCAACAACACACCTTTGCCAACCATTCCGGAGGCACCTGTAATTAAAACATTTAACATATTGTTCAATTTAAAGTATGTTATTCTTTTGGGTCATACCGGTTATATTTTTGAAAACCTTATTAAAGTGTTGTGAGACCGCTGGATCGCGAAGCATCCCGACAAAAAATTTCGGGAGCGCGCCAAACCAAAGCTGTGAAATTATTAGCCAAACCAGTTACGTTTTCTCTCAGCCATGTTATTTAATATGCTGATAGTGGTATTTACGTTATTTACGATCTGAAAATCGAACATCCCCACACAGATAAAATCCGCGCCATGCTCAAACGCCCATTTGAAACCATCTTCCGGCTCTATGGCACCGGCTGCCAGCACTTTGAATCCCATTACCGGAATGGTGGCCCTGTTCACAAAATCGATGGTACGATCGGGGAACAGGCAAAAGAGATTGTCGTGAAACCGGTTATGGTCCAGGTACCGGTCCCCGTCCACTTCGAAAGGTACACGGTTTTCAACCGGATGTGCCGACCAGTACTTATCGTGATGCATTGTTTTCATGAAATAATCGGGAACAATGCCATACTCGCCACAGGCAATCAACGCATCGATAGTGTGTGAGGCAAGTCCGGCAGCATATCCCTGTTTTCTTATGTGGTCCAGCATTTTTCCCACTACATCTATTTTATGATCACGAACCAGCCAGTCGCACCAGTTACCCTGCACCTGTATAATATCGGCACCAAAATCGATTGCCTTATTAATCTGTCCGTAGTAATCGTTGTTGTCCATGTCAGGTCCCACCTGGGATATCACCTTCATTCTGCTTCCGGAGATTCTTTTGTATTTTGCCAGCAGTGGATTCGAAGGAAACCCTATATTGATAGTATTGATACCTGCCTTTTCAGCCAGCATAAGGGTTTCATACACTTTCTTTTCCGTATTGTAGGCTTTAAACAGCGAAGAAACATACAGTAGGTCCCTTGCATGTGCCCATCCGCCAATAAGATTTCCGCCCAGCACCAACCGGCTTATTTCATGTGTTCCGATCTTCCCTTTGGGCAACTCACCCTTCAATTCTTTTAAAGGGGACTCACCTACCTGTATGGTCGCCCCGGAGATCACATCCACATCGTACTTGTTTTTTCTCAGGAATCCGCCCCAGGCCATCAGGCCTAGTACCGGTAAAGACATAAGGCTTTTTAATGCTTCACGCCTTGATTTTGCCGGTTCTTTATCACCTGTTATTTCCTTATTACTTTTTTTAAATTGTTCTCTGTGATTAAGTAAATTTTCAATGTCATATCCCTTTGTTCTCGAAAAAGCCAGATAGAGTAAAAGAGCAGCCTCAATAAATATTTTATTTACAATGAAAACATGACCCTCAGTGTTTCCCAGTAATGAGACGCCAAAGGGAGGATAGACAAAATAATAAAGTGTAAGCAATACAATACCGGCAACAGCTGCATACCTTACCCATAAACCGATAAATAACCCGATACCAATGAGGATCAATCCGTAAATATTCAGAAAGTCAACACTTTTTAAAAGAAAAGGCGACGATGCCAGAAACTGATACATTGCCGAAAAAGGTCCGGTTGAATGAATAAGGAAATTTTCAGATGACCAGCCGGATACAACTAATTTGGAAATACCTTCATATAAAAAATGCCAGCCCACTGTCATCCTCAACAAGGTATAGATGATTCTTTTATTAAATGAAAGGTTTTTCATCTTTAGTAATAATACTTATATCAATTTACTGCTTCGTATATTATTCAGAATAATGGCACAGTATGTTTTAGTATATGAAAAACAGCGGCATACCGGACTATATTTTTTACACCGTTCGTTTTTTTGTACAATATACAAAATTTAATGATTCACCAACCCTGTCAGAAATTATTGTGGATAGATTCCCCCAACAATTTCAGGTTTAAAAATAATAACCTGGCGCAAGTTTTAGGTTTTCACAAATATTAAGTGATATCACCTTATTGTAATCTTCCTGATCCTGTAATTGTACCAGTCAGCTACATAAAGGGTATTGGCATTGGTGTCGTACAACAGTCCTACCGGTCCGTTGAATAATGCATCCGCCGGATTGCCGTTCTTGTATCCAGGGCTGGTGGTTCCTGCAAAGGTTGTAACGTTTCCATCACTATCCACTTTACGGATAACATTATTAAATCCGTCGGCGACATACAGGTTGCCCTGGTCATCGGCTGCCAGCCCCACGGGTGTATTAAATTGTGCCGATGAAGCCATACCATCGGTATATCCCGAAGTGCTACCGGCCAGGGTGGTTACCATCCCCGACGGATCTATTTTCCGTACCCGGAAATTAAACCAGTCACCTACATACATATTTCCATCATTGTCCGTGGTGATGGTAGTAGGTCCGAAAAAAGTTGACTGCAGGCGGTCCCCGTCATTTGTGCCAACTGCGCCGGTACCTGCATATAAAGATACCTGGTAATCGGGAGTGATCTTTTTAATCTGATTGTTCAGGAAATCGGTCACGTAAAAATTTCCCTGATCGTCCATAGTTATTCCGGAAGGTCCGTAAAAACGGGCATTGGTTCCGTCACCGTTTACATTGCCATGGATCGAATCGCCTGCAATGG
>CAYWBO010000149.1:0-2797 GCA_964456625.1 uncultured Lentimicrobiaceae bacterium | reverse complement strand
CATCCCATTCAAAAAGCTTTTATGGAACATGACGGCATGCAATGCGGTTACTGCACACCGGGGATGATTATGGAAGCATATTCTTTCCTGAAGAAAAATAGCAAACCAACTACTGCACAGATAATAGAAGGAATGAACGATAATTTATGCAGGTGCGGTGCTCATAACCGGATTGTACAGGCAATCCATACCGCTGCGGAAGAGATTGAAGGAGGATATTAAAATGAAAGAAGATAAATACCTCGAAATAGATTTTAAGGATACCCCAACAGATTTTCCGATGGGCAGACGTGATTTTCTGAAAATAACCGGCAGTGGAATTTTTATTCTATTTACTATCGGTGACACTAAAGTTTTTGCTCAGGAACGACAGGGTACAAATCTTCCTTCAGATTTTAATGCATTTCTGAAAATCGGCGAAGACGGCCGCGTTTCGTGTTACACCGGCAAAATTGAAATGGGACAGGGTGTTATCACATCACTTGCCCAAATGCTCGCGGACGAACTGGATGTTTCACTTGATTCAGTCGATATGGTATTGGGCGATACGGACCTTTGTCCATACGACAGAGGCACGTTTGGTTCTATGACAACAAGATTTTTTGGACCGCCGTTACGCTCAGCTGCTGCAGAAGGAAGACAGGTACTGAAAGAACTGACCTCAAAATTACTAAAGGTTCCAGTAAAGGATTTGGTAACAGGCAACGGCGTAGTATATGTAAAAAATAACAGAAGCAAAAAAGTTACATACGCACAACTTGCAAAAGGCAAAAGAATTGAAAAATTTTCTTCGGAAAAAGTACCGGTAAAGAAACCTTCCGAATTTAAGATTATAGGGAAATCTGTTAATCGCAGGGACGGCTACGAAAAGGTTACAGGTAGGGCAAAATATTCAGGAGATATCCAGTTACCCGGAATGCTTTATGCAAGAATACTTCGTCCGCCCGCACATGGAGCAAAACTGGTCAGCGTTGATTTAAGTGAAACAAAAAAGATAGACGGTGTACAGGTTGTCCACGAAGACGATTTTATTGCCGTGCTGCATAAATATCCCGATGTTGCAGATGATGCACTCTTAAAAGTAAAAGCAAAATATGATCGTCCGGCTACCGGGCTCAATGATAAAAATATTTTTGATCACTTACTGAAAGTAGCCCCGAAAGGAGAGGTGGTAACTGAAGGAGGCGATGTTAAAAAAGGAGAAAGTGATTCAGAAAACATTTTTGATTCTACATTCCTCGATGGATACAAAGCACACGCACCCATTGAACCACATACAGCAGTTGTAAATATTGAAGGCAAAAAAGTAACTGTCTGGGCATCTACCCAAACACCCTTCCCGGCTAAGGATCAGGTAGCAAATGAATTAAATATCCCCGCAAAGAATGTTCGTGTAATTCCTCCGTTTGTCGGTGGTGGTTTCGGCGGCAAAACAAGAAACCTGCAGATAAATGAAGCCGCGCGGCTTGCAAAAATAACGGGAAAACCTGTACAGGTAGCATGGTCGCGAGGAGATGAATTTTTCTATGATTCATTCAGGCCGGCGGCGGTAGTAAAAATAAAATCGGGAATAAACAATAATGGTAAAATTTCCTTCTGGAATTACGGTGTTTATTTTGCCGGCACAAGAGGAGCAGCACAATTCTATAATATTCCGAATCATGTTACAACTGCCTATAGTTCCGGCTGGGGTGGTGAAAAGAACACCCATCCGTTTGCAACTGGTGCCTGGCGCGCTCCCGGCAACAACACAAATACTTTTGCAAGGGAATCTCAGATAGACATAATGGCTGCCAAGGCAGGAATCGATCCGGTTGAATTTAGATTAAGAAATCTCAATGACAAAAAGATTGAAAGAGTGATAAAAACTGCAGCAGAAAAATTCGGGTGGAAACCACGCAAGGCCCCAAGCGGAAGAGGCTTCGGCGTTGCTGTAGGAATTGACGCAGGAACGTGGGTTGTTGTGATGGCCGAAGTAGATGTAGATAAGAAAACAGGTGATGTACGGGTAAAACGTGTAGTTGCTGCACAGGATATGGGGCTTACAATAAATCCTGAAGGAGCGACAATACAAATGGAAGGATGCATAACAATGGGGCTTGGCTATGCATTGAAAGAGGATATTCATTTTAAAGATGGAGAAATCTTCGATCTCAATTTCGATTCGTATGAAATACCGCGATTCTCCTGGCTTCCGAAAATTGAAACGCATATAATCGATAACAAAAATGAACCTGCACAAGGGGGGGGCGAACCGGCAATTATAGTTATGGGCGCTGTGGTTGCTAATGCAATTTATGACGCCGTAGGCGCAAGGTTGTACCAGCAACCAATGATACCTGAAAGAGTCAAGGCTGTAATTGAGAACGGATAATTATGAAGATTTTATAATACACTAACTTTATGATTTATCATCCCATCCTGTCAAAACGGGGCGGATATAATTACTCAATATCGTTTTACTCTTCCCTTGTGGTTTGTTCTTTATCTTATTTATCCCGGTCTGTTTGAAAATTCATTAAATGCAAAATCTGTCTTCAGGAACCACTACACGGAATAAATTTATTTTTTTACTGTGGAACTATTCCGATTAATTATTGTTGTCTTTTCCAACTCTCTATGGAAACAAAAACCAAAAGCATATTAACATTTTCCTTAACCGGAATTGCTGCATATATGCTTGAAGATATATTTCACGAAGTAATCGGACACAGTGGTGGATGTTTAATCATAGGCCAGCACATAGATCTTATTACTTCAGCTTTTTTCAGAAGCAGCCCCGGAAGCTATATAACTG
>CAYWBO010000148.1:0-2801 GCA_964456625.1 uncultured Lentimicrobiaceae bacterium | reverse complement strand
CTATTTAAATATCAATCTTTTACTATTCCCGTAATTTTCATAATCAGAAGTTACAACTCTATCTCCTGCTTTCAAGCCATCCAGCAATTCGTAATACTGCGGGTTCTGGCGTCCGATTTTTATACTGCGTTTTTCAGCCGAATTACCGTCTTTCGACACTACATAAATCCACTGTCCGCCGGTGGTCTGGAAAAACTGTCCGCGGGGCAGCAACAGCGATTTTTTTGGGTCTCCCAGTTGCAGTCTTACATAATAAGCCTGCCCGGTTCGCATGTTTTCAGGTTCATCATTATCAAACGTCATTTCAACGGTAAACCGGCCATTGTGTACGTCGGGCAGGACCTTGCTGATGGTTACGTTGAGATTTTTCCCGTTGCGTTCGATAATTCCGCTCAGGCCGGTATGTACACGGTCAATATAACTTTCATCAATCTCGGCTACCAGTTTAAACGGTTTCACAATATCAATCTGTCCAAAATTTGTCCCCTTCGGGATAGACTGCCCGACTTCCGCATTCAGACTTGTAAGCTGGCCATCCACCGGTGCTTTCACGTTCAAGTCTTCTTGCAGCTGGCGTACCATTTTCAAATTCATCCTCATGTTATGCAGGTCATCTTCCATCTGTTTCACCTGAACCGTGCGGTATATAGAATCTTGTTTCTCTTCTTCGCGGTATAGATTTTGATTTTGACAGGCATATTCATAGTTTTCTTTTGCTTGCAGGAACGATTCGCGTGAAGTCAGCGAATCATGATAAAGTGATTTCTGTTGCTCGAAAAGTCGTTTTTTCTTTATAATATCAAATTTCAGCTGCAGCAACTGAAGTTTGATTTGAATTTTGTGTTGTTGCATGGCTACCATGGTGTTGCGCAATTCATTGCTTTTCTGTGCCAGTTCCGCTTCGCTGTTTAAAACTCCCAGGTTCAAATCCGGGTTGCTCAGGCGCAAAATGACCTCTCCTTTTTTAACCATAGCGCCTTCTTCAACCAGTTTTTGTTCCACATAGCCACCTTCTTCTGCAGCAAGGTAAACCGTATACTTAGGTTCTGCGTGACCCGTAACGGTGATGTAATCGTAAAAAACACCCTGCTTTACTGTGTCGATGGTAATTTTATCCGCGTCCACTCGGTACGTTGAAATATTGTTTGTGAAAAAGGCTGCATAAATCACGATCATGAACAAGATGATCCCTATCGCCCAATAAATATGTTTCTTTTTGAGCCCTTTCTTTTTTTCTATCGGTATATCCATAAAACTTCTTTTAAAAGGATGATTTGTTTTAGCAATGTTTATCTAAGCGCATGCCAAAAGTATTATTGTATTGAAAAGGTGATGATTGCAATAAATAGCAGTAGGGTCCTACAAAAATTAGTGTAAAAAATTTTTACACAGGTTGTTTATTAAATTTACAAATCTGTAATTTCGTGTTGAAATTGGAATCAGAGAAATTCCGGAATGCTCCCGGAAGAAAGAAAATTATGAAAGGAAACCTGCTCATTATCGATGATAACAAAAGCGTTCTCACCGCCCTGGAAATGTTGTTGCAAAGTGAATTTGAGAATGTTTTTACACTAAAGAATCCGGCCCGGCTCCTTGCTGCCATTCAGCAAAACCAGGTTGATGTCGTTTTGCTGGATATGAATTTCAAGGCCGGTGTTAACAGCGGGAACGAAGGCATCTATTGGCTGGACCGGATTTTGCAGGTTGATCCGGCTATCAGCGTGATCATGATTACTGCCTACGGCGATGTGGAGCTGGCGGTGAAAGCAGTAAAAAACGGCGCTTTTGATTTTATTTTAAAGCCCTGGGACAACAATAAAATGGTAAGTACATTACATGCTGCCATGAAGCTCAGGAAGAGTAAAATAGAGACGGATTCATTAAGAAAGACTACCAATATCTTGAAGCAGGAACTGAATACCGGTTTGCAACCGATCATTGGCCGCTCCCAACCGTTGCAAAAAGTGCTTGAGATCGTTAATAAGGTGGCCGGAACGGATGCCAATGTGTTTATTACCGGCGAAAATGGTACCGGAAAAGAGCTTATTGCCAGGGAAATACACAGGCATTCCAACAGGAGTAGGGAGGTCATGGTGAGTGTAGATATGGGCTCTATCAGTGAATCACTTTTTGAAAGCGAGCTTTTTGGTTATGTGAAAGGCGCTTTTACCGATGCCAAAGAAGACCGTATCGGGAAATTTGAAGCCGCTGACAAAGGGACTCTTTTTCTTGATGAGATCGGGAACCTGCCGCTGGAACTACAAACTAAAATACTTGTTGCATTGCAAAGCAGAACCATCACCAAAGTGGGAAGTCATAAGCCGGTTCCCATTGACATACGGCTTGTCTCGGCCACCAATAAAAATTTAACGGAGATGGTGGCAGGAGGCCTTTTCCGGGAAGATTTACTTTATCGCATCAACACAATTACCATTGAGGTGCCCCCTTTGAGGGATCGGGGAGAGGATGTGCTGTTGCTGGCCGATTTTTATTTGAATAAATATGTGACAAAATATGAAAAGTCCGGCCTGAAAATTAATCAGAAGGGAAGGGAAGCATTGCTGAAGTACAATTGGCCCGGAAATGTCAGGGAACTTCAGCACAGCATCGAAAAAGCGGTAATTCTGGCTGATAACAAAGTGCTGGACGAAAACAGTTTTTCGTTTGGCGGAAATTTAGGTCAGCAAAGAGACGATTTGCAGTTCGGTACGCTCGAAGAAATGGAAAAGGAAATGATTCTTGCCTGCATGGAACAGGAACATGGAAATTTGTCGGCGGTTTCTAAAAAGCTGGGGATTACA
>CAYWBO010000147.1:0-2872 GCA_964456625.1 uncultured Lentimicrobiaceae bacterium | reverse complement strand
CTTAAGCAGGGGCTTGAAAATTCATGGGAAATTCTCAAGGCAAGTTTCACAAAAGCCAAATCCGAGTTCGAGCGGGGATACAGAGAAGGCAGGGAAGATTCCTAAGGGTGGATTTTAAATGACGTATCGGTTTTTGTATTGGTGCTAAGTCTTTGATATCTCATCCTGTCAAACAAAATACACCTCGGGAAACCGGGAGTGATTTATCCGTAGCTAACGACGTAGGCTCATAGAGCTTAATCAGTTTAGTTTCGTAAACGGTCAGAATATTCGATATTGTCGGAAATTAACAAAATTGGAATTCACCCATTATTGAAGAATAGGGAGAAGATCACAATGGCCAAGGCGCATGCCCTCGTTGTCCATAAATCGCTCATTTCATGGATCATTTCTAAAAACACATGGCTTCAATTTGTTTTGGTGATCACTGCAATTTTAGCTGTTTTTGCAAATGTTTTTCCGCTGGAGATGCAAAGACGCATCATAAACGACGCGATTAACTTAAGGAAATTTGACCTGCTGGTATTTTATTGTGGACTATATCTGATTGCTGTTATTGCCGCCAGTATGTTGAAATATTTAATTAATATTTTACAAAACATCATCGGGCAGCGAACCCTGGCCGATATGCGCAAGGCGTTATACGCTCATATTTTGACAATCCCATTAATTTTTTATCGAACCACGCAGCCGGGCATGGTTGTGGGTGCTTTAACGACGGAGCTTGCGACAGCCGGTGATTTTGTCGGAATGGCGATTTCCATTCCGGTGACCAATTTGCTGATGCTATTGGCGTTTGCCGGTTATCTGTTCTGGTTGAATCCGCTTTTGGCGGCCATCACGCTCAGCATTTATCCAGTGGTGCTCTTGCTGGTGTACGTGCTGCAAAAACGTGTTAACATTTATAACCGCAAGCGGGTGGATGCCGGACGCAAGGTATCCAGTAAGGTTGGTGAATCCATAGCCGGTATTCATGAAATCCAGGCCAACGGCGCATTTTCAATTGAAAATAAGAAATTCGCAAGCATAGTCGATCATTTGCGGAAAATCAGGATCAAATGGAATCTTTACCGGCTCGCTGTGAAGACCATCAATAGTTTGTTTACCAATTTCAGTCGTTTTCTGGTGTTTGCACTCGGCGGATATCTGGCCATTAACGGACGATTGGAATTGGGTGCTCTGGTAGCTTTTTTATCAGCACAGGAAAAGCTTTACGATCCCTGGAAGGAGCTGATTCAGTTTTACCAGGCCTATCAGACTGCCAGTGTGACTTACAGCCGAACAATGGAATACTTTAATGTCGAGCCGGAACATCAATTGGTTCCAAAGGGGCGCCAGCCCTATGAACTGGAAGGCAGCATCGAAGTCAACGATTTATCATTTGTGGTCGAAGACGGCACGCAACTGTTGTCCGAGATCAATTTTGATTTAAATCACGGCGAGCATATGGCGCTGGTAGGTTTTTCCGGAAGCGGCAAAAGCACCTTGGCTCAATGCATTGCGCAACTGTATAAATATACCGGCGGTAAAATACTAATCGACCAAAAGGAAGTTTCGCAGCTGTCCAAAAGAGATATCACCCACAGCATCGGTTTTGTCTCACAGACGCCTTTCATATTCGAAGGCAGCATCGATGAAAATTTGCTATATGCGGTTATGGCCAAGGCTGAAAAGGAGCAGGCAGATGGGCAGCCAAAGATGCCCAGTTTGGATGACCGCATCCTGGTGCTCCAACAGGCTGGGCTTTTTATCGATGTGCTGCGTTTCGGATTAAATACAGTTTTAGACAAAAACAAACATAAAGACATTATTGGGGAAATATTAGACCTGCGTAAAACCTTTCAACAGGATTATGGCGAAGATCTGGCAGAATTTATCGAATTTTATGATCCAAACATTTATCTTTACAACTCCAGTGTGGCTGAAAATATCCTTTTCGGCGATCCTTTAGACGACGCTTTTAATGCTGGAAATCTGCCTCAAAATGAAATTTTTAATGAGGTTTTGGCTGAAGCGGCGTTTATGGAGCTGCTTTTAGATTCAGGGGTTTCCTTCATCGAAGCACTGATTAAATTTTCAGATCATCGATCTTCCGATGAAGAAATATTGAAACTTGGTCTCATTGATCCTGAGGAAATCGACGATTACAAAATGCTATGTTACAAGGTTAAAAAGAAAGGGATTCAAAAAGTCTCCAGCAAAGGACGCAACAAAATCTTACGACTGATGCTGGACTTTATTCCTCAAAAGCACCATTTTTTTCATCTTCCGAAAAAACTTGAGCATCGGATCCTGGAAGGGCGCGTATTGTTTAAGAAAAAAATTACTGCGGCTGCCCCCAATGCCATCTCGTTTTGTCAGATGTCCAACTACATGCACGCTCAATCCATTCTGACCAACATATTCTTTGGAAAGCTCAAAGAAGAATCCTCCGCTGCACAGGAAAAAGTCAATACCTGTATTCATCAGCTTCTTATCAAAGAAGATTTCTTAGAAGACATCATCGAAATGGGAATGCACTACCCGGTCGGAACAAAAGGAGATAACCTTTCCGGCGGACAGCGCCAGAAATTAGCCATTGCCAGAATATTTCTTAAAAAACCACCTGTCATGATAATGGATGAGGCCACGTCCGGACTAGACAACGATTCCCAGGCGCGCATCCAGAACCTGCTCGAAACCCAATGGAAAGGGAAAAGCACTCTGATTGCCGTGGTTCATCGCCTGGATATCATCAAAAATTATGACCGGGTTGCGGTGATGAAAGGCGGCAAGATCATCGAAATGGGAACCTACGATGAACTTATGGACAAGCAGGGTGTTTTGCGTGAACTCGTCGACGGCAAAAAGTGAAAAAGCGAACATGACAATT
>CAYWBO010000146.1:0-2880 GCA_964456625.1 uncultured Lentimicrobiaceae bacterium | reverse complement strand
TGCCTTTTAAGCTCGCGAGCTTTCATTGACTCTTTTGCCATGCTTATTTATTTTTTTGATTTTTAAATGGTAATCCAAATTCTTTCAATAAAGCCAAGGCTTCTTCATCGGTCTGGGCTGAAGTCACAAAGGTGATGTCCATACCGTTGATGCGGTTTACCTTATCGATATCAATTTCGGGAAAGATCAACTGTTCCGGAATACCTACGGTGTAGTTTCCGCGGCCGTCGAAACCTTTGTCGTTGATACCCCTGAAATCTCTTACGCGAGGCAATGCCACTGCAACCAGTCTGTCCAAAAACTCATACATCTTTTCGCCACGCAGGGTAACACGTACCCCGATCGGAACACCTTTTCTGAGTTTAAAATTGGAAACGTCGTGTTTGGAAATGGTAGGAACCGCTTTCTGACCTGAGATTGCAGTCATTTCAGCAAGACCTGCATCAATCAATTTCTTATCCGCAATTCCGGCACCAATTCCCTGGTTCAAAGCAATTTTTTCCAATTTGGGAACTTCCATAACACTTTTATAACTGAATTGTTCAGTAAGTGCAGGAATGATTTCCTCAAAATATTTCTTTCTTAATCTAGGTTGATATTCCATTACTTAATTACCTCCCCTGATTTTTTTGAATAACGTACTGATTTTCCACTGTTCTCATCGCGTTTTCTGCCGAGGCGGGTAGGGTTACCGGCTGCGTCGATCACCTTCAAATTCGACAAGTGGATCGCAGCCTCTTTCTTAATGATCCCTCCGTTGGGATAGTCGGCGTTGGGTTTGGTGTGTTTCGAAACCATATTCACACCTTCCACGATGGCTTTGTTCTTATCGGCAATAACAGCGAGCACTCTACCGGAGCGGCCTTTGTCATTCCCGGCGATAACCATCACGTTATCACCTTTCTTTATATGCAATTTTGCCATAACTCTTTGTTTTCGATATTAAAGCACCTCTGGTGCAAGTGAAACAATTTTCATGTACTGCTTTTCGCGCAATTCCCTGGCAACGGGTCCGAAAATACGGGTTCCCATCATTTCACCCGCACTGTTCAGCAATACACAAGCGTTATCATCGAAACGAATATAGCTTCCGTCGTTTCTCCTCACCTCTTTCTTGGTTCTGACAACTACAGCTTTTGCGACGGCACCTTTTTTGATATTACCGGAAGGTAATGCATTCTTTACGGCAACAACGATCTGGTCGCCTACTCTGGCATACCTTTTTCCTGTCCCGCCAAGGACTCTGATCACCAGCACTTCTTTGGCACCGCTATTATCAGCAACTGCAAGTCTTGATTCTTGTTGTACCATGGTTATTTAGCTCTTTCAATAATTTCTACTAATCTCCAATTCTTATTTTTACTCAGCGGACGAGTTTCCATAATGCGTACCGTATCACCGATATTGCATTCATTATTTTCGTCATGGGCAATGAATTTTTTGGATTTCTTCACAAACTTTCCATACATGGGATGTTTGAGTTGGCGCTCCACAGTCACGGCAATAGATTTATCCATTTTATTGCTTACGACGATTCCGATTCGCTCTTTTCTAAGATTTCTCTTTTCCATTATACAGACTCCTTAACGTTTTTAGCCTCTAATTCTCTTTTCCTCAGTTCAGTTTTCATGCGTGCAATTGTCTTTTTGCTTTCGACAATTTTGTAAGGATTATCCAATGGAGAAACAGCATGATTTAGTCTTAACTTAGTCAGGTGTTTTTCTTCCTCGACCAACCTTTCAACGAGGTCAGAGGTACTCATTTCTTTAACAACTTCCTGTTTCATTGCTTTTTAATTTTCGACGTAGTCGCGTCTGACAATAAATTTAGTTTTTACAGGCAACTTCTGGGCAGCCAACCTGAGTGCTTCTTTTGCAATTGACAAGGGGACACCTTCAGCTTCGAAAAGAATTCTTCCTGGAGTAACCCGGGCTACAAAATATTCGGGTGCACCTTTACCTTTACCCATACGAACTTCTGCAGGTTTCTTGGTCACAGGTTTATCAGGAAATACCCGGATCCAGATCTGTCCTTCACGCTTCATATAACGGGTTACCGCCTGACGAGCAGCTTCAATTTGTCTTCCGGTAAGCCAGGCTTGCTCCATGGTCTTGATACCAAACGACCCGAAAGCCAGTTCAGCACCTCGCTGAGCATTGCCTTTCATCTTGCCTTTTTGCTGCTTCCTATATTTCGTTTTCTTTGGTTGTAACATTTCTATAACCTTTATATATTATCAATGTTATTATCTTCTGCTTCTTGAGCGTGCTCTTCCACCGGCCGGTGCTGCAGGTCCTTTATGACGTGGAGACTGCTGCTGGGTTTGCGGAGCTCCTGACGGAACGAGTTCAGGTCTTCCGTAAACCTCTCCTTTGAAGATCCAAACTTTAATACCAATACGTCCATAAGTGGTGTGTGCTTCCACCAAAGCATAGTCGATATCGGCACGCAAAGTATGCAGAGGAATACGACCTTCTTTATACATTTCGCTACGAGCCATTTCAGCACCACCCACACGACCGGAAATCACAACTTTAATTCCCTGTGCTCCCAGACGCATACTGGATGCAATCGCAGTTTTAATGGCACGTCTGAAAGAAACCCTGCCTTCAATTTGCTTGCTGATATTGGAAGCTACGATCTGTGCATCCAATTCAGGGCGTCTTACTTCAGAAATATTGATCTGGACTTCCTTCTTGGTGAGTTTCTTCAGCTCTTCCTTCAGTTTATCAACTTCAGAACCGCCTTTTCCAATGATAATCCCAGGGCGAGCCGTAAAAATTGTTACCGTGACCATTTTCAGGGTACGCTGGATCATAATCTTTGAAATACCGGCTTTTGCAAGACGAACTTCAAGATATTTACGAATTGCGTCATCTT
>CAYWBO010000145.1:0-2927 GCA_964456625.1 uncultured Lentimicrobiaceae bacterium | reverse complement strand
TTTCCTATAAATTACAAGTGGGGCATCCGCCAGGAGCCCCTATGTTTCAGCTACTTGGTAGATTTTTTTCCTTGTTTTCCTTTGGGAATAGAGCCCATGTTGCTGTGATGATTAACTCCATTTCAGCATTGGCAAGCGCTTTTGCCGTTATGTTTTTGTTCTGGACCATCACCATTCTGGCAAGAAAAATCTATCACAAAAAAGCGGATGACGAGTTTTCCAAAGAACAACTGTGGGCTATTATTGGTGCCGGGTTGGTGGGTGCGCTGGCTTTTGCATTTTCAGATTCATTCTGGTTTACTGCCGTGGAAGCCACAGTCTTCGCGTCCTCTGTTTTCATTACAGCTTTATGTTTCTGGGCTATTTTGCGATGGGAACAGGTGGCAGATCACCGGTCAGGTTTCCGTTGGATACTTCTGATTGCCTACCTGACCGGCCTGGCTATAGGGATTCATTTGTTGAACCTGCTTACGATCCCTGCCATTGTCTATGTTTATTATTTCAAGAAATATAAATTTTCGTGGAAGGGTTTCATCTGGGCCGGAATTATCGGGATCGGTATCCTGGGAATTGTGATGGTTGGCGTGATCAAGCAGACGGTGAACCTGGCCGGGATTATGGAACTCTTCTTCGTAAATACCCTGAGACTACCCTACGATTCCGGGGTTATTTTCTTTTTCGTCGTCCTGATCGGATTCATTGTTTTTGGAATCCGTTACACGAGAAAGAAAGGCAAAGTGGTTTTGAACACGATTCTTTTGAGCCTCGCGTTTCTCCTGATCGGCTATTCTTCGTTTTTAATGCTGGTGATCCGTTCCAACGCGGATACTCCTATCAATGAAGATGCCCCCAAAAATGCCGCCGCCCTGATGTCCTATCTCGACCGTCAGCAATACGGCACCTGGCCGTTGGCTTACGGACCTTATTATACAGCGCCCCTGGTCAGTCAGTCGCAGGGTTCTCCCGTATATAAATGGAATGATAAAACCAAGAGATATGATGTGATCGACAGGAATCCTGTCAACCATTATGATCCCCGGTTTGAGACGATTTTCCCGAGAATGTGGAGTAACGAAAAGCCCAGTTATAAGGCAATGTATGAACGTTACGGAGGAACGGATGGTACCCATATTGTCGTTAACGGTGCGGAAACGGGCGGTAAACCGAAAAGCATCCTGAAACCGAGTTTCTTCGATAACCTGAAGTTTTTCGTCACCTATCAGGTCAATCATATGTACTGGCGGTATTTCATGTGGAATTTTGCGGGGCGCCAGAATGATATCGAAGGGCAGGGGGAAATTGATCACGGAAACTGGATCAGCGGGATCAATTTCATTGATAGCTGGCGGTTGGGAAATCAGGCGGACCTGCCACCCAGCATGCATAATCCCGCGAGAACCAAGCTTTATTTCCTGCCGCTGATACTGGGCCTTCTTGGTTTCTTTTTTCAACTCGATAAAAAAAAGAAAGATGCCTGGGTGATTTTCGTGCTATTCTTTATGACCGGGCTGGCCATTGTTATTTATCTGAATCAGACTCCGATACAGCCACGTGAAAGGGACTATTCTTACGTGGGCTCGTTTTATGCTTTTGCCATCTGGATAGGTTTGGGCGTTTTGGCGATCTACGAAAAGCTTCATAAATACGTAAAGAAAAAGCACTTGATGGCCGCCGGGGTTACCGCGGCGTGCTTGTTCCTTGTGCCTGCCAATATGGCCAAAGAGGAGTGGCCTTCGCATGACCGTGCCGGACGATATGCCTGCCGGGATTTTGCAGTGATGTATCTCGAATCTTGCCCGCCCAATGCGATTTTATTTACCAATGGCGACAACGATACTTTCCCCTTATGGTATGCCCAGGAGGTCGAAGGCATCCGCACCGATGTCCGAGTGGTGAATTATATGCTGGCATCCGGGTCCTGGTACACTGATCAGTTGTTTAAGCAGGAATATAACTCCGCCCCATTGCCGTTGTCCATACCCTCGTCTAAATATGATAAGGGAACCATGGACGGTATTCCCATTTACCCGATGGTCAAGGGTGAGGTTTCTTTAAAAGAGGCCATTGCCTTTGTTGCCAGCGACAATCCACGCGCCAAGCTTGAGTTGAACGACGGGCAAAAAACCGATTTTATGCCCAGCCGTGATCTGTACATGAAGATCGATTCGGCAGCCGTGGTGAACTCAGGTACTGTTTCGAAGAAAAATGCCGGAAACATTGTGAAGGAAATCCACTGGAAGATCAGAGGAAATTATATTTTCCGCAGTGATGTCATGCTGCTGGATCTGATTGCTACCAACAACTGGAAACGTCCCATTTGTTTTGACGATCCATCCGCAATAAGCAAGGTGCTGGATGTAAGCAAATACTGCCATCTTACAGGTATTGTTTATCAGTTCAAACCCACGCTAGCGAAGGATTATGTAAATGGTATGGGCGGTATTGACATCAACCAAACCTACAAAGTTCTGATGAGTCCCCAGGCTAGATGGGGCCGGCTGGAAAAACCCGATGTTCATGTGGACAGGCAAAGTTTCATGAGCGCAACCATGCCAGTCCAGTCCTACTACTGGCTGGCCAGTGCTTTGGCTAACGAACATAAATATGACTCTGCCGTGAATGTACTCGACAAGGAGACCTATTTTTTCCCGGAAAGCAAGTTTCCATACGATTATTATACCATCCAGAAGGCATATGTGTATTATAAGAGTGGTGCAATCAGCAAAGGGAATGAAGTGGTAAACGACATTTATACACGCTATATGCAGGATTTGGATTATTATAACGGATTGGATCCCAGATTCCTGAATGATTATACGAACAATGTAAGAGATGCGCTGGGTGCCATGCAGCAATTGGTGCATCTGACCAAAACCTATAAGCAGGATTCGTTGTCTGAAAAGATCAACAAGTCGTTGTACGCACAG
>CAYWBO010000144.1:0-2933 GCA_964456625.1 uncultured Lentimicrobiaceae bacterium | reverse complement strand
TTCTTCTATCTCTTTCACAAAAGCGGTATGATCTGAAGAAGAAAACAACCGGCTTAAGACACCTGTAACTTTAGAAGCATCCCGAACATGGATCACCGGTTCATCATAACCCGGAGCAATTTTCACTGCCGTGTGAATGGAGGACGTTGTAGCCCCGCCTATGAGCAACGGGGTTTTCATTCCTTTGCGTTTCATTTCAGAAGCTACGTACACCATCTCTTCCAGCGACGGCGTGATCAGGCCACTCAGGCCGATCACATCTGCTTTTTCATTTTCAGCTACTTCCAGGATCCTT
This sequence comes from uncultured Lentimicrobiaceae bacterium, assembly GCA_964456625.1. Taxonomy (GTDB): domain Bacteria; phylum Bacteroidota; class Bacteroidia; order Bacteroidales; family F082; genus Sulfidibacterium. The sequence goes on along the minus strand of CAYWBO010000144.1, from coordinate 2,638 downwards.
TCGGCCGGAACCATCACACCCAGATCGATCACTTCATAATTATTGCAGGAAAGCACCACGCCCACAATGTTTTTCCCGATGTCGTGCACATCGCCCTTTACGGTAGCCAGCACCACCGTTCCGGCGTTGGAACTGGCACCTGTTTTTTCGGCTTCGATATACGGTAATAGGTAAGAAACCGCTTTTTTCATGACGCGGGCACTTTTCACCACCTGTGGCAAAAACATCTTCCCGTCGCCAAACAAATCTCCCACCACATTCATACCGGCCATCAAAGGAATTTCAATCACATCCAACGCACGCGGCAGTTTTTTGCGAGCCTCTTCCACATCCTGTTCAATAAAATCGGTGATGCCTTTCACCAGGGCATGTTTCAGCCTTTCTTCCACCGGCTGGCTGCGCCAGGCATCTTCCTTTTCCGTTTTTTTGCTGTGCTGATCTTTGATCTTATCAGCGTATAACAACATCCTTTCGGTAGCATCTTTCCGCCGGTTCAGCACCACATCTTCAGCAAGATTTCTCAAATCCTCAGGGATCTCATCATAGATCTGCAGCATGCCGGGATTCACGATGCCCATATCCATACCGGCTTTGATGGCATGGTACAGGAACACCGAATTGATCGCTTCCCTGACAGGATCATTTCCGCGGAAAGCAAAAGAAAGATTGCTTACGCCGCCGCTGACCTTACTGTAAGGCAGGTTTTCCTTGATCCAGCCCGTAGTTTTGATATAATCGACGGCGTAGTTGTTGTGTTCTTCCATACCCGTTCCGATGGCCAGAATGTTTGGGTCGAAAATGATATCTTCGGGTGGAAAATCCGCTTTCTGCGTCAGCAATTCATATGCCCGTTGGCAAATTTCTATACGCCTGTTGAAAGTAGCAGCCTGGCCCTGTTCGTCAAACGCCATCACCACCGTGGCGGCACCATATGCTTTGATTTTCCGGGCGTGTTCCAGAAATTCCGCTTCCCCGTTTTTCAGACTGATAGAATTCACAATTCCCTTACCCTGGATGCATTTCAATCCCGATTCGATCACTTCCCACTTGGAAGAATCAATCATGATGGGCAGCCGTGAAATTTCCGGTTCCGATGCCAGCATGTTGAGAAAACGCACCATTTCCTTTTCGGCATCCAGCATTCCGTCGTCCATATTGACATCCAGAATCTGGGCACCGTTTTCCACCTGGTCGCGAGCTACGGAAAGTGCTTCTTCGTATTTTCCTTCCCGTATCAACCGGGCAAAACGCCGCGAACCGCTCACATTGGTACGTTCTCCGATGTTCACAAAATTCTTTTCCTTTTCTACTTTCACGGGTTCCAGACCGCTGAGCTCGGTGATATGCTTTTTCTCAGGAATGGCTCTTTTTTCAGCCTTCTCTGCCAGCTGCACCAGCTCCCGGATGTGATCCGGCGTGGTACCGCAACAACCACCTACAATGTTCGCATAACGGTTATCCAGAAAATCCTTGATATGACCGGCCATGGTTTGCGGCGTCTCATCATATTCACCAAACTGGTTGGGAAGCCCTGCGTTGGGATACACGCTGACCGGAAACGGGGCGATCCGAGAAAGCTCGGCCAGATAAGGCCGTATCTGTTCCGCACCCATAGAACAATTCAGTCCGACACTGAGCAAATCCACATGGTTGATAGAAGTAAAGAAGGCTTCCAGCGTTTGTCCCGATAAGGTCCTGCCGCTGGCATCGGTGATGGTACCGGAGACCATGACCGGAATTTTTTCTGCGTCACCGCCGTTTTTCTTTCGTCGCTCTTCCACAATCTTATTGATAGCAAAAAGTGCAGCTTTTGCATTCAGCGTATCAAAAATGGTTTCCACCAGCAACACGTCGGCACCACCTTCCAGCAAAGCAATACCCTGTTCATAATAATTGTCCACCAGGTCATCAAAAGTGACATTCCGAAAACCCGGGTCGTTGACTTGCGGTGACATGGAAGCGGTTTTATTGGTAGGCCCCATGGCACCTGCCACAAATCTGGGCTTTTGCGGATTCAGGGCTGTATATTTATCTGCTGCAGCCCGGGCGGTCCGTGCAGCATTCAGATTGATTTCATAAACCGCATCTTCCATCCCGTAATCGCTTTGCGAAATACGGGTACCGTTAAAGGTGTTGGTTTCGATGATATCGGCGCCGGCCTCGAGATATTGCTCGTGAATTTCACGTATGATCTTAGGTTGTGTAAGATTCAGCAGGTCGTTGTCCCCCTTGAGCGGCCTTTTCCAATTCTGAAAACGTGCTCCGCGGAAATCATCTTCCTCGAGATGATACCGTTGGATCATCGTTCCCATGGCCCCGTCCAGCACCAGTACCCGTTTCTGTAATTCTTCTTTAATATTTGATTTCATCTTGTTTTTCGTAAGTTTAGAGATATACCGTCACAGGGTAGCAACCCACCCTGAAATGCCATCATCAATTTAAATACAGTTTAAACCGTGAGGTAATGATAAAAGTACATCTTGTTTTTCATGAGTAAGCGCTTTAATTTATTATTTCCTGTTCAAAATGAACAGGTTAGGTATTGGCACCTTTTCCTTCACCAGGGAGGTTGCCAGGGATTCACAGAGCCTAATCTCTCCACCCTTCTACATAAATCAAAATACCTTACCAAAGGGAA
>CAYWBO010000143.1:0-2939 GCA_964456625.1 uncultured Lentimicrobiaceae bacterium | reverse complement strand
CCTCGCAAGGACGCCAAAAATCCCGACAAGTCGGGACTCCCCGTTTTTGGTGGCCGACCCGCATCAGGGAACAGAAATGAAAAATGAAGAATATGTTGCAGGTTCTAAGTTGTAAGTTTTGCTGCCGGATGGAAAGCAAGGTTTCATTCTTCCCGATCTTAACAGATCATAATCATCCTAAAGATCAGTGTACCATTGAGCCTTGATACTTTGGATTCTCCCTGATGTAATCATAAGACGATGATCATTTATCATTCCAAAGGTCACGTCGTCATGATGTCCCTGACAAGGTCACGTCTGGACACAAAAAACCCGGAAAAGAAAAACTCTTCTCCGGGTGAATATGAAAACCAATTAGAATCTCAGGTCGATACCGGCCATGAAATTAAATTTTGCCTGCGGGAAATACCCGTTGTCTTCACGTTGCTGTCCGTTGTAAATGTAAGTGTAAACCCAGGCATTACTCTCGTAGGACGCGTTGAAAATATTGTTCAGGCTCAGCATCAGGTTCATCTGTTTTACGAAGGATGTGTGAATGGCGTAATCGAAGCGTAGATTGTTGACCCAGTAAGGATTCAGGCTGCGCTCTTTGGTGGACGTGTTGTCTATATACTGGCGTCCCACGTATTTCGAATTCCAGGTTACGGACAGGGCTTTGACAGGTGTGGCCACCAGGCTGCTGGCGGCGATGACATCTGGTGAAAAAGAAATATCGGTAGTGCCCAGATATTTAGAATTCTGGACAGGCCACGTGTCGTAGTTGTCAATATATTGCGTGAAGTTCTTGATTTTATTCTGACTGAAAGTAGCATTTGCATTCCATCGCAGATGACGGGCAATCTGCCAGCCTGCCACCAGCTCAATACCGGCACGGTAGCTGCTGGGAACATTGGTCATGATGGCGGTACCTACGTCGTTGATCTTTCCTGTCAGCACCAGCTGATCGACATAATCCATGTAATACGCTGTGGCATCAAAGGCAAAACGTTGCAGGTGCAGCTTGTATCCCAGCTCGTAATCCATCAGTTTTTCGCGTTTGATCACCTGTCCCGGCGCTTTGTCGCGATAGACCGAACGGTTCGGGTCGCGGTGCGAGATGGCCCAGGAGAAATAGAAATCATTGTGGGCGTTCAGCTTGTAGAAGATCCCCGCTTTGGGATTCAGGAAGTTGAAGATGGGATGGTGATCCAGCGGCATGAGGTTGTTCAGCGTGCCGTGCATCCAGTAGTTGATGCCGCGGTACTGCAGGTCGGCCATGAAGCTGAACTTCTCATTGATCTGATAGTTCCACTTGGCGAAAAGGTTGAAATCGGTTTTGAGGCCTTTGTTGTAATACCAGTTGCGGTCGTATTCACCCAAAGTGGCGATCTGTGCCCACACCACTTTTCCGTAGTGATCTCCGTCGAAGCGGCTCCATCCACCACCGACAGACAGACGGGAAGCGCCTTTCTTGTAGTTCATGGAGAGGTTGGAACCATAGAAATAATTGGAAAGCCATTTCTGCTCGATGAGGTTGGTGGTGGAAACCGTCGTGTTCCCGATCAGCGTGTCGTTCAGTCCGTAATCCGTCAGGTTCTGGTTGTTATCGTACGATTCGTAATAACCGAATCCGCGGGTCAGGAAAACGGCGGCAGCCAGGTTCAGATGGGAGCTGAACTGGTGCGCATAATGCAACTGATAGTAATTCTGGGTGTAGTTGTCGGTTTCGTTGGGGTAATAACCCAGGAAGTTTCCGTTGGCATCCGCAATTATTCCGGCCGGGTTGTAGGTCGGATCGGAGGCAAGCATGTCTTTGGGAACGCCGTACCAGGCCTGGTAGGTCTTTTCGTGTCCCATCAGGATGATGGCCTTGAAGATGTCGTGTTTGCTGTAGTAGCCTGCCGAAAAGTAGCCCGAACGCAGCTTTGAAAAAGCACGGTCGATGTAACCGTTGGAGCTGATGTCCGAAAAGCGGCCGCTCATCACCCAGTGTTTTTTGATCAGCCCGGTACCGAAGCTCACGGTATTTTTAAAAGTGCTGAAGGAGCCGGCACTGCTGATGATCTCGGCATAAGGGTCGGCACTGAAGATGCCTGTTTTGATGTTGATGCTGGCACCGAAAGCTGCGGCCCCGTTGGAGGAGGTGCCCACGCCGCGCTGGATCTGGATGTTGTCGACAGACGAGGCCAGGTCGGGGAGGTCCACGAAGTAAACGCTCTGGTCTTCGGCATCATTCACCGGCACCCCGTTGAGGGTCACGTTGATTTCCGACTGGCTGACGCCACGGATGTGCAGGTAGGTATATCCCACGCCGGCACCGGCGTCCGAGGTGGCTACCACCGAAGGCGTCATGTCCAGCAAATAGGGGAGGTCCTTGCCCAGGTTTTCCCGGTGGAGTTTGATACTGCTGACGTTCTCAAATGTGTTGGGAGAGTTGTCGTTCACCCGGGTGGCGGAGATGATCACCTCGTCACTCATATAAGTCCTGGGTTTCAACGGTACGTTGAGTTGGGTATTTTTGCTGATGTTGATCTTTTTCTCCCAGGTCTGGAATCCCACATAACTGATGCGGATCTCATAGGTTCCCGCTTTCAGCTTTTTGAATTCAAAGTGGCCGTGGAGGTCGCTGGTGGTCGCCAGAAATGAATTTCCGATGACGATGTTGGCGCCCGGGAGCACCGCACCGGTTTTAACATTGCTGACTTTTCCCGTCAGCCGGAACTGTGCCCGGAGCATCCAGGGCATCAGAAGAATAATAATTCCGAGAATAATTTTTTTAAGCATGTCTCAATTGATTTAAAGATGATTAAATAATTAAATCAACAGAGGAAAGCCGATAAATGGGTTGTAACTCTAATTCCTACGCCGGCATTACCCGGATCAGGTCAGAGGGTTTGATCTCAGCCCGTAATATTAAGGCACCCCTATTGTTTTTACGCGGCAAAGGTACAAAAAATGAA
>CAYWBO010000142.1:0-3061 GCA_964456625.1 uncultured Lentimicrobiaceae bacterium | reverse complement strand
AAATGAGCGGAAAAGTACAATACATTAACCCGGACGGACTCTCAAAAAACCCTGCATTTTCGCAGGTTGTTACAACACAGGGACAGGGAAAAACCATTTATATCGGCGGGCAGGATGCTGTAAATGCAAAAGGAGAAATAGTCAGTAAAGGAGACATCGCGGGCCAGACCGAGCAGGTGATGCAGAATTTACAAACGGCACTTTCAGCCTGTGGAGCTACTTTTGAAAACCTTGTGAAATTATCCATATATATTGTTCAGGGACAAGATCTGTACCGCGGATTTCAGGCTTCACAAAAGTACCTGGGTAACCTGACACATCCGCCTGCAATTACCGGTTTTTTTGTGGCAGCGCTTGCACATCCGGATTTTCTGGTTGAGATCGATGCGGTTGCCTTTGTTCCCGAAGAATAAATTTCACTGAAAAATTTTTTGCATTCTTTGTCCTGTTTGCTTTACAAACATACAGGTTTCCGGAAGCACTTACAGAAATACAACGCCAGTTTTTAACAAAGAATTAGTCCGTCTGCACATACAAGGACCTTCCCGTAACCTTTATAAATCTCTTTAGTTGCACAATACCTGTCCGCAACTTTTCGGAAAGCCGCGCAAAATTGCTCAGGTTACTTCAGGTTGGAATAACGCTCTTACAGACGAACATGGCCTCATTTCACGCTGGAATTAGCTGAGCAAAATAGCTAAAGCTGTTTTTGATTAAAAAAACGTTCAAAATGATATGAACAGCCTCATTTTAACTTAAAAACGAGCTTAGCAAAACTGCTCAGTCAATTTCGGATTGGAAGAACGCTCTTACAGACAAACAACACCTTATTTCAGGCTGAAGTGAGCTGAGCGAAACCGCTCAGCCTGTTCCGGTTTTACGGAGAACTGAAAATGATTAACATCAGCCTGTTTCTGGATATTTTGATCTTTTTTAAATCCGCTTCGCGAAAGTATGACTGTTTATTGAATATATCCCTGTAGTTACTCTCCCCTTCTTCTCCGAATGTGCATTCGTAAAAAAGAAATTGTACCTGAAAGCAGAGATGCGATTAATCGCATCTCTGCAAAACCGGGAATATATTATTTTTTATAAATTTGTTTGCAAGAACCACGTTGTTTTAATTTCAATACCATGATAGACCGAAGAAAATTTTTAACGAATGCTGCTGTTCTCGCAGGCGGGGTAATCATCTATCGTTCGAATCCTGCTTTTGCTGCCGTGTCCGGTAAATCATTCTGGTCCGGTAAAGTAAAAGGAAATCTGAAAATAGTACCCGATTCACCTGCCCATCTTGTTCCCTTCAATTATACCGGGTTAAGTTATGAATTGGCTCAATTGACAGATCCGAAATTCTTTTCCGTATCCAACAAAGAGCTGGTAGCACTCTTTAAAATACTTAGTCCCCGGGGTGTATTGCGACTGGGAGGTAACAGCAGCGAGTCCTGCTGGTTAAAAGTTGATCCCTCCACAACAGCGCCTGAATTAAAGATTCCTGATATCAAAAAGTCGGAGCATTGGATGCCGGCTAAACTTTTCATGATCCCGGCAGAATCGATACCGGAATTGGCTGGTTTTCTTCGTGCAACAGGCTGGCAGCTTATTTACGGCCTGAATTTTGGCCACAGTTCTCCTGAGAGACTTGCCAAAGAAGCGGAATTTATTGCAAAGTATGTCCCGCATGATCAGTTGCTTTATTTTCAAATTGGTAATGAGCCCGATTTTTATCGGGACTCAATCAATCGTACACGTCCTGCAAACTGGGACTTCAATGATTATATAAAAGAATGGACTGCATGTGCCCGTGCAATATCACAGAGTGTTCCGAATGCAGCTTTCGGAGGCCCGGATGTCGGAGCAAACTCTGACTGGATCAAACAATTTATTCCTGCTGCCGAACAAAACCTGGGCAAGCGTCTGGTGGCGGTCACGGGTCACTATTATGCATCGGGCCCACCGGATAATCCGAATGTTACCATCGAAAATTTACTGCGGAACAACCCGAAAATTGGTCAATCTACAAAAGGGATTGCCGACCTGGCTGCTAAAAACCACCTGTATTATCGTATGACAGAAGGCAATTCGTGTTACCGTGGCGGCAAACCCGGGATGAGCGATACACTTGCATCGGCCTTGTGGGGAGGTGATTATATGCTTACTCTGGCAGCTGCAGGATGTGCCGGTATCAATTTACACGGTGGCAGCCGGAATATATTAAAGGCAGCGCTGGGCAACCACCTGCCCGGTGAAAAAGTTGCCAGTGAGAGTAGCGACTCCAAAGGCAGTTATTATACCCCGATAGCCGGAGAAGTGAATTATGGATTTAAAGCGCGGCCAATTTTTTATGGCATGATGCTGGCGAACCAATTTGCAGAAACTGAGATGAAAAATGTCGTTCTGCAAGCCGGTAATATCAACGCAACCGCATATGCCGGCAAGGCAAAGAACGGGTGGCGTATCGCCATCTTTAACAAGGACGCTTCCAGTGACCTTGACTTAACCGTACAACTGCCCGAACAAGCTAACAGCGCAAATATCTGGAGGCTTACGGGACCACGTATTGATGCAACCAACGATGTTTCACTGGCCGGTGCCGTTATTGGTCCGGACTTATCATGGGAGCCCAAGACCATAGAAAAATGCAGCGTAAATAACAATCAGTGCCGGCTGACTATTCCGCATTATAGTGCGGCGCTGTTGTTTCTGAAATAATTGTAGATACGTGATTAATCACGTATCTACCCTCACCAAAAAAACATATAATACAAGTAGAAAAATTAAATCTGTATGTGAAAGTCAGTAACAGATGATATGGGAATACCCCCTGAATATATGAATTTATAACCCAACCCATCCGAGAATTACACCCTAACAGGCTAACCAGAATGCCTGTAAATCGTTTGTTTTTTACTGGAATAACTGTTACATTTAGGTCGTAAACGGTAACAGGATGTTGGGAAAAAATTTTATTTTAATTGAAAGCAGATAGATTTAAAGCCGTTTGCAAAACGGATAAAAGAAACGTAAAACAGATATGAAAAACCGGCTAACCAACTATCAT
>CAYWBO010000141.1:0-3069 GCA_964456625.1 uncultured Lentimicrobiaceae bacterium | reverse complement strand
GCAGCATAATAGTTTTGCCGTGCCTGCAGAAATTGTTCCGAAATAAATTTCAAATCCTTTTTTGCTTTGCCTGTATTATAATTGATCACATACTGTTTCAGGCAACTTACTACCGAATCCGCCAGCAAGGCCGAAACCAAAGGGTCGTGAGCTTCCACCGCCACGGTAAGAATCTTACTATTACTACTCGACATCAGTTTATCATCCGGTTTCCTCACATTCACCTGGATCATCTCACCCAATGCCTTCAACCTGTCTGATTGCTGCTGGGTTAAATGAAGCACCTCATCGCTTCCATTCTTAAGCACCGGTAAAGGAGATGTACCCTTGGATGACTTAAAAATGCCAACGACCAAACCAATCAGGGAAGTTCTGGAATGTTTCTTTAAATATGTGGAGACTGTTACCGGTTGGTCGCTTTTTGAGTCACTGATGGTCTGATGCATCACATCCAACAGAAACGGGGTGCTGGCCACAATATCCGGATAAAGTTCGGGAGAAAGGACATCGCTGCCTGAGGAACTGCCCAGATTCAGCCCCATCAAATCTCCCAGGTTCATCCCCGAAAGGTTCCCAAGTTGCCCTAATAATCCGGAAGCCCCACCTTTGGCACTGGTCTCAGACAACAAAACCACTTTTGTCGTGTACTTTTTCGGTGTGATCAACACCACCAAAAGTGCCAGTACAAAAGCTACAATCAGAGCGGTATAAATGGTTTTCTTTCCCTGCCTGATTTTTTCCAAAATCTCTTTCAAATCCATGCCTTCTTTCATTTTCAGAGTCGATTTTTTATTTCCATTCCTTCTATATCACTGCACAAATTATCCGCTTAAGGATGAATGGTTTTAATAATGGTAATAACCACCAGGGCCAGAGATGCCAATGCTGAGCTCAGCCCAATGGCACTCGTTGTCCCCAACCGGCCACCGGTATGCGATTTCTGGGGAACAATGATTTCCGCCCCCGGACCAATAGGCGGGTAGCCTTTAAAGAATAAAAATTTCGAGGTCTTCCTCACCGACCCATTGGCATACACAACGTATACATTTCTTCTGGACGCATCCCGTGTAAACCCACCGGCGTTCGAAATATACTGCTGAAACGACATTCCTTTTACATAGGGGATCACATTGGGTCGATAAACAGCGCCACTCACTGTCACTGTTTGTGATTTCTTAAGAATCTGAAGGGAATCTCCGGGCTGTAAGATCAGGTCGGCAGCAGAACCCGGATCATTCAATATTTTCTCCAGATCGATTCCAATCACATTATACTTATCAGTGGAAGCCAGAATCTTATTTTTTTCAGGATTGCTGCTGGCATAAACAGACTCCAGTGCCTTCTGATGCAACAGCAATGTGGTCTTTTTGCGGATCAGGCTGGCGCCTTGCAGGTAGGCCTGTGAGGTAAGATTTCCGGCTTGCTTAATAATATCTGAAATCCTTTCATTCCGGTCACGGATGGAATATTTACCCGGGAAATTGACTTCCCCTTCGATTGTAACCAGCTGTTGCGGCGTATAGGAAGGTGATTTCCTTACAAAAACCTGATCAAAAGGACTCAGTTTAAAATTCTTTACCGAATCCGGCAGCTGTCCGTTCTTTTCGATGGAAAACTGAAAGGTCTGGGATATTTGGTTGTTGTTTTGTACAGTCGAGGTATCCTTTACCCTGCGGGCGATGTTAATCCGTGCCATGGATGCTGACTCGAGAATACCGCCTGCCTGGATGATCAGATCCTGCAGCCGGATATTATCGGTGAAAGGATAAGTGCCCGGGCGGGCTACCTGTCCGTGTATTTCAACGAAAGATTTTTCGCGGATATCAAAAACTGATGGAATGTGCACCGAGTCATTTTTTTGCATCGGGAAAGAAAGATGCGAACTCATGAGCTTTGTCAGATCAACGGGGATGGCTTCGCGCACCAAATCTTTTTTCAAGCGATAGACTGAAATCCTGTTTTCATACGCATCTTCTCTGAGGCCGTCGGCATTTTGGATCAGTTTCTTCAGCGTATTGCTGCTGTCCAGAGCAAAGGCCCCCGGACGCATCACCGCGCCTGTGATCTGAACCCGGTTTTCAAATCGGTTCAGAATGGAATCCACCTGTACCACATCACCGTTTTTCAGCTTGAGTGTATCATCTTCATCCGAGTTTACCACCAGGATCTTTTTTTCCTGCGGTGTTTTACGAATGATTTTAATTTTTTGCGTATAGGCTTTCCCGGTAAATCCACCGGCATAGTAGATCAGATCTTTGAGTGTTTCGCCCGGTTTCATATCGAAGAACATATTCCGTTTCACCTGGCCCTTGATTTCCACGCGGTCCTTATACGGCGAAACAAAAACAATATCCTGATCCTGCAGTCGCATATTTCCGGATAAAATACCTTTGGTCAGAAACTCATAAAAATCAAGCGTAGCCACTGTTTTGTTATTCCGGATGATTTTCACATCACGCAAAGAACCGTCTTCCGCAGGTCCGCCTGCTGCATACAGCGCATTAAAAACCGATGCCAGCGACGAAAGATCATAGGTTCCCGGAAGGGTCACCTCCCCCACGATGTTTACCCGGATGCTCCGGATACCCCCCAGGCTCATCTCCATAAAGGTGTTCCCCTTGTCAAGTCCGGCATAAATCTTACTCAGATATTTTTTGATTTTTGTTGTAGCCTGATCAATGGTCAGACCGCTGACGAATATGGGTCCTATTTTGGGGATAATGATTTTCCCGCCGGGGGACACAATTTCCTGATAGCTCTGTTGCGAAGCCCCCCACACATCAATATTGATGATGTCGCCGGGACCCAGTTGATAATTTTTAGGCGTAGCAATGTTGACGCCGGGATCAAATGTCAGTTCCTTATTCGTAAATAAAGAATAGCCGAAAACACGATCGTTTCCTCTTTTGGGCAACTCGGCCAGCCGCTTGCTCAACGGCGCCGGGTAATTGACATTTTGTGTCGGAATAATACGCTGACTGGAGCTGTTATCGCCAGGTCTCACAGCATTTAAGATCTCGGCACGGGTTTTCAGTTTGTCAATTTCTGCCTGCGACATACCGTGCGCCC
>CAYWBO010000140.1:0-3090 GCA_964456625.1 uncultured Lentimicrobiaceae bacterium | reverse complement strand
CAATCGTTAATCCTTGTTCGACATTCCCCCAACTTTAGTCACTTTAGGTCACTTAAGCTCACTTCCACAGTAACTACCGCCTTTCCAGTACATTATCTTATTTATAATGACCCTAAATTTGCCCATAAACCTTGCTTTTCCCTCTTTTTTGTTGTATATTGACCGGTGAAAACAACAAACCCTTTTCCGCATGTTGTCCTGCTAAGATTATACGACTATTAATTCACGCCGATTTCTTTGGGAACCGGCACATTTCTAACCATCAATATTTAAAGCCATGTCTATTAATTACAAACTAGTCGAAAGGGGAAATCCCAGCAACCGGGAGCTTCCCAAGAAGTTTTATGCTCTTGCGGTAAGAAAAGAAACCGTGAGCATTGAAAAAGTAGCGAATCTTGTCGCAGGCAAGACATCGCTGGACCATGTTGACACCGAGGCCGCTGTCAAGGCCGTGGTGGATATTATCATTCATGAGCTGGAGGAAGGCCGGGCGGTACAGCTTGGCTCGCTGGGTACCTTTGCCGTCAGGCTCTCCAGTGAAGGCGCCGAAAGCGCCGATAAATTCAATGTGTCGGCCATTAAAAAGGCGAAGGTCATGTACAGGCCCAGCCGTGCGTTGGAGGCTTCGGCACGGAATTACATTTTTGAGAGACTAAGCTGATTTTTGTCCATTCAGGATAAGTCACCCCGACGAATGAAAAATTTACTCTAGACGACTTCTTCAATTGCTCTAGAGTAAATGATGAACTGCTCTAGAGTAAATGATCAAATGCTCTAGAGGACTTTTTCAAATGGTCCGGATGAATTTCTCAAAAGAGCCTGAAGATTGTTGTGCTTTTGATTTAGAACGATCCGATCCGGTGCGCGCTACAGCGCGTGCCGGATCGGTGGGTATAGAGGGGCGTCTTGTCAAACATTGAACCTCGCTTGCTGAAACGGATCGATAGCGTAAAAAAACGAAACGTAAAAGGCGACATGACAAATTAATAGGTAAATTTGGGGAAATATAACACGGTCACCAACAATTTAAACCAATAAAAATGTCAAACGAAACAAAGAAAGTTTTTGTCCCCTCACTGGCGCGTTTGCAACGCGTGCCCACAAAATCACCTTACTTCTTTTTCTTTCCCGGGATCCGGTTCGACAGCGGATGATCGTATTTCAGCGGAATATCGGGAATACCGTTGCCGGTGGTATCCTTCAAATGCTGCAGGTAGCGCACTACGGCCAGCCATTCGGTACCCGGCTGCACGCCAGGCTCTTTCTTGTTGAAGTCGATGATGGCCTTGTTCATGTCTTTGATGGGCACGCCGTCCTTGAACTTGGGCACCACACTCACCAGTCCGTGGCTTAGTTTTTTCACCTGACCGATAAAACCAAGCAGGTACGTATCGGCGGTAACACTGTAAAGTTTGAGGTTGTCCTTGGACAGGTCGATAGGCTTTCCGTTCATTTCAATCTTATAAACCCGGGTAAGCATTAATTTATGAGGATTGTAATAGACTTTAATGCCTGAAGCAAAAACATAACCGTCGTCGCTTGTGGAAAGCAGCAGTACTTCCATCAGATTTTTCAGCTCGTGACCGGTGATGTAGATCTTGGCCAGCGGATAACCCTGAAGATGTTTGTTGGCGCGTCCCAGTGGCAGCATGCGGATCATATCGGCTACGGTGATGGCGCCGGTCTTTCCTTTTAGAATGTTGTCGCGTACCACGCCGGAAGCCAGCAGTTCCACGTCGGTGCCGCCGTTGTATTTATCCACATAATACCGGATGGCATGATCGAGGAAAACGCCCAGGCTGGTATGTTGATAACCTTTGGGATTGTGCTTCAACAAATTAAAAGAAGTTTCCGCAATCGGTTTGGTTAACGTCAGTCCCAAGGGGGTGAGATATTTCTTTGTCAGGACCTTTTCGTAAGCATTGATTTCGGCGTTGATCTTTTTGTCGCCCATGATCTTGTCGTTGATGGGGATGAGCTGGAACAGATAACTGACAATTTTTCCGTTTTGTACATCCAGGTCGAGTCTTCCCAGATAATGCAGATAGGAGCCTGTCTGGACGATCAGCGTATTTTTAACCTTGATGGGTTGCGGCGTCACCACATGGGTATGCCCGCTGATGATCACATCGATGTATCTGGCCTTTTTGGCCAGTTTGATATCTTCGCCGTAGAAACCGCCTTTGCCGTTGGGGTAAACGCCGCTGTGCGACAGGCAGATCACCAGGTCGACATGTTTTTCCTTCTTCAGCATCTTCGCCAGCTTCCGGGCAGTCCTGCTTTGTTTTTCTACGATAACCGGCGCTTTGTTGGGAGCCACTTCCGCTGCATTGATGCCCAGGATGCCGATGATCCCGATCTTAATTCCCTTGATGGTGATGATCTTATAGGGTAGGATGGTCCCGTTTTCAAACAGTTTGGCCAGTTTGTTGTCCCTGACATCATTGGGCACGGGTTTCAGGTTGGATGAAATGATCTGGGGGATGCCGCCGTGTTTTTCGGCTTCGTTGATCACATCTGCCAGCGCATTGGGGCCGTAATCGAACTCATGATTTCCGATGGTGGTGAACTGAAATCCCATCTTTTTCATCAGGGCCAGTTCGAAACCGGTGTTGGGCTCGTTCATGTTGAACAGGCTTCCCATCAGAAAGTCGCCAGCGTCCACGATCAGCGTCCCGTCGGGATTCTTGGCCTTTTCTTCTTTGAGCAATGTGGCCAGCCGGGCAAAACCGCCCTGCACGCTGTCGTTGTTGAGAACCTCGGGAGAATAATCCGTTCTCGGACCGTTTCCGTCAATTTTTGAATGAATGTCGTTGGTGTGAAGGATGGTGATGTGTTGCGCATTCACCATGCCTGAAAAGGCCAGAAAGAATACGGCTAAAAGCGTCAGCTTCAATGTTTTCATTATTTACTTGTTTGTTGGAAATAATTGCCTGACGGCAAATATAGGTTTTCCTCCCAAAAATTGTAATAAATAATCATTAATTGTTGCGATGAAGTGCCTCAGGAAAGGATACCCGTAAAGTATTTCTCGAATTCCAGCTCGGGAATCAGCTGGTTCAAATCCACCTGGTCCTCACTGGAAAGGAT
>CAYWBO010000139.1:0-3092 GCA_964456625.1 uncultured Lentimicrobiaceae bacterium | reverse complement strand
CCGGAAAACAAGCAGCAGCTGAACTTGCTCATTCTGATTTTCGGTTTAAATATGTTGACAGGACCCGGCTCCTGAATCTGCGTAGGACAGATCTTTTTGATCCCAAGATCAATATTCTTCTAACTTGTTATCTGATATCTAAATATATCACTAAATATAACGACAAATTGGAACTCATCCTTTCAGCCTGGAACGCCGGAGACAACATCAAATCTCTTGATTTTGATCAGCCCGCCCCCTATCAGGAGACCTATGAATTGATAGGTAAAGTCAACGGTTATTTCATTTATTTCTTAGACCGGAATTAGGTTACCAAATCAACCTGCTGCAGAGTACCGACTTGCCCGTTCTCCTGCACAAAAATTCCTGTGTTTTGCAGCTGGCCGACCAATTCATTTCCACTGTTTTTAAAGGAAAAAGGAGTTGCCATATTACCAAGATAGAGGGCTCCGACCCCTGCTTGAGCAAGCGAAGTGACCGTATCCTGCCCATTGGCATCTTTCGTCCAGATACGGAGCTGATTAAAAACAGGATCATTTTCATCAATCCAATTATTTCCGTCGCTATCATAGGCCGACAACTCATTAAAACCACTGCCGGTACCGGGCCCAAAAAGTTCGGAACCGTCATTAATCTTATTGTCACCGTTTTTGTCCAATGCAAGAAATCCACTTCCCGGACTGACAAATGCCATTTGTTCAGCAGTCCCGTCTGCATTAAGATCAAAAGAAAATTTCGTTTGAGTAAGCTGAGCGGCTGTGCCGTTAAAATTTATAACCAGGGGATCTTTTAGTGCTTCACCCATTTTAATTGTTTGGGTTTGCTCAGTGTATACCTCCCTGCTCATTGCAAGCTGGGTTGAAAAATCTATTTCTTTGCCGTCCTGAGTGACTATTTTCCCTTGAGCTGTAAAGTTTATTGATTCTGATTCAAAATGTGATTGTTGCTCCTGATAGACCAACCCGAACCCCGGAGCCTGTTGCGCATTATTTGCTTGTTGTACGGCAGAGCTACCTCCATTTTCCGCCGGGGGGCTTTGAGTTTTGCCCTCCATTCCGGCCAAAATTCTTTTTAGATCCGCACTTTGGATCTTTTTACCTGTAATGCGTTCGATCATTATTTGCAAAATCCGTATGTTCAAATCGGACATCATGTCGGTCTGTCCGGAGGCCGCATCTGTATTCTTTTGAGCGGCCTTGAGTTTTTTTGCCTCATCCGACAATGTGACTTTCACAGATTGCCAAGATAGGGCTTTTTTTAATGATTCAAGATCGTTTCTTTCTTTCCCGTCATTAGCAACAGTCCGACGCTCACCATTTGTTCGCCAAACGGTTAATGTTTCATTTTTTTCGTTTTTTTCAAGAGAAGATTGGTGGGAATAAAGCTGTATTGCGGATTCATCGATTTTCATTGCAGGCCCTCCTTGGCGTTGCGTTACCTACATGTCCACGGATCTTCCTTGATCCGGCAATAGACATATTATCTCTTTAGCTTTATCGACACCTATTCGTAAGTCTTTAGTAAATTTTCACAGAGGCAAAAATAGTTCCTTCAGCTAACATTCTTTTTTTTTTTCTTATTCCAGAGTACATTACTTGCCTAGAAAAAAGAGTTCCCATTTTATTGTTACGGACCACATCGATAATATCGATACTGCCAAAGGCAGTTTTCCAAAACCATTCCTATTCTCGAACACAAGGTTGACCGATGGGCAGCGACGACAGAAAAATCATCTACTCAATGATAAAAGTCAGTAAATATTACGATAACAAACCTGTATTAAAAGATATTTCTCTATCTTATTTCTATGGAGCCAAGATAGGCGTTCTCGGATTAAACGGTTCGGGCAAAAGCACATTGTTGAGAATCCTGGCAGGAATCGACACCGAGTTCAACGGGGAGACCATATTGTCTCCCGGACATACAATCGATTACCTTCCTCAAGAACCTATGTTAGATCCTGAAAAAACAGTCCGTCAGATTGTTGAGGAAAGCGTTAAGGAAACAGTTGACCTTTTGGCCGAATTCAACACCATCAATGAAAAATTTGCCGAACCGTTGACGGACGATGAAATGCAGGCCCTGATTGAAAGACAGGCTGAAGTCCAGGACAAACTCGACACCCTCTCTGCCTGGGATCTTGACAGCAGACTGGAAATGGCCATGGATGCTTTGCGTTGCCCTCCGTCCGATACTCCCTGCGACATTCTCTCCGGAGGTGAGAAGCGCAGGGTCGCTCTTTGCCGTATCCTTCTCAAACAACCAGATATTCTGCTTTTAGACGAACCCACTAATCATCTGGATGCAGAGTCCGTCTCATGGCTTGAACATCATCTGCAGTCTTATCCCGGTACGGTTATTGCCGTTACCCATGATCGTTATTTTCTCGACAATGTCGCAGGCTGGATCCTTGAACTTGACCGAGGTGTAGGTATTCCATGGCAAGGTAATTATTCATCATGGTTGGAACAAAAAGAAAAACGCCTTGCCCAGCAGGAAAAGAAAGAAAGTGAACGAAGACGAACATTACAAAGGGAATTGGAATGGATTAAAATGTCGCCCAAAGGCAGACGCACCAAGGCAAAAGCGCGCATTAATTCCTATGAAAAATTAATGTCGCAGGAGACAGAACAACTGGCCAGAGAATTAGAAATATTCATTCCTCCCGGCCCACGCCTGGGAAAACTTGTCATTGAAGCAAAAAACATCCAGAAATATTTTGGCGATCGCATTTTGATCGACAACATGAACTTTTTTCTTCCTGCCGGCGGGATCGTTGGTGTAATAGGCCCCAATGGGGCAGGAAAAACCACCTTGTTCAAAATAATCACAGGGCAGGAAACCCCGGATGACGGCATTATTCGAATCGGGGAAACAGTCAAGCTCTCCTATGTTGACCAAAACAGAGATGCCTTGGATCCTGAACAAACCATATGGCAGGCAATATCCGATAACCAGGATACTATCTGGCTGGGCAAAAAGGAGATCAACAGCCGTGCTTATGTGGCAAAATTCAATTTTTCTGGCACTGACCAGCAAAAAAAGGTAGGTCTTCTTTCGGGCGGGCAACGCAACAGGGTCCACATGGCAAA
>CAYWBO010000138.1:0-3110 GCA_964456625.1 uncultured Lentimicrobiaceae bacterium | reverse complement strand
GGATAATCCTGATACCATTTGTAAAACCCTGTCAGTGAAAAGAACATGTCTTCTTTGGGGCGGAAGGCCAGTCCCAGGTTGTAATGATCGGCCTGAATATAAGTTGCCCCCAATTGATTTACAAGAAGGCCCTGATCGCTTTTATATCCCAAAGTCGTAAATGCGGGAAGCTCGAAATATCTTCCGGTCGAGGCGCTGATGCTTAGTTTTGGAGTAACGGACAAAGAGACAGAGGCACGCGGAGAAAACTGGTTCAGGAGATTTTCCATCTTTTGATTATAGTTGTCGCCGTCGAATCGAAAACCGAAACTAACAGCCAGGCGTTCTTTGAAGTACTTCTTGGATGCCTGTGCCGAAAACCCATAATCCATGTTGGTCAGAAAGGTCTGATAATGGTTAAAAACAGTGCTTCCTGATGTATAATCCTGCTGTGTTGTATTGTTCGTATACCGGTAAAAATCTGTGTTGGCGCTCAGATTAAGGCTGTATCCATCCTTAAACAGATTGAATTCATAGCGCAGGCTGTTCTCTGCCTGGGTAGAAACATAGTTCAGACTTCTGGGCAGGGAGGTATTGTTATCTGGATATTTGTACAGCTGATTGTAGAGCATGTTGCGGCTCACAACCAGTTCATGACTCCCGTTTTTGGTGAAATGCCGGTAGTTGGCTCCGATGGTATAACTCCATTGGTTGTTGACCGGGAGATAGGATAAAATGTATTCCTGTGAAGGGTCGGGATTGCTCAAACTCGTATTGAGAGTCATCCGGTCAAGTGAACCGATGCTGATCACCGTCAGCTGGTTTTTTTCATTAAACTGTGTTTTTGTTTTCAGCTGGTAATCGTTGAATGTGGGCAGAAAGGGGAGCCCGAAAGCGGAAAAAATAAACTGCAGATAAGATTGCCTTACCGAAAAAATATAACTTGTCTTTTTGCCGATAGGCCCGTCCAGAGTCAGCGCGGCATTGCTTGAGCCAAGAGAAAGCTGAAAGTGGGTTTTCTCATGGTTTCCCTCTTTCAGGAAGAACTCAAAAACTCCGCTCAATGCATTGGGCCGGTCGGCGGGGAAGGAACTGGAATAATAATTTACCGACTGGATAAAATCGGCATTCAAGATTCCCACTGCTCCACCCGAAGCACCTTGGGTGGCGAAGTGATTCAAGATCGGAATTTCAATGCCGTCCAGGTAGAATTTGCTTTCTGTCGGGCCGCCACCGCGAACGATAATGTCGTTTCTGAAATTGGGCGTAGAACCGATTCCCGGCAAGGATTGAAGTACACGGGAAATGTCCATATTGCTTCCCGGATTATCAAGAATTTGCTTGATGCCCAGGCGTTGCATCGAAACGGGTGCGATGTTGCTTTGCCGCAAAATACTGCTGGTAATGGTTACCTCTTTGAGCTTCTGGGCAACCGGTTGCATCGGAATTTCGATATAGGGCTGTTTCTCATTGGTAAGGAATATGGTTCCGCTTTCTGTTTTCTGATATCCCAGCGAAGAAACCAACAGCCTTATGTTTCCGGGCTTAAGTCCTGATAAAGTGAAGTTTCCAGATTCATCCGTTATGGTGCCATTATTCATACCTTTGACCTGTACAGAAGCATAAGGAACCGGGCTGTTGTTGACCCCATTGGTTACTTTTCCCTTGACAACACAATTCTGCCCCTGGGCAAGTCCCGGTTGAAATATGAACAGAAAAAGGCTTATAATTGAAATGATTTTTATATAATTCTTAAACATATACTACGATTTTGTAACTTTGCTGCAAAAATAATGCAAATTTGTAATACTAATTACAAAAACGTAATAAAATATTTAAAGAAATACCATGTCGGATAATATAAAATTGATGAGGTCGCTGCTGGATTATGTTGAGGCTTACGCCAGCGAACATGATAACGACGATATTCAGGAGTTTTCGGTATTCCTTTCCAATCATGTTTCAGGAGCTTCGGCACGTCCTTTGGATTCAGAGCCTGTAAAGGGAGATTATGTAAATTATAAAAAGTACCGGGATGTTGAGTTTTCGTCGGACCTCACCACTTTGTTTCGTTTTGCCAAGATTTACATCAAAAAGGCTTTTGCCAACACTTCTTTCAAAACGATTGACGAATATGGTTTTCTTGCTAGTTTATTTAAAGACAAGAGTTTGCTGAAAAGTGAACTGATTCAGCAACATTTGCTCGAAATATCCAGCGGAAGCGAAATCATAAAGCGTTTGGTGAAAAGCGGTTTGATTTATGAATATGCCGATGAAAGAGACAAACGGGCACGCCGTATAGCCTTGACGGAAAAAGGCGAAAAGGAAATCATGATGTCGTTTGGTGAGATGCACATGGTTTCGGAAATCATCATTGGTAACCTTACGGAGGAGGAGTTGAACAATTCACTGGCAATTTTCCGGAAGCTGATTTATTTTCATAAACATCTCCATGAACAGGATAAAAATTTCTCATTAGAGGAAATTCACTCAAACTATCTTCCCAAGTAAGAGATGAAGAATATATTAATCACCGGCGGGACAGGGTTGATCGGCAGCCAGCTTCAGAAACTGTTAAAAGAAAAAGGGTATGAAACGGCTGTACTTTCGCGTTCGCGAAATAAAACGGATAAGCGAACCTTTTACTGGGACTATGAAAATGGTATCCTGGACGAGGAAGCACTTGTGTTTGCCGATGCCATTATTCACCTTGCGGGAGAAAACATCAGCGCCGGGCGGTGGACTCCTGAGCAAAAAAAGCGGATTCTGGAAAGCCGTTTGAAAACCACGCAGCTGCTGGTAGAAAAAATCAGAGCCTCCAACAAGAAGCCTGAAGTTTTTATTTCTGCGTCCGCAATAGGCTATTATGGCAGCACACTTTCCAACCAGGTCTTTCATGAAGAGGATCCTCCGGGAAACGATTTTCTGGCGGATGTCACCGTGCAGTGGGAGCAAAGTTCGCTCCCTATTGAGGAAATCGGCGTCAGGAGAGTGCTGTTGAGAACCGGTGTGGTTTTGTCGGAAAAGGCAGGTGCCTTGCCAAAGATGATGTCTCCTGTGAAACTGGGTTTGGGTTCTCCGCTGGGCAGCGGAAAACAAATGATATCATGGATTTCGCTGGAAGATTTGGT
>CAYWBO010000137.1:0-3276 GCA_964456625.1 uncultured Lentimicrobiaceae bacterium | reverse complement strand
TACAGACCGTGAGAAAATATATGCAATTCTTACCAACCTGGTTAAAAATGCCATTAAATATACCGATGAAGGGTCGATAGAATTTGGATATACCATAGAAAAGCAGGGTCCGGAACCCGTAATGGAATTTTTCGTTAAAGACACCGGCATCGGGATTCCAAAGGACCGGCAGGAAGCCATTTTTGAACGGTTTATCAAAGCAGACAACACCGATTATATGGCGCGACAAGGAGCCGGTTTGGGTTTGGCGATTTCTAAAGCATTTGTAACGTTGCTGGGCGGAAAAATATGGGTAACCAGTGAAGTTAAGGCAGGCAAGGCAGGCGGATCAGCATTTTATTTTACCATTCCATACAACCCCATACAGCACCCTAAAAGTGACATCAAAAAGGTTGTTCCTGATAAGATGAGCGATGTTAATATCAAAAACCTGAAAATATTAATTGTAGAAGACGATGAAATCTCCTATTTGCTCCTTTCAAAAATGCTCAAAAAAATAAGCCGGGATATCTTACATGCAGAAAACGGAGTAGAAGCCATTGAAGCGTGTAAAACAAATCCTGACCTGGACCTTGTTATGATGGACATTAAAATGCCGGGTATAAATGGATATGAAACTACCCGTCAAATCCGCAAGTTTAACAAGGGCGTTCTCATCATAGCACAGACAGCTTACGGACTGTCAGGCGACAGAGAAAAGGCCATTAAAGCAGGATGTAATGATTATATTTCAAAACCCCTTGACAAATATAAATTACTGCGATTAATACAAAAGCATGTCAGGAAATAATCAGACTTGAGAATGCCTCAGGGGTCGAAATTGTACAATGAACTGTATCAAGAGGAGACGCTTTTAACCTTGCAAACTTTTTAACCATTCAACTCTTTTTTACCTTAGCCATATTCTGTCCGACAAAAACCGGCTCTGGCAGAACACTTTCACAATAAATTCCTAACTTCGCAGTGTCTTAACCAAACAAAAAATGCCCGAATACCTGACAGACCCGATCCAAACGGAAGACTACCGGATGTTTATATGTGCAGTGGTTTGCACTGGCTGCAATAACGGCTGGGATTTGAGTCTGTTGGAATCAGGAAACCTGGAAAGAAAAGGACTTTAACCTGGAGTATTTTTAGATAACCATCCGCAATGTCAGAACAGGAATTATTAAAAGATCTCTCAAAACTGCAATCCGAATCCCAGGTCCTGGAAATAAAGATCAGGATCTGGAAAGACGAGCGTGGCAAACTTGATCTGATCAAAAGAAATGAAGCTGTCAAAGCGGAGATCAGCAAAATAAAGAAAAAACTGGGCCTGTTAAATGAAAAGGAGCAGCCGGTAAGGGAGGAAGCACCTGCCAAGACAGAACGGGAATTACTAAATGATCTCTCAAAACTGCAATCCGAATCGCAAGTCCTGGAAATAAAGATCAAGATTTGGAAAGACGAGCAGGGCAAAAATGATTTGATCAGAAGGAACGAAGCGGTCAAAGCCAAGATCGAGAAACTGAAAAGAACGCTGGGGCTGCTTTACGACGAGTTGCAGGCTGAAGAGAAGGAACCTGCAAAAACAGAACTGGAATCATTGAAAGATATTGCAAATCTGGAATCACAATCGCAGGTACTGGAGATCAAAATCAGGATATGGAAAGACGAAAAAGGCAAAAAAGAACTGATTGAAAGGAATGAAGCCCTCAAAGAGGAGATCAAAAAAATAAGACAAAAACTGGATTTGCGGAACGACAGAAAATACGGCGAGGAAACAAAGTCCGTCATCATCAGGCAACTGAAAGAATATATTTC
Organism: uncultured Lentimicrobiaceae bacterium; assembly: GCA_964456625.1. Taxonomy (GTDB): domain Bacteria; phylum Bacteroidota; class Bacteroidia; order Bacteroidales; family F082; genus Sulfidibacterium. The sequence continues at coordinate 1,473 of CAYWBO010000137.1, read as the reverse complement.
AGAAATCAACATAACCGGTCATGAAATGACGGCAAACGACCTGTTTGAAAAGATATACAACGGGTTGTATTTTTTTGTGGCAGACAAAGTTTCCGGAAGCAAAGCCATTGCATCCTCTCCCGACCCGAAAAACGGTGATCATCCTGTTGACATCAGCGCCTTATCGGATTTCTTAAATCATGAACTTGAAATTATCACACAGATCGAAGCCCCGACTTATGTAAATCTGAGGCGGTATTTTGCAGAAATGAAAGAGCGGATCATCAAAGAGTTTATCGGAAAGAAAACCATCGTCAAAAAAGAATCATAAAACATCCTGCTGCTGCCGCTCGGGAGATCTGAAGCGCTAAAATAGGCTCCGCAACAATAATTCGGTAAATAATCTTAATTTCGGCGGAAAAAACAAATGGCAGCACCGAAAGACATCGAATCCTACCGGAAAGGATATATCCCCGTAGGCGAAGGACATGAATTATATTATGAATTGTACGGCAATCCGAAAGGCATTCCGGTTTTGTTCCTCCACGGCGGACCGGGTGCCGGTTTTTCGGACAGCGACAAGCAGTTTTTCGACAAGCGCCGGTACAATGTGCTTTTCTTCGACCAGCGGGGCACCTCCCGCAGCAAGCCTTTCGGTTCCATCGAAAACAATACGACGCAAGATTTGATCCATGACATCAACCTGATCCTGGACCGGCTCAATTTCGGGAAAGTTTATGTTTTCGGCGGTTCCTGGGGCAGCACGCTGGCACTGGTGTATGCCATCCATCATCCCGAAAGGGTTTCGGGATTGATCCTGAGAGGCATCTGGCTGGCCAACGATTACGGGATCGACCATTACATCGGCGGCGGCATCAAGGAATTCTTCCCCGATGTGTGGAAACGCTTTGCAGCACTGGTGAAAGAAGGCGAAAAACCCGTGGATTATTACCTGAAACAAATGCTTTCGAAGGATGAAAAAATAGGGAACAAATATGCCTACGAATGGGCCCGTTATGAAATGTCGTTTTATACCATTAGGAAAATTGAGGATACCGATGATCTGCTGGATGGATTTTCTTATAAATCGATGGCCATTCTGGAAGCTCATTACATCAAAAACCGGTGCTTCCTTCAGGAAGATTTCATCATGAAAAATGTAGACAAGATAAAGGACATCAAGACGACCATCGTTCAGGGCCGCTTCGACTTTATCTGTCCGCCGGTCCAGGCCTTCCGTTTACAAAGCGGATTAAATAATTCTACATTGAACATCACGATTTCCGGTCATTCCTCCTCAGACCCTGAAAATAAAAAGAAGCTGATAAGCGAAATGAGAAGGATCACCAGCCGGTAACTCGTGATTTTTGAAGAAGTCTTTGTTTGAAGGGGCAGATACAGGCCGCTCCTAACGGAGCTGACAAACGTTAAAACCAGAATCTAAAGACAGTTTGTCCCTACGGGACAGGCTGCTTGCATTCTTATCCGCGTGGT
>CAYWBO010000136.1:0-3295 GCA_964456625.1 uncultured Lentimicrobiaceae bacterium | reverse complement strand
ATGTATGAAAAGCGCAAAAGTCGAAAGTGTTGAACAACATTGAACCATCTTGAACAATTTTGAACAACTCAAGGCAAAAAGCATAGGGCAAAGGAAAGCCAACGGCATGAAAAAAGCGCTCCCTGAAAAATCAAAGAGCGCTTCATGAAATATTTTGAAAGAATGCTGAACGAATCGATTAGTAAGCAAACAAAGGAATGTTGCTCATCATTTCGATAACTTGTTTTTTTACACCTTCGATAACGGTTTCATTTTCGATGTTGCTGATCACTTCGTCGATCAGATCGACGATCGGTGCCATATCTTTTTCTTTCAATCCACGGGTCGTGATGGCCGGTGTTCCCACACGAAGACCGCTGGTCTGGAATGGTGAACGGCTGTCGAAAGGAACCATGTTTTTGTTCACGGTAATGTGCGCTTTCACGAGGGTGTTTTCAACCAGTTTTCCGGTGATCTCGGGGAATTTGCTCCTTAAGTCAATTAGCATCAGATGGTTGTCGGTTCCTCCGGAAATTACATGATATCCTTTATCGACAAAAGCTTTGGACATGACAGCTGCATTTTTCTTTACCTGAAGGATGTATTCAAAGTAACTGTCTGACAAAGCTTCCCCGAACGCAACGGCTTTGGCGGCGATAACGTGTTCCAGCGGTCCGCCCTGAACGCCGGGGAAAATGGCGGAGTTCAGCACATCCGACATCATCTTGGTAATGCCTTTGGGGGTTTTGATGCCAAAAGGATTTTCAAAATCTTCGCCCATGAGGATCATACCACCTCTGGGGCCCCGTAACGTTTTGTGCGTGGTTGTCGTGACGATATGACAATATTCAATGGGATCGTTAAGCAGCCCTTTGGCAATGAGTCCGGCCGGATGGGCGATATCCGCCATGAGCAGGGCGCCTACTTCGTCGGCAATATTGCGCATGCGTTCATAATCCCAATCACGGGAGTAAGCCGATGCCCCGGCGATGATCAATTTGGGTTTTTCCTTTCGTGCGGTCGCTTCCATAGCATCATAATCGACGGTGCCGGTTTCTTCTTTCACCTGGTAGGCCACAGGACGGTATAGAATTCCTGAAGAATTCACCGCAGAACCGTGTGACAGGTGCCCCCCGTGTGACAGATCGAGGCCCATAAAAGTATCTCCCGGATTCAGACAAGCCAGAAGAACCGCCATGTTGGCCTGGGCACCTGAGTGAGGCTGCACATTGGCATATTCGGCGTTGAAAAGTTCCCGGGCACGGTCAATGGCCACTTGCTCGCTTTGATCCACGATCTCACAACCTCCGTAATAGCGTTTTCCCGGATAGCCTTCGGCATATTTATTGGTCAGGACAGAACCCATGGCTTCCAGCACCTGGTCGCTGACAAAGTTCTCAGAAGCAATCAGTTCTATGCCATTGGTCTGGCGTTCTTTTTCCTGTTTGATCAGGTCGAATATCTTTTGGTCTCTTTCCATTTTGAAAAATTTTTCTGATGTGATTTTTGGAAAGCAAAGGTATTAAAATTGAATGATTAATGTTGAATGAAGAATGATTAAAACAGGAAGAGTTAAAAAGTTGGAAGAGTCTGAAAAGTCGAAAAGTCTTAAACGATCTTGAACCACTTTGAGCGACCTTGAACAATTTGAACCGGGAACAGCCAGCACCAAAGGATAGTGTCCCAAGAATAAATGACAGCGGGACACTGGGATGAAGGAAAAGATTCAAGCGTTTGAAAGCTATGGCCATGCCTAACGGGCATTGAAATTTTTTTTAAATTTGCGAAAAGGTTCGCAACGAAAAAGTTCGCAATGGTAAAAAATAATCCATTCAAATTCGGTAGTGTGGTGGACGATCCCTATTTTACCGACCGGGTGCGCGAGATACAACAGATACGAAGTCTCTTGGAGAGCCCGAATCACCTGATCCTGATCAGTCCTCGACGTTACGGAAAAACCAGTCTGATCATGCATGTGCTGAAGCAGTTGGACCGGCCATATATCTTTCTTGATCTACAGCTGGTGATGGGTACCGGAGATTTTGCAGCACAATTACTGAAGCGTATTTACCGGATTTATCCTTTTGAACGATTAAGACAACTGGTAAAAAATTTTCGCATTACGCCCATGCTTACGGTGAACCCGGTCAGCAATGAGGTGGATGTGAGCTTTCAGCCCGGACCCTCTGCTTTACCCATGCTGGAAGATGTTTTTAATCTGATCGAGAAACTGGGGTCTCCGCAAAAACGCCCGGTCGTCGTTTTGGATGAGTTTCAGGATATCAACCGGCTGGCCAATGATCTCGACCGGCAGCTGCGGGCCATGATCCAGCATCACAATCAAGTGAATTATGTTTTCCTGGGAAGTCTGGAATCCATGATGCGCGATATCTTTGAAAAGAAAAAATCGCCGTTTTATCATTTTGGACAGGTCCTGCCGTTAGAAAAGATCCCATATCAGGATTTTATGGCGTATCTGACCCGGGGTTTCACGAACCGGTGTCATGCGCCGGAGATCACTGCACAGAAGATCCTGAGCATCACCCATTGTCATCCCTATTATACACAGCAACTGGCATATACTGTTTGGGAACTGGGAGATAAGAGCGCAGAACCCGAAAAAGTAACTGCTTTGGCAGTGGACTACCTGATCCGGGTTCATGATATGGACTATGAACGGTTGTGGCAGATGCAAAATCTAACCGATAAAAAAGTGTTGATCGCCCTGTCGAAAGGAGAACAAGGCCCCTTGACCGATTCGTTTAAAAATAAATACGCAATTGCTGCCACCAGCACGGTCTTTAGCAGTCTGAAAAGATTGACAAAACAAGGTTATATCCTTAAATACGAAAATCAATACCTTATCGACGATCCCTTCTTCTCAGGGTGGATTGAACGAAAACGAGAAGCCTGAAACCCGTACCCTGTACACGGCAAAATAGAGGCTAAGGTGAGGTTGAGGCTTAGAGCACAGAGCACAGGGCACAGGTTAAGAATTCCCAACACCCAGTACCCAGAACCCAAGACCAAAATCAAGACAAAAAGGGTTGAAAAGTCAAGAAGTCGCAAGTGTTGAACAACCTTGAACCATCTTGAACGATTTTGAACGTACAATGAAAGGCTGAGGTGAAGGTTGAGGCTTAGAGCACAGGGCGCAGAGCGCAGAGCATAGAGCCGAGGTTAAAGTGTAGGAAAGGGTCAGAAGTCCAGAGAAGTCGAAAGCCAGATTGATTTTTAAAGCAGAATGTCCCCCTTTGGAGGGGGGTGGGGTGGACAGAGCGCTGCAGGGGGAGGAGCTTCCCGGGCAAAAAACAAG
>CAYWBO010000135.1:0-3332 GCA_964456625.1 uncultured Lentimicrobiaceae bacterium | reverse complement strand
TCGGGTTTCTTTCAAAAATTTTGCCGTTTTACCTTTTTCAATTTCCATAAAACTAATTTTTAACGTTAGGAATGAGTGCATCAATCATGCTTTCAACATCTTTATCATTGAGACCAATCAGATTGAGCGCATTGGTCGGGCAAACGGGTAAACACATACCACAACCTTTACAAACTGATGAATTTACTTTTGCAATAAATTTCCCATCTATTTCAGTCTTTTCAAAAGCGCTGTACGGGCAGGCTTCTTCACATTTGCCGCACCATTCACAGGCGGATTCGTCAACCGTAGCAACAGTAGGCTCCAGAGCAAGTTCACCAGAAGCAACTAAAGTGAAAGATTTTGTGGCCGCGGCCAACGCCGAATTCATTGATTCCATAATATTTTTTGGTCCCTGACTGGTTCCGGCAATAGTAACGCCATCAATAACAGTCTCCACCGGACGTAATTTCATATGGATTTCGTTAAAGAATTTATCTCTGCCTTTTGGAACTTTCAATAAATTACCAATGGAATTATCTTTTCTAGGCTCCATACCGGTAACCAGGACAACTAAATCTGCAGGCACTTCCAGTTCCTTTTTAGAAGTTAGAATGTCATTGATTTTCACAATGGTTTGTCCCCCTACTTTTTCTACAGTGGGCGGATGATCCTCGAAAGATTGCAGGTAAATATCCCCAAGACGGGATGATTCATCATACAACAATTCTGCTTTTCCGTAAGTTCTGATCCCTCGGTTAAAATGAAAGTTATGTACGTTTTTATATTTTTTCTTGACCGTTATAGCCGTGTGGATATTGGTAGTGCAACAATAGCGCGAACAATACTTGTTTTCCCCATTCAACTGGCGGCTACCTACACAATAAATATATGCGATATTCTTTATTTCTTTTCCCTTGTAGGTTAGCCGGTCTCCACTATAATGGAATATTCTTTGAAATTGTGGTAAAGTAACCACATTTTCAATTTCACCATAACCAAACTCTCCCTTTTTAGGCTCGTAAGGATCAAATCCTGTGGCAAGCAAGATGGAGCCAACTTTCAGGTTCAGAAATTCTGTCTTTTGACTGAAATCAATGCTTTTGCAGACCTTTTCGCATTCCCCGCACCGGGTACAGTTTTCTATGTCTACGACAGGAAGACGTGGGTATTCACTGGGATAATTGCAGTAAACTGCTTTTCGTGTGCTAATGTTAAAATTGAATTTATCAGACACTTCAACCGGGCAAACATCAATAGCCTTTTGCAATTCTTCTTTATTGCATCGAAGACTGAAGTACCGGGGAGAAATCTTAACTTTTAGAATAAAGTTTCCTACACTTCCTTTGTTTTCAACCAGTTCAGCGCCTGTAAAAAGGGTAACGTTTGGTAGTTTCATGACTTTATTATACAACCTGGTTACCAATTCTTTACCAGTTTCATCTGTGGACCAAAGGGTGTCCCATTGAGCGACACGCCCTCCGACAAAAAACTCTCTTTCAATAAGGAAAACCTCCGAACCTGCTTCTGCCAACTCAATGGCAGCACGCATACCGGCTACTCCGGCTCCAATAACAGCAACTGCTTTCGTGGAACTTACTTTTATCGGAACTAAGGCTTCAGAGTTTCGTACTTTAGCAATAGCTGCTTTTACTATGAGAATAGCTTTTTCTGTGGCACCCTCTTTATCATCAGAATGTGCCCAGGAAACTTGTTCGCGGATATTGGCGTGAACATAATTATATTTATTTAGACCCGCTCTTTCGGAAACGGCCCGAAAAGTAAGAAGGTGTAATTTTGGAGAACAGGAAGCAACAACAACCCCATCAAGTTGCTGGTCCTTAATATCATTCACCATCTCCTTTTGATTAGAATCAGCACAGGCAAACATGGTTGTTTTGGCGAGGAATACACCATCATCACCTTCAACAGCTTTTCGCACCCGTTCTACATCCACGTAATCTGAAATGTTGCCACCACAGTGACAAACATATACGCCTATTTTCTTATTCATAACAATTCCCTCCTTAAATAGCTCGTAGTTTCAGCCGAGGCAGCTCCTCCTGACAAAATAGAATCGGGAATGTCCATAGGCCCTGAAGCAGTGCCTGCAACAAACACACCTTCAATACTTGTTTTAGCGGGACTTGCCAAAATATCTGATTGATCGATAAAATGAAATGGGTCCAGTTTAAGTTTTTGGTTTTCAAAAACATCAGAAATACCCTGGTTGGGCAAAATACCAACTGATAATACCACCATATCATGTTCAGCTTCTTTGACAGTTCCGGCTTCGATGTCTTCGTAACGCAAAATCAGGTTCCCATTTTCTTTTTCGGTAATTTTCCCAACTTTACCCTTAACAAACTGAACACCCATATCTTGTGCCTGAGCATAGAATTCGTTAAATCCTTTCCCAAATGCCCTGATGTGAAGATAATAGATGGTAATATCTGCCATAGGTAAGGCTCCCAACAGCAATTGAGCCTGTTTGATAGAATACATGCAACATACCTGCGAACAAATGGGATTTCCAACCGATTTATCGCGAGAGCCTGTACATAAAACGTAAGCTATGTTGTCAGGCATTTTACCGTCACCGGGGCGTAAAATTGTATTAAAAGGACGTGTAGGCGCCAATTCACGCTCCATCTGCATAGATGTGATCACGTTGTGAAATTTATCATATCCGTAACGCGGGATTTTCAGCGGGTCGAACAATTTAAATCCGGTGGCCACTACCACCGATTTTATTTTTACTAAAAATTCTTCTTCGGTTTGGGTAAAATCAATACAATTCGTTGGGCATACCCTTTCACAGGCGCCGCAGAGGGTACAATTTTCAATATCAATGGCGGCAGCCCGCGGACTGGCTATACTAAAGGGAATGTAAGCAGCTTTTCGTCCCACAAGTCCGAATTGGTATTCATCCGAAACACTAACCGGACAGGCTTGTTCACATAATTGACAACCAGTACAATCTGCCACATTCACATAGCGGGGTTTCCTTAAAATTACTGCTTCAAAACGATGCTCTCCCTTTTTTTCAATTTTTACAGCTTCTGAGCTGGTAAAAATGGTAATATTGGGATGTCTCGCTATTTCTGAGACTTTCGGGGTTGTAATACAGGCAGCACAGTCTAGCGTGGGGAATACTTTGCTGAGTAAAATCATCTTTCCCCCGATAGACAATTCTTTTTCCACAAGTAAAACCTTACGGCCAAGATTGGCAAGATTCAATGCTGATTCACCACCTGCAATGCCACCTCCAACCACTAACACATCATATTCCAATATTTTCTTTGGTTCTTGTATACTCATTAATTTGATGATTTACGTAAATATTCGGTAAA
>CAYWBO010000134.1:0-3376 GCA_964456625.1 uncultured Lentimicrobiaceae bacterium | reverse complement strand
CTGGGATTGAGTTTGAGTTATGATATTGTAAAGGCGCATGGCGGAGCCATCGTAGCAAACAGTAAACAAGGCGAAGGAACAGAATTTTACATATCACTACCTGTAAAAATTTGAATATTAAAACTAAAAAAATGAGAATCATTAAAAGAAATTCATACCTGGCAATGCTTTCATTGGTATTTATTGTAAGCTCATGCACTGAAAGAAAACAAGTTCCTTTTCCTAAAAAAGAACTGGGCTACACAGCTCCTGTAACGGTGCCGCTTCATTTCAGCTCAAAAAAACAATTAAAATGGGATACCCTCAGAGCAGGTGGGAGAAGGCTGAAACCCATCGTAAAACATCTGGACATTAGCGCGTTGCCAACGGAGCCATACAATGCTAAAAGATTCCACTCATTCGACGTTACAACAAAGGTGGTCCGGTTCGATTATCATAAACTGCCCGACACAGTCATCAGCTTTGCAAAATTACCTTCAAAACCTCTGGATTTCACCACTTCACTTTTAAAGCCGGTTGTATTAAACGATATGCCGCTGCCGGTACCTCAAAAATCAAAACCGCTTTCTATTTTCAATTTCGGGAGAACAACATTAATGAAGCGCAACATAGTAGTATCCCTGTTCCGTGACCACAACGGACTTTTATGGATTGGTTCAGATGACGGATTGTTTCGTTACGATGGCGAGAACATTCAGCAGTTTATAAAAGGCTCCGCATCTTTTCGGCCCATTACCGGTATAACGGAAGATAAAGCCGGCAACATATGGTTTGCCCAGATAGGTGGCGATAAAATCGGGATGCTTAACTTAAAGAACGGTACGATAAGTTATTCGAAAAAAATAACAGGCGCTCAAAAGGATGTTACCATTTTTACATTAGATAACAAAGGCAATATCTGGATGTATAACCGGCTTGATAAAGCCGTAAGTATCATCAACACGAAAAGTAAAACATATAAAAATCTGGATTTAAAATCCGGCCTGTCCGATTCAATTGTGAACCAGGTATTATTGGATAAGGACAACAGGTTATGGGTGTCGACGCGCTCCGGAGGAATTGATATTATTGATCCGAAATCAGGAACCATCAGGTACCTGAGAAAAGCCAACGGACTTGAAAGTGACACTGTATCAAAAATGGTATTGGGTAATTCAGGAAAAATATGGATAAAAACGCCCCGGGGTTTTAATGCGGTTAACACCAAAAACGGGACCATAACCTATTACGATTACTCAAAAGAATTAAACAAAAGTCACACCTTTAATTTGCTTTGTGATAAAAAAGGAAACCTGTGGAGATTAACGAATACTATGGGCCTACAAATAATAAACCCTGCCCAAAAAAAGATAAAAGACATCAAAGAAACAGATGGCCTGAAAAACGATATAGTTACAGGATCTCTTTTCGATGCCTATAACCGGGCTTGGGTATCTACTATAAGTGGGGTAAACATCATTGACCAATCAGCTGAAACTGTTCACCCGCTGGGGACAACACAGGTTATCAGTACTTCTGAAGACGGAACCGGAAATATCTGGATAGCTACACAAAAAGGAGTTCTAATCATTAATGCCAGGAGGAAGAAAATGAGATTGCTTGACAAGTCTCATGGCTTAAGTAATAATTTTGTTCAGGACATTGAGGAAATGGGCGGAAAAATTGAAATCTCTACCAATGGGGGATTCAATATTATCGATCCCATACACAAAACCATAAGCGTTTTCACAAAAAGTGAAGGGTTGCCAAATGATGCGATTTTTGAGCTTTTTAAAGACCGAGCAGGAGATTACTGGCTTTCAGGACCCAACGGAGGAGTAACCCGATTAGATCCTAAAAGGGGAATGGTACTTAATGCGAATACCAAAGGGGGTTTAACCAATAATAGTATCCAGGCCGTCAAGCAGGATAACCAGGGTCTGATTTGGGTTGCACCCACAGGTGGTGGAATTAATGTGATCAACCCGGTAACCTCAACCGTTCAATACCTGGATAACCAACCGGGGCTCCGCGATACTTCCAACAGAGTTATGCTTATTGATAATTATGGACGGATTTGGATCGGGTCGGATAAGGGCATTTATATGATTGACAAGAAAACCGGAACCGTCACCAATATTACTACCAAACAAGGTCTGTCTGATAATAACATCACGTCGCTGCTCAAATACAAGGGCCTTGTATTGGCAGGCACCAACAATATGATCAACATCATTAAAGCGCCTACTCCCGGCAGTAAGAATCAAAAATGGAAAATCAATATTCTGGATAAATCCGAAGGGCTTAGCAAAGAAACCAGTTCGTGGAATTCCGATGGTATTACAAAGAACGGCGAATATCTCTGGGGTGACAATGGCCTGACGATTATTCATCAAATAAAACCGGCAGAGGATTCGGTTCCAACATACATTACCGGTATTCGAATCATGGGCGACCCAACTTACTTTATCAATCACCGGAAAGACACTTTGCTTGTACGAAGGGGAGACAAATTGGCTTCACTGGGTTACGCTGACAGTCACAGAATAAGTTGGGACAGTGTTTCGGGACCTTACAACCTGCCGGTAAACCTGGTACTTCCGTACAATAAAAACACGTTGCAGTTTCAATATGCCCAGGCAAATCTGAGCCGGCAAAGTCCGACCTATTACACCTATATTCTGGATGGCATTGACCAAAAATGGCGCAAGCCCACAACAAGCACTGTTTCAGAAAATTATCTGAATCTTACTCCCGGGAAATACACTTTTAAAGTCAGCAGCAAAGGAATCGACGGAAAGTGGAAGAAACCGGTTTCATTTCAGTTTGTAATTGCTCCTCCCTGGTACGAAACATGGCTGGCTTATATAATTTATCTCCTGGTAGGATTAAGTCTTTTAAGGGGTTACATCATTTTTCGTTCACGAAAACTTAAAAGAGAAAATAAACTGCTGGAAGCAAAAGTGGCCCGGCGCACCCAGCAATTATCAAAATCCCTGGAGGATCTAAAATTGACACAAAGCCAGTTGGTTCACTCCGAAAAGATGGCTTCGCTGGGTGAATTAACCGCCGGCATTGCCCACGAGATTCAAAACCCATTAAACTTTGTCAATAATTTTTCGGATGTGAGTAAAGAATTGCTGGACGAATTAAGTGAAGAAGTTGCGAAAGGAAATAACAGTGAGGTTAAGGAACTCATCACCGATTTAAAGAATAACCTCGATAAAATTATCAACCACGGCAAACGCGCCGACGGAATTGTTAAGAATATGCTGCTACACAGCCGGGGTAACACCGGAGAAAAATTGCCAACGGACATCAATGCGCTGGCCGACGAATATTTACGCCTCTCCTATCATGGACTGCGGGCCAAAGACAAATCCTTTAATGCCGATTT
>CAYWBO010000133.1:0-3442 GCA_964456625.1 uncultured Lentimicrobiaceae bacterium | reverse complement strand
TGCAACGCGTGCCTTGAAAACTTTTCCTATCTTTACACCACCCAAAACAAAACCAATCATATTAAGATGAAAAGCTTCAGGTCAATAACGCGCCTGGGTTATTTTGCAGTCATTTTTGCGGCACTTTCTTTTACCGGTTGTGCCAAAAGTCATGTGCAAACGGCCACACCGGTAAATCCAAAGGATTCAGTCGTTCATATCACGGTTTTATATACCAACGATGAACACGGATGGATGGAACCGGCAGGCAATTATTCCGGTGCTGCCGGGCTGATGTACCAATGGAAACACAACGACGGTTATGATAAATCCAACAACTACCTGATCTTGAGCGGCGGCGATATGTGGTCGGGGCCGTCCATCTCCACCTGGTTTCAGGGGAAATCCATGGTCCAGGTGATGAATGCCATGGATTACGATGCCTCAGCCATCGGCAACCACGAATTTGATTTTACGGTCGACACGCTGAAACAACGCCTCAGGGAAATGACTTTCCCCCTGCTGGCCTCCAATATTGTTCTGAAAAATACCCAAACGATCCCTGATTTCGCAAAGCCCTACATCATCAAAACCATTGACGGCGTGAAGGTGGGCATTATCGGTCTGGCTTCCCGGAGTACGCCTTACACCACCTTCCCCACCCATGTCAAAGATTATCAGTTTACGGATTACGCAGGTGCCGTTTCGAAATATGCCGCAGAAGCCAGAAACCACGGCGCTACCGTCCTGATGGTGATCGGGCATATCTGTTCGGGCGAGATGAACGCGCTGGCGGCGGTGGCGCATCAAAACGGCATCATCCTCATCGGGGGCGGTCACTGCCACGAAAAATACCTGAGCGTCAGCAACGGTGTGGTGCTGATGGAAGCCGGAAGCGACATGCAGGCCTATTGCAAAGTAAACTTCGATTACCACACCATCGATTCCACCACTTCAGATTTCAAATATCAAATTGTCAATAATACAGGCAGCGGAGCCGATGCCGGCATCCAAAGCCTTGTCAATTACTGGAAAACGGAAACCGACAAGGAGTTGTCGGAACAGATTGCCTATACCGACCGCACGATCGGGCAAGGCTCCACCGAGATGCAGAATATGGTCTGTGACTCATGGTTGTACGCATATCCCGATGCCGATGTGGCCTTTACCAACGGCGGAGGCATCCGCCAGAGCATCCCGCAGGGCGATGTCACCCTGAGTACGGTGGTCGGATTGCTGCCCTTCGAAGACGACATCATCAAACTCAAATTAACAGGCAGCCAGGTCAAGGAGCTGGCACTGGCCGGTGATATCTGCATGGGAGGCATGACCACCATCGGCGGCTTTTACCTGTCGGACGGCACCGAAATTAAGGATGCCTCCACCTACACCGTGCTCACCACCGATTATTTGTATTTACTCGACAGCTATAATTTTTCCAAATACGATCCACAGCCGGAATATACCTATGTAAACTACCGCCAGCCACTGATCGACTGGATGCGGTCGCTGCATACCAGCACTTCCGACCCCCTGTCGAATTACCTCGACGCTGTGAGCAGAAGATGACCGGTGTATCCAAGCACAAGAATTTTAAGAGAAAACAAGGGGGATTCTGTAGGGCTACCATGGAATGGGCCCGGCGTCTTCAAAATATCCGCCACTTGGACCGGTTTCATCCAATAGGGCAAGCCGGACAATGATCCCGGAAGCCTGCTGCACGGTTCTGCTGCCTTTGCCTTCATTCATATCGGTGACGGTATAACCCGGAGCCGCGGCATTGATTTTTAGCGGCGTATTCCTGAATTCCTTTGCAAACTGAATGGTCAGTGCGTTAAGGGCAGCCTTCGAGCTGTTATAAGCCAGTTGTATTCTTGCAGCCTCCGGACTGCTGCTCCTGGTGAGCGAACCCTGTCCGCTCGAGACATTGACAATTCTGCCTCCGGCAGATTTCTTCAGTAACGGAAGCAGGGCCGCTGTTACGGCGAAAACACCGAAAAAATTAACCTCAAATGTTTCTTGTAAAGTAGTCAGGTTAAGTTCACTTGGCAACACCCCCTTTTCAAGAAAGACACCTGCATTGTTAATGAGAATATCCAGGCGTCCGTAGGCTTCCCTGATGAATGTGACCGCCTTGTCAATGGTATCCTGATTTGTTACATCCAGCACCAGCAATTGAGCATCGATCCCTTCCTTTATTAATGTTTCAACCGCTTCCCTGCCCCGCGCCTCATCGCGCGCTCCGAGAAGCACCTTGCAACCCGATCTTCCCAATTGTCGTGATGTTTCAAAACCAATGCCTTTATTGGCTCCGGTTATCAGGGCAATTTTATCTTTACTCATATTATTTATTCTGAGATTTTTGCATCATTATCCCCCATACATTGCCTGTCCTGCTAAGTTAACTGTTTTACCTTGTTTCCAATGGATTTCCGGCACGCGTTACAAATGCGCGCCAGTCGAGTTATATACGCTGTTATGGGTAGTGGTTCTTTCATCCCGCATTGTCATATGCTGTTTTTAGCCACTCAATTACTTCTTTGTCAATGTCTTTTATGTTAGAAAGATTTATTTTATGAGAGCACATTGCGTTTGGTTTTTCGGGTTCTAATTTCCCTTTCGGATCTTTTCCTTTTAAGTTAATGCCAATTTCAAAACGTGTTTTGGTTGCAGGGTTCAACGTGGCAAATTGTTTTTTACGTCTTAAACTCACGTAAGCATTTTTAGGTGCAATTTCAATGTCTTTTCCGAATGTTTGAATTTCTGAAATCAGTTTGTCATAAATGAGTTTAAAATGTTCCTTTCCTTGATATTGTTTAGTTATCAAGTCGTCTTGGTTGTCTGCTGAACCCGCATCTGTTTCATTTGCTTTGTGTGCAACAAGGTTCGCAAATCCGTGCGTAAATTGATATTGTTCTTTCAAAAACTGAATAATCTCTCCGTGTTTTGAAAAGTTTTGTTGCTTAACAATGTCAATCCATTGTTCTAAAGTTTTACCTGTGTTTTTATGCAGGTTTTCAATCATTGTATGTGTCGCTTTGTCCATATTATTTTAAGGTTTTGATTTCCAAATTTTGTCGGAAAACGGCAGGTATTCAGGAAGTGCTGCCGAGCCATACCAAGAAAATATGTCGTAGTCTAACAGCCCGTTTTTTATGGCAGGGTCTGTTTGCAACATTTTTTTTGCTTCCTCTAAAGACTTCATATTGTTCAGAATAAATATGCCTCTGTAATGGTGTTCATTCTTTCCCAAAGGTCCTGCTACAATTATTTTGTCTTCTTCAACCAAACGGTTAATATTGTCCAAATGTCCTCTGAAACTCTTGCTTATAAGTTCCTTGTCTGTGGTTGTGTTTGTTCCTGTTTTAAGAATTACAAAAAAATAACTCTTCATTCCATAAGCATCTCCGCCTAATTTATCGGCTAATTCCTTATTATAATTAGGATTAGCGTTCAAAGTATC
>CAYWBO010000132.1:0-3595 GCA_964456625.1 uncultured Lentimicrobiaceae bacterium | reverse complement strand
CCGATCATTTTCTGCTGGTGCCCGGTGTGGGAGCCCAGGGCGGCAGCCTGAGCGAAGTGGCCAAATATGGCATGAACGACCATTGCGGTTTGCTGGTAAACTCTTCACGTGGCATTCTGTATGCTTCTTCCGGAAAAGATTTTGCTGAAAAAGCCGGGGAGAAAGCCCGGGAGATGCAGCAGGAAATGGAAGGTATATTGGAGCAGCAGGGACTGATCTGACCATTTTCCGCTTCGGATTTTTCTGCCTACATTTGGTGCCATTCGAACCAAGGCATGATTATCATGAAAATCAAGATCATTTTTTTATTTCTCAGCGGCCTCCTGTTTGCAGGATTGACGGCACAGGCACAGGACTGGCCCAACCTCGGCCGGTACAGGGCCCAGAACGACTCAATCCTGGCATTGAAAAATTATCCGGTGGAAGCGGTGTTTATGGGGAATTCCATTACCGATTTCTGGATACAGAAATGTCCTGAGTTTTTTACCAAAAACCATTATCTGGATCGCGGCATCAGCGGGCAGACCACGCCTCAGATCCTGCTGCGGTTCCGTGCCGACGTCATCGATATGCATCCTAAAGTGGTGCTGATCCTGGCCGGCACCAACGATATTGCCGGTAATACGGGTCCGGAAACGCCCAAAATGATTCAGGACAATCTGGCGTCCATGTGCGACCTGGCGACGGCACATCACATCCGTGTCGTTCTCTGCTCGTTACTTCCTGCTTTGGATTTCTGGTGGCATCACGGCGTGCATCCGGCACCGAAGATCGTTGCGATGAACAAATGGATCAAAAGTTATGCGGCAAAGCATCATTATGTCTATCTGGATTATTTTTCAAAGCTCGCCACCCCGGACAACGGCTTTAAGAAAGCGCTCAGCAACGACGGCGTCCATCCCAACCTGGCGGGCTATCAGGTGATGATGCCCATGGCACAGCGGGCCATCAAAGCAGCGTTGCAACAGGAGTAGCATCATTTGTTAGAATAGGAGTTACGAACCCACCCCTGCACCCCTCCAAGGAGGGGAACCGTTGTATTTCCGACTGAAGTTTGGGGATCGAACCTTAATTTACCTCTTCTTGCGATTTAAGAAAGGGAAATAAAAACGGATATGATCAATGTGCTGAGAGTTATAGAAGATTGGATAGAGAAGAATTCAAAGAGTGAGTGAGATGCTCAATCTCCACGTTGAAGAATTCATGATTAGCCTTCCGAAGCAGACCCGATTATCCCCAGATACATTTTGGGGACCAATCAAAAATTTTTGATTGAGTGTGTGAAATCAACCCTGGATAAAAGTCAGCTCTTTTTTATACGTTATCAAAATTCCCCTCCCGGGAGGGGCGTAGGGGTGGGTTAACCATCCACAATAAAAAAATCAAGAACTCATTATTTAATGTTAAGTACCGCGGGTTCTTCCATCAGTTTTCCATCCACGAAAACGGCAGCCCGTATTATGGCGCCTTTCTGAACCTGAAAGGGACCTGAATATCTCTCTGACTGCATCGTGGGGAGCGAGTTGTTCGTCGTGTAACGGATGTCCGGTTTGTAGATCTCCGATGACAATGCGACCTGAACCACGTTATTGGTGTCTTTGGTTGCAATATTCACCTTGTAGGAACCTGGGCAGTAATTATATCCCAGCGCTTGATAGATCTGATAATCCCTTGTGATCCTGCGCTGGAAACCGGACCAGCTTTTACGGTTTTCCTGCGTCCAGTCTACCTCTGCCAGGGCTGCCATTCTGGGCAGGACCATATATTCCACTTTTTGGAATGTGGGGATGTATTCTGTCCAGACTTCACCTTCGGCACCGAGAATATGTTTGGCTTGCTTCGGATTCAGAACGGCAGGAACCGGATTATAGTTGTATACTTTTTTCAACGTCGTATATCCGCCGAATGCGATGGGCTGGAATTTCGGATTGGCCTGATAGTGGTCAAAGTAACAATATCCGCCGGGCGCCATGATCACATCATGATCCATTTTGGCAGCTTTAATGCCGCCCTGGGTGCCACGCCACGACATCACAGTAGCATTGGGCGAGAGGCCGCCTTCGAGGATCTCGTCCCAGCCGATCATATCGCGGTGATGGGCATTCAGGAATTTTTCAATATGCTGTATAAACCAGCTCTGCAGGGCTTCTTCATTTTTCAGGTGTTCCTTTTTGATCAGGTTCTGACAATATTTGCTGGCTTTCCACCGGTCCTTGGGAACTTCATCACCGCCGATGTGGATGTATTTCGACGGGAACAACTCCATCACTTCGGTCAGCACATTTCTCAGGAAATAGAAGGTGGCCGGTTTGGGACAATAGATGTCTTTGAAAACGCCCCAGGTGGTAGCCACATGGAACGGACCCGGGGTGCAGGCCAGCGAAGGATAGGCGGCCAGGGCGGCCTCGCAGTGGCCGGGCATTTCGATCTCAGGGATGATGGTGATGTGCCGCTGGGCGGCGTAGTGCACGATGTCGCGGATCTCGGCCTGTGTATAATATCCGCCGTAGCGTTTGCCGTCGTATTTTGAATGACTTCCGGGATGCCCGATGACGGTGGAGTCGCGCCAGGCGCTGATCTCAGTCAGCCGGGGAAATTTTTTGATCTGGATCCGCCAGCCCTGATCATCCGTAAGATGCCAGTGGAAGGTGTTCATTTTGTACATCGCCAGCAGGTCGAGGTATTTTTTGATGTCGGCAGGAGGGAAGAAATGCCGGCATACATCCAGGTGCATGCCGCGGTACGGAAAGCGTGGCGCATCCTGAATGAAACAGCAGGGGAGTTCCCGGCTTTCCGGGTCAGGGCCTTTGGAGTAGAAAGAAGTCGGGAACAGCTGGATCAGCGACTGGATGCCGTAAAAGATCCCTGTTGAATTATTGGCCTCGATGGTGACCTTGTCTTTACTTACTTTCAACACATATCCTTCGGCGTTGTAAGAGATGCCCGGAACCAGCTTCAGGATAATGTCGTTACCGGCAGTCACTGTGCCCGAACCGGAAGCCACTTTCAGGTCAATGCCACCTTTGTCTTTCAGATAACTTGCCAGGTAATGCGATTCGAACTGCAGGCTGTCGGGAGTCTCTACCAGGACCCTGGAGTTCTTTGTAAAGGAAAAATGTCCGGGATCAACCCATACCTGTTGCGGCTGCGGGATGATGCTGATCTGTGTTTTTGGATGACTTTGATTGCACGAAACCAGTGCGATCAAAAGAAATGATAAAAAGAAAAAAGAAATTTGTTTCATACTTCTACTTTGTTTAAAAACGGGTATTGTCAGTGGGCCCTAAAGATAGGAAGTTTTTTTGATTGGGTGCGGTGCTCCGGGGTATTTTGGTCCAATTCTTCTGCTTCCGCGATCAAGACGGCAAAAAATGACTTCCGGTTGAATTTTTCTGTATGAATAATGCGAATAATTATTAATTTTGCGCCTCGTTCTTTCGTAAGCCGAAAGTGTTAGGTTTTTTGAGAATTTTACGCTCGAAAATTGTGTAGAACGGTGATGAAAGAAAGGGGTCCAGTAGCTCAGTTGGATAGAGCAGCAGCCTTCTAAGCTGCGGGTCGTGGGTTCGAATCCCGCCTGGATCACAGATAAGAG
>CAYWBO010000131.1:0-3716 GCA_964456625.1 uncultured Lentimicrobiaceae bacterium | reverse complement strand
GGAAAGTACACCGGCGATAAAAACACTTATTAACAAATGTTTTATCCAAACGGCCAATTCTTGTATTTTGGTGAAAGATCTTTTTTTCCATCCTTGCCAGGCGCTGAATGCCAGCCATAACAATCCGGCATAAACCGCCCAACGAATATCCGCCAGCACAATCATCGTTAAAACAATAGCGCCCCAATAAGGGAATTTTGTTTTTTCATGCCTCATTTCAGCCAGCAGCAGCCAGGGTGTCCAGGCAATCGCATAAATAAATGTTATATGCCCTGCGCCAATATGAGCAAATATTTTTGGCATCAATTCCCACATCAAGGCCCCACCCAGGGCAGGCAGCCATGTAAATTTGCTTTCACGCAGAAAAAGCCACATGCCCGCGCCGGAAAAAAATAAATGAATTAAAAGATTTAAGTTAAAACCAAAGGGTAGTGAAAAAATATATGCCAGCCATCCCGGTAGATACCACAAACCAGATAGTGGATCAGCCGCAAAAGGGTAACCTGCAAATAACATGGGAGACCATAATGGGAATTGTCCCCTTGCTAAGGTGTCCAGGAGAAAAAGTGCATTCGGATAATGTGAAATGGTCAAATCAGAATAAGAAGATCGGGGTGAATACACAAAGCCATCCCAACCTGGAATTAGCAAAACCAGGGGGATAAATAAAAATACCCCAATATATGCCCACCTGGCATACTGGTTACCAGGAATAAATTTCAACCGATCCATTTTGATATACAGGTTTAAGCAAACTTAAGAATTCAGCCGGACCCAATTTTTTCTCGCGTGGACCCCAAAATACATATTTAACCTGCTGTTGCAGTAAATAATCTTTCACCTCTCCGGTCGCAATTCGTCCAGAATATATACCGGTAACCTCTAATTTAGATTTGTCCGCATACACAGTTTCAAACATATGACCGTAAATCACCCTGTCACCGGTCCATCCAGGGATAAAATTACCGGTTTCTGGCGCGCACAGCACTAAAACCTCCTCTGGGCCGGCCGTCTTGAGATAATCAAAGGCTAAAACCTCATCTTTCGTCAGGTAAAAAACTGGTGATTTCTGGATAATTCCAAAAATCGCTAACAGAATTACAAATCCATTGGAGATGATCGACAATGAAAACACTAATGGAAATAAATTCTCAAAAAACTTACGGGGTTGGCTTAGCAAAGATTGTATGCCCACAATCGCCAGACAGCCCACCGGAACAAAGTAGCTAAACATGAATCGACGCTGCAGGGAAAAAGGGAAATAAATCAACGCAGCCCCGACCACGCCCCAGATGACTAACAAGCGGTTGCTTTGATTCCACGCTGAGGTCCGTAGCACGCTCAAAAGCCCCTGGACAGCAAAAATTAAAGCTGGCAGCAATGCTATTGTCAGATCCCATACGGGAGGCGATTGGGTAATGTTTTGAACATTCCAAATGGATAACAAGGGGTCGCGCTGACTCGCCAGGTATTGATAAAGCACAAAAGGTCCGCCCAAAATAAACGCCGAGATAAAAGGCCGGATTTCAATTTTCTTTGTGCTGAACCACTCACTCACCGTCCACAAAAAACCAATGCTGCCTGCCACGACAACCCCAAACGGCATTACAATCGCCAATAACAGCCCCCAAAAAGCTAATCTGATCAAACGGAGGAATGAAGGCTGACCGGCCAAATCTATAAATATCCATAACAAAATACCGATGCCAAGGCTGAAATGCGGGCTAGCAAAAGCCGATAAAAATGGGTAAGTCTCAGCAACCCACAAATCAGAAGTTACAAGACCAAATAGAAGAAACAGCCACCCCAGTCCAGACCCAAATAGACATAAAAGAAATGCCTTGCCGGCATTTTCAGGGTTCTCTTTAAATAACCATTGCGTGAAATGGTAAAGCGTGAACACCATAAATAAAACACATAAGACCCGGGTCAAATGGAAAACAAGCACTAAAGAAATTCCAGTAAGTCGAGCTACGTGCCCCAGAAAGATATAAAATAAAAATAAGTAAGCACCTTCACTTTTTTCAGCACTGAAAGGTAAAGTGAATTTCCAATCTCCTCGCCAGCCCTCCTCCATTTTAGCGAGGTAGGAATTCCCATCTTGAGGGTTGAGTAGATACCCACCAAACACATAATTATTTCCCGCATTGAAAAATGCAACCAGATATGGAATTGTAACCAGTATGGAAAAAATGATAAGCGCCAGCCACAATGGTTTACGTTTCATGAATTAGGCTCCAGGAAAAGTATACAGTAGATCATCTGATCGGGCTACAAATTTTCCACATTTCGCGATTGCACTTGCCAATCCGGGCAACCGCTTCTATAATCCGATTATGAGTCAAGCATTTCATCTCGCACAGTTGCAGAAAATCGATACAGAACTGGATCAGATTCAGAGCAGGATGGCTGAGATCGACCAGATTCTATCGACAAATGAACTTTTGGACCAGGCAAAAGAAGCCGAGCAGATAGCCAAAAAGAACATAAAAACTGCTCAGAAGAGTATCCAACAAACTGAGGAAGCCATCCAAAAACACCGCATTAAAATGGAAACTTCTGAAGCAGCGTTATATGGGGGGAAAATCAGAAATCCAAAAGAACTGCAAGATCTTCAAAATGAAATCCTTTCGCTGAAAAAAATCATCTCGGTTCTGGAAGATGAACAGCTTGATTATATGCTAACCCTTGAAGAGTTTGAGAAGCAGCAAAACATAACGGCAAACAACCTCATCCAGGCTGAGGCCGATACTGCCAATCGTCTGGCCGGGTTAATGGGAGAAAAAAGCCAGCTGCTCAGAACAAAGGAAAGACTTATTACAGAAAAAGAAGCTACCCTGCCGCAAATTCCTGCTGAAGACCTGACACTTTACAATCATTTGCGCAAACAAAAACGAGGGCTGGCAGTCAGCTCGGTTGAGGACGGCGGATGTACAGGCTGTGGGTCCGCATTGAGACCTGCCGAGATTCAATCCGCAAAGTCGCCATCGCAATTAGTACTTTGTTCTACCTGTGGGCGCATCCTTTACGCGGGATAAATCATGCCAGATTGGCTAAATATCAGAGTTGACGGTTTATCTTTCTTTTTAGGGATTGCAGCAGGGACGTTATTCTGGTTCCTGTTTGGACAATTTAAAAAGACTTTACTCCCGTACTTGCTTTCAGTTTCAAAACGGAAATTTCAAGAATTTCGAGATCGTAATTTTATTGGCGCAAATATCGCCATCCGCCAGGACGTTCTAAAACGGGCTCAGAAAGCCCATCTTGCCGCTCAATTGTTCGCTCTGGATGAAATCCTCATTCCGCCAAGATTGATCCCACCGCCGCCATTAATTGATCCGGCCCAAGAAAACGATCTGGAAAATTTGCCCATACCCTCAATTCCATATCTTCCAGATTGGCCTGAAATTTCATCCAATTATCAAAACGATTTATCTACCCTGGCAAAATTGGCTGCGAAAAATGCAAATCTGGTCGTCGTCGGTCAACCAGGCACCGGTAAATCTGTCTGTCTCGCCCAATATGCTTGTGAACTCGCAAGAAAAGATTCCACCCAAAATGTTTCTTCTGCCAGAGTTCCAATTTACCTGCACATCGAAGACTTACTTTCGAATCCAATCCCACAACCTGACGAACTGGTCATGGTTTTTTCAAGACTTCTGTCTTCCGGGCTGCCAATATTCGTTCAAAACCGGGTTCCTTCATTTCTAAAAATA
>CAYWBO010000130.1:0-3749 GCA_964456625.1 uncultured Lentimicrobiaceae bacterium | reverse complement strand
ATTTATTTTAGAAAAGTTTCTTTAAAAAGAGTGTAGAACGGGCGAAAATAAGAAATTTTTTGTGAGCCCGCCTTAAATCTGTACTAATATGTATTAATTCTTTCAATATTTAAACGTCTTGTTCCTCCCTTTGGGATTGTTGGAAACACAACTCCTGAAAGGTTTCATTATCTCCGTTTCATTTGTAGACATGGACAATTTGCTTGCTCTGGAAGTATTCCCCAGCAAAATACCGGGAGATGGGATACATCGACACTTTGGTCATTTTCAGCTTCTTCACGCGGTCGATCTCATCGTCGATGCCCATGCCCTTCAGATATAAAATCCCATTGGGAAGCCGGTTGAACGACTGCCGGTGCACTTTGTAAAAGGTCCAACGTGTAAATGCTTCCAGGTCGGTAACGGCCCGGCTGATGATAAAATCAAAAGTACGATCCACCTGTTCTACCCGGGTTTGAACCGCTTCCACGTTCTTTAATCCCAACGATTTTACCACTTCGTTCACCACTTTGATTTTCTTGCCGATGGAATCTACCAGTAAAAAGCGGACTTCGGGAAAAAGTATCGCCAGCGGCACGCCGGGGAATCCACCCCCGGTACCGGCATCCATTATTTCAGTCATGGCCTTAAAAGGTACCAGCTTTCCAATGGCCAGCGAATGCAAGACGTGGTGCAGGTAAAATTCGTCCATATCCTTGCGGGAAATCACATTGATCTTGCTGTTCCAGTCGGCATAGAGATCTTTCAGCATGGCAAACTGCTCTTTTTGCTTGTCGCTGAGATCCGGGAAATAACTAAATAACAGGGAAGTGTCCATATATACTTTCAAAGAAACAAAGCTAAAAAAATTATTCAGCGCAGGATTGAATTTTTCAGTCAGATATATCTTGCTGAATGTCTTTTTTCCAACGTTTGCACCTGAAGAACGCTATGGGGTGGTGCTGTCGAGGAGGTTTGAAAAAAAACTGAAAATTTTTCACTGAAAACTTGCGCAGGAAAAATTTTTACATAGTTTTGCCTCGTTATTCAAATATTCCTCACCCGGATGTTTGAATTATACAGAGGAGCGGAGAGATCAGGCTCAGTGAAGCTCCGGCAACCTGCCACAAGGAAAGGTGCCAATACCTGCCAGACCCGGAAAGCCGGGATGGAATTATAATTTAAACTAAAGTAAAATGAAAAGTATTGCTTTCTTTCCGGGAGCTTCCCGAAAAAAAATAAGTCAGGAAAAATCAAACCCTTCCGGGTTGTTGTTTTACCCCGTTTCTTCAGCCATTATTCCGGTCATTTGCAGGATGCGAATGCTTTAGGGGCATTGTGCATCCATAGAAGCATGATGTCCCCACATCTTTTTTAGGTTCTGTTCGGTACTGCCGTACGGGATCCTCCCGATTTAATCAAATATTCATTTTTTAAATTTAAACACCATATACATCATGAAATACGAAACCTTACAGGTACACGCCGGGCACACCCCGGACTCAGCAACGCTCTCGAGAGCCGTTCCCATTTATCAGACCACATCTTATGTTTTCAATAATACTGAACACGCCGCCAATCTTTTTGAATTGAAGGAGTTCGGCAATATCTATTCACGGATCATGAACCCCACCAACGACGTGCTGGAAAAAAGAATTGCCGCACTCGAAGGTGGTGTCGCTGCGCTGGCTGTTGCCTCGGGGCACTCGGCACAGTTCATTGCGCTGAACAACATCCTGCAGCAGGGCGATAACTTTGTTTCTTCACCGTATCTCTATGGCGGAAGCTACAACCAGTTCAAAGTAACCTTTAAAAGGCTGGGCGTACAGGTGCGTTTTGCCGAAAACCTGGATGTCGCCAGCTTCGAAAAGCTGATCGATGAAAACACCAAGGCGCTTTACCTGGAAACCATCGGCAATCCGAGCTTTGAAGTTCCGGACTTTGAAAAGTTCGCTGCCCTGTCGCGCAAATACGACCTGCCGCTGATCGTGGATAACACTTTCGGTGCCGGCGGATATCTTTGCAAACCGCTGACCCTGGGTGCCAGCATTGTGGTGGAGTCGGCTACCAAGTGGATTGGCGGCCACGGCAACAGCATCGGCGGCATCATTGTCGACGGCGGCACCTACGACTGGGGAAACGGAAAGTTCCCGCAGTTCTCAGAGCCTTCTGAAGGATATCACGGGTTGGTATTTTCGGATGTCTTCGGAAAAGATTCTCAGTTCGGGAACATCGCTTTCATCATCCGGGCAAGGGTAGAAGGCCTCCGTGATTTCGGCCCTGCTTTGAGTCCGTTCAACGCTTTCCTGATCCTGCAGGGCATCGAAACCCTCTCGCTGAGGGTTCAACGTTCTGTGGACAATACACTGGCACTGGCACAATGGCTTTCGAAGCATCCCAAAGTGGCCAGTGTTTCTTATCCCGGTCTCGCCGGGGATCCCAAGCACGAAACGGCAAAAAAATATCTCGATCATGGTTTTGGTGCCGTGTTGAGCTTTTCGCTGAAAGGCACCAAAGAAGATACGGCCAAATTTGTAGAAAGCCTGCAACTGATCAGTCACCTGGCCAATGTGGGCGATACGCGGACGCTGATCATCCAGCCCGCTTCCACGACTCATCAGCAGCTGAGCACTGAGGAGCTTGAAGCCGTGGGCATCGGACCTACACTGCTGAGACTTTCGGTGGGTATCGAGCACCTCGACGACCTGAAAGAAGATATCGAACAGGGACTGAATAAAATCTAAAAAAGATGCAACTGCTCAGAATTCCCGGCCCCTTCCCACTTGAAAGTGGAGAGATACTTTCGGGCGTGGAAGTGGCTTATCATACATATGGAAAGCTGAATGACAAAGGCGATAATGTGGTATGGATCTGCCATGCTCTCACTGCCAATTCCGATCCGCTGGACTGGTGGAAAGGTATTGCAGGCAAAGGCCAGTGCTTCGATCCTGAAAAGCATTTTATCGTCTGTGCCAATGTGCTGGGTTCCTGTTACGGAACCACCGGGCCGTTGTCTGCCAACGAGAACGGCGCCGTTTATTATCATCGTTTTCCGGATGTCACCATCCGTGACATGGTCCGGGCGCACATTGCTTTACGGGATCATCTGGGCATTACTCAGATTCAGGTGCTGACAGGCGGCTCCATCGGGAGTTTTCAGGCGGTAGAATGGGCGGTCATCGAGCCGGAGGTGGTAAAGCATCTGATCATGATCGCCGGTGGCGTAAAAGCTACCTCATGGACGGCAGGTCTGAATGAAGCACAGCGAATGGCCATCCGTGCAGATGAAACTTACTACAGCCGGAAGCCGGACGGCGGTGCTAACGGAATGAAAGCGGCACGTGCCGTTGCACTGCTGAGCTACCGGAACGCCCGGGCTTACAATCAAACCCAGTCGCTGAATGAAGAAGATGATTTCAGGAATTTAAAAGCCATCACTTATCAGCAGTATCAGGGAGAAAAGCTGGCCAAGCGGTTCAACGCCTATTCCTATTATGTGCTGACGCGGGCTTTCGACAGTCACCATGTGGGAAGAAAACGCGGCGGATTGGAAAAGGTACTATCAAGTGTAAAAGCCAAAACGCTTGCCATCGCGATTGATACAGATATTCTTTTCCCCAAGGAAGATCAGGAGCTGATCCGAAAGTACATTCCGGGAGCACGGCTGGAATTCATCCATTCGGAATACGGCCATGACGGCTTTTTGCTGGAATATGAGTCGATCACAAAGATTGTCAGAGATTTTATGAAGGATGTTGAAAGTTTTTAGA
>CAYWBO010000129.1:0-3787 GCA_964456625.1 uncultured Lentimicrobiaceae bacterium | reverse complement strand
TGTTGATGATCTTTACCGTTTCAAATTCATTCAGTTTTAAAGCTTCCCGGAACAGCCGGGTTGCCACACCTTTTCTTCTGTGGGTCTTGTCGACGGCAAGCTGTGTGATATCGCCCGAGTTCGGTTCGAGGATGCAGTAGCCGACGAAGCGTTCTCCTTCAAAAGCACCGAGGATTTTGAAGTCTTCGGGTTTTCTTTCAATGGCATCAAAACTGTTTTGCCAGGAAGGATGAAAATCCCGGAAACCGGTAACCGATCTGCAACGTTCCGCTTCAACGGGCCGGATCACATACTTTGCCTCTTCTGTTTCCGGCGGAAATGTTATTGCTTCCTGATTTTGCATGAAATAGTGAAATTCACGGCTTACTTCAAAGCCGAGTTTTTTATAAACCGAAACGGCCCGGGTATTATGTTGCAGCACTTCGAGTAAGTACTGTTGGATACCTGCTTTTTTCAGGAAGGGAATGGAGTATTCGAAGATCTGGGTGGCCAGTCCTCTGCCACGAAATGCTGCCACGGTCCCTGTTCCGGTGTCGTAGGCGGTTCGCAGGCCGTTAAAGTCTCCGATCCCGTTCAGGGTAAAGGCCACAATGTCTTCGCCTTCAAAGGCGGCAAAAGACAATTCGGGAACAAATCCCCGCCTTTTCAGCATGACGCGCAGCTGTGCTGCATTCAGTTGCATTTCATAGTCTTTGAATGCCCGCTCGAAAGCCTTGAATATCTTTTCGAAAGACATTCCCTCAAGTGATCGTATTTCCATATTCCTGAAGACTGGTAGTTTATGTTGCCCTCAAAATTAAGTCAATTATGCTTATGGAAAGTATGCCGGGATCACAGGCCAGGGTCTTGCTGGCTTGCGCCCTCATTCGGGGGCGTTTTCCAATTTTTTTTTGAAGTAATATTTATCACACTGTAATATTTGCAAAGTTCCGTCGTCTGTAGTAAATTGCACGCATAAAAGCCAGGCAATAATGAAAGCGCTGAAAATAATTTCCGGAACCTTTGTGATCCTGCTTCTGCTGAGCAGTTGCATGCGTCCCCGCCCGACTTTCAGTAAGGCGGTTACCCGCTTCGACGACAGTATTAAAGGCACTTCCACCCTGTATTTTTATCCGGCTGTGCTGGATGTTTTGAATTATGCCGGTGATTCCACCCTGGCGCTGGCCATCAAAGACATTAAAAAAATCAAGGTTGTCCGGCTTTCAAAGGACAGTATCCGGCGTTCGCTGGCCGATTCTCTCGTGGACGATATCAAAAGCGAGCATTTTGTGAGCCTGATGGAGATGGGTAGAGAAGGATATCAGGTTAACTTGTTTATGAGAAAGCAAAGCCTTGGGGTCAATGAGTATGTGGCGGTGGCCTACAGTGTGAAAAGTATGATGGCGATCGACCTGCTGGGCAACATCCCGTTCAAATATATTCCGACGTTGCTGAGCAACAGTACCGATCTCAGCGGATTTACCAGTGTGCTCAATGCCAAGTCGAAACGGCACAACAACCACGACCGGAAAAACAAGGACATCAAAAAAGACACATCGAAAACAGAAAATGGAAAACATACTGGAGATAAATAATCTGTACAAAAACTACGGAAGGATTAAAGCCGTGCACGATCTTTCGCTGAAGGTTGAGGCGGGTTCTGTGTTTGGTTTGCTGGGGCCCAACGGGAGTGGTAAGACTACCACGCTGGGTATCGTGCTGGATGTGGTGCGCAAGACAAAAGGCGAGTACTCCTGGTTTGGGCAACCTCCCGGAAGTGAGTCCCGGAAGAAGATCGGGGCGATCCTCGAAGGCCCTGCTTTTTTTCCATACCTTTCGGCAAAAGAAAATCTGCGGGTTGCGGCGCGCATCAAAGATGCTCCTTACAGTAAGATCGACGAAGTACTAGAAACGGTGGGCCTGGCCGACCGAAAGAATGATAAATTCCAGACCTATTCCCTCGGGATGAAACAACGGTTGGCTATCGGTGCTGCGCTGCTTTCCGACCCCTATGTGCTGGTGCTCGACGAGCCTACCAACGGCCTCGACCCCCAGGGTATCGCCAACGTCAGAGAACTTATTTTGAAGATATCGGGAGAAGGAAAAACCATCATCCTGGCCAGCCACCTGCTGGATGAAGTGCAGAAAGTCTGTACCCATTTTGCTGTGCTGAACAAGGGGAAGAACATGTATACCGGAAGCGTGGAAGAAGCGTTGTCGAACAAGGAAATGGTTGAGATCACGGCGCCCGACATGGACCGCCTGGTGCAACTGGTAAACCGATACGAGTACATTACGGATTTCAAGATCCGGAACCATAAGGTGATCGTTCATCTGAATCATCAGAAAACAGCCCATGATCTGAATACGTTCCTGGTATCCAACGGGGTGGTGGTATCGCATCTGGTGACGGAAAAGAAAAATCTCGAAGAACAATTTTTGGAAATCTTATCTCAGTCGGCATGATCAGATTATTTCTCATAGAATGGTATAAGCTGCGCAAATACCGCGCTTTTCAGATCCTTACGGGACTCTATTTCCTACTGGTGGTGATCGTTTGTTCCAGTGGGATGCTGTTTCTGCAATACCTCAAAAGCAAGGGGGTCGATTTTAAAAGCATCGATCCGACCATGTTGCCGGTGTATCATTTTCCGTTTGTGTGGCAAAATCTGGCTTATGTAGCGGCAAGGTTTAAGCTGATATTGGCGTTCCTGATCATTATCTCCATTACAAACGAAGTGACATATAAAACGTTACGACAGAATATCATTGACGGCCTTACACGGTTTGAGTTCATGGTTTCCAAACTCTCGATGATCTTTGTACTCAGCCTGATCAACACGTTGCTCGTTTTCCTGATCGGTCTTATCACCGGACTCATTTATTCTCATGATAGAAGCCTGGCGGTAATTTTCAGTGATACACAGTATCTGTGGGCGTTCTTCCTGAATGTCTTCAGCTTCCTGGTTTTTACCCTGCTGATCGCCTTGCTGATCAAGCGTACAGGCATTGTGATTATTTTCCTGGCGATGTATACCGTGATTATCGAACCGATTATCACAGCCATATTTTTACATGCTCCCTTACCACCGATCTTTCGCGAACTGGCGCTATTTTTCCCCAGGCAGGCCATCACCAACCTGATCCCGAATCCGTTCCCGCAGTATATTCTGCAGGAAATCCAGGACTATGTTTCCTTTTCGAGCGTGGCCATTGCCGGCGGAGAGATGTTGCTGTTCCTCGGCCTGATCTGGCTGCTGTTGAAATGGAAGAAGAATATCTAGAAGATTTTCAGAAGGCAGGATCATGCGATCTTGACCGAGGTCATCGAAAGCGATCCGGCGACGTAATCGTCGTTGAACAGTTCGATCTGTTCGTCTTTTTCCTGTAATGCAAGTGCATAAAGTAAGGGCAAGAAGTGTTCGGGCGTGGGAACGGCCATGCGGAAGGCACTTCCCTGCGTGCTGATGCGGATCAGGTCCTTGTGATTTCCGTCCAGGATGAATTGTTTCATCTTTTCGTTGGCTTCCAGCGCCCAGTCGAATCCGAACCGCTCGTTGAATTTGTCCCAGGCCACACGGCGCAGGTTGTGGACCAGGTTGCCGCTGCCGAGGATGAGAACGCCCTTACGGCGCAGCGAGGCCAGCTCTTTTGCCAGCTCGTAATGCTGCTCAGGCGTTTTGTAATAATCGAGGCTCATCTCGATCACCGGGACATCCGCTTCGGGATAAAAGCGATTGAGGACACTCCAGGCACCATGATCCAGTCCCCATCTTTCATCCGGTTCCACCGTGGTTTTCTGAACGAT
>CAYWBO010000128.1:0-4327 GCA_964456625.1 uncultured Lentimicrobiaceae bacterium | reverse complement strand
GATATTGACACGGAGCATGACGTCATTACCGCCTCTTTTCTATCTTTGCACCAGACAAACGAAACCGTTCATTTTTCTTACGCCCGGCAATGAAACTGATCTATAATTTTTCCATTTATGTGTATGCGGCCCTCATCCGGCTGGCCGCGTTGTTTAACCCGCAGGCCCGGCAATTTCTTTCGGGCCGGAAAGGCCAGTTCGGGAAAATGAAAGCGGCCGTGGGCGGGAAGGACGACATCGTCTGGTTTCATTGTTCCAGTGTGGGCGAGTTCGAGCAGGCCCGGCCGGTAATCGAAGCTTTCAGAAAGACTCTGCCCGGTTACAAAATCCTGCTGACGTTCTTTTCTCCTTCGGGATACGAGATGCGGAAAAATTACGAACTGGCGGATTTCGTGTTTTATCTGCCCATGGACAAAGCCGCCAACGCACGGAAGTTCCTGCGGATCTTTCATCCGCGTGTGGCCGTCTTCATCAAATATGAATACTGGTTCAATTATATCGATGAAATTTACAAAGCCGGGATCCCGCTGTATTTTGTCTCGGCTATTTTCAGAAAACAACAGCACTTTTTCCGTTTTTACGGCTCCTGGTTCCGGAAACAGTTACGAAAAGTCACCTGGTTTTTTGTGCAGAACGAAACTTCGGATCAGCTGCTTTCGCAGATCGGCATTCAGAATCACGAGATCAGCGGCGATACCCGTTTCGACCGCGTGCTGAAAGTGCTGGAAAGCCGTTTCGATCTGCCGGAAATCGAATCTTTCAAGGGTAACAACGATTTGCTGGTGGCAGGCAGTACCTGGCCTCCCGACGAGGATATTTTACGTTCCTATCTCGATACAAAACCCGGAAATTTCAAACTGCTGCTGGTACCGCATAAGATCGATGAAAATCATATTGCCGAGATCCTGAAAAAGTTCGGGGCTTTTGCTCCGGTTCGTTATTCGCAAAGTTCTGGAAAAGACCTGGCCGGAAGTTCGGTACTGGTGATGGACAAGATGGGGTTGCTTTCGGGATTGTACCGTTATGCTACGCTGGCTTATGTGGGCGGTGGTTTTGGGACAGGAATCCACAATTTGCTGGAAGCGGCCGTTTACGGCCTTCCCGTCATTTTCGGTCCCAACTACCATCACTTCCAGGAAGCACACGATTTGCTGGCGGTCGAAGGGGGCTATAGTGTTAAAAATGTTAAAAAATTTCAGGAAATCACCGACCTGTTACGGCATGATCAGGATGTTTACAAACGGTCTTCCGGAGCTGCAGGCCGCTATGTACAAGGAAATTCCGGTGCAACGGAAAAAGTGATCGTGAAAATAAAGGAACAGCTGGAAAAAAAATAAATGTATTCACTTTTTCAAATCCGTTTATATTTGCACCGTTAAAAGAAATACCTATGATAACATTGTTAGCAAAAGCCCTCAGAAAACCCACAGCCGCCGACACTATTTTTTTGGTAAAAGACGGCAAGGACCTCACTTCTTTCGGCCTTACAGAAGATGAAATCGCCTATGTAAGAAAGCAACACCGTGATAAAAACAAGGTTATTCCCGTAAACCGGTATAAAAACCTTTTGATCGTAGTTTACGGCGAACTTTCCGGGACTTTGTATTCCCGTCTGGAGTCTTGCCGGGTAAGGGGTGACGAAGCACAGCAGCTTTTAAACAAAGCCAAATCGGAAAGAGCCGTGGTCTACAATGTCCACGCTACCAAAGAAGAAGAGCTCGCTTTTGTGGAAGGAATGGTGCTGGGAAGTTATCAGTTTATCAAATATAAAAAAGAAGCCAACAAAAATCAGGGCTCGCTGAAAGAAGTCAATGTTTACGACGCTCAGGTTACCGAGCACGACCTGAAAGAGATCAAAAATATTACTGATGCAGTATGCGCTGCCCGTGATATGGTGAATGAACCGGTTTCCTATCTCACGGCGGAGAAATTTGCCGAAGAGATGAAATCGCTGGCCGAATCGGCCAAAGCCAAAGTAGAAGTCTTTCATAAAGAAAAGATCGAAAGCCTGAAGATGGGCGGTCTGCTGGCCGTCAACAAAGGCAGCATCGAGCCTCCCACTTTCACCATGATCGAGTGGAAGCCGAAAAATGCAAAGAATACCAAGCCGTATATTTTTGTCGGCAAAGGGGTGGTTTACGATACCGGCGGGTTAAGCCTGAAGCCGACGCAGTACATGGATACCATGAAATGCGATATGGCCGGCGGTGCTGCCGTGGCCGGCGCAATGTATGCCATCGCCAAAGCCAAGTTGCCGGTATATGTCATCGGTCTGATCCCGGCTACCGACAACCGTCCCGACGGTAACGCCTATGCTCCCGGTGATGTCATCACCATGCACGACGGATCTACCGTGGAAGTGCTGAATACCGATGCGGAAGGCCGGATGATCCTGGCCGATGCGTTGAGTTTTGCCAAAAAATTCAATCCGGAACTGGTGATCGATGTGGCCACCCTGACCGGTGCCGCGGCTCATGCCATTGGTCCCATGGCCATGGTGGGCATGAAATCGAAATCCGATCTGGATTTCGAAAATCTGACCCGTGTGGGCTATCAGGTTCATGAACGCATCGTGGAATTTCCGTTCTGGGATGAGTACAAGGATCTGCTCAAATCCGAGATTGCCGATCTGAAAAATATCGGCGGCCCGGAAGCCGGTGCCATTACGGCCGGAAAATTCCTGGAACATTTCACCGATTATCCGTACATCCATCTCGATATTGCTGCGCCTGCATTCCTGGATAAAAGAGGAGAATACCGTGGCATCGGCGGAACCGGTGTCGGCGTCCGTTTGTTCTACGAATTCATTAAAAGCAAAGCAGAATAGAAAAGTTTCGGGTTCGAAGATTTACAAGAGGGGGGAACGGTCTTAACTGGCCATTTTCCCCTCTTTCAGCATCTTGATGGCATCATCGAGTGATCCGGCCCGGATCACCTCTCCTGTATTCACAAAATAGATCTCATCCGCACTGGCGATGGTATTCAGCCTGTGGGCGATGATCACCTTTGTGGTGGAAGCAGGCAGTTTCTGAAGGATTTCTTCCAGCAATTGTTCGGTAACGGTATCGATATTGGCAGTCGCTTCGTCGAGGATCAAAAGGTCCGGTTTGCGCAGGACGGCGCGCATGAAAGCGATCAATTGTTTTTGTCCCAGGCTGATCCCGTCGCCGGTGATGTCCACTTTGGTTTCCAGCCCATCGTCGAACCGTTGCAACAAGGCTTCCAGCCCTGCTTCCCTGAGGATGTCGGTCAGTTCGCCGTTTTTGTATTGCTGGAAAGCATCGTTCCCGTAAAGGATGTTCTCGCGTATCGTTCCGCTGAAAAGGAAAGGTTCCTGAAGGATAAATCCGATTTTCCGCGTGCGGTCATCCTGAGAATAGGAGCGGATATCGCGTCCTTCAAGCAACACAGTGCCCTTTGTTGGGTCGTATAGACGGGCTATCAGCGAGGCGGTGGTCGTTTTACCGCCACCCGTCGGGCCGACAAAGGCGTATGTTTTTCCGCGTTCCAGATCAAAGTCGATGTGATGCAACACTTCTTTCCCGTTGGGATAGGCAAAAGAGACACTCCGGAAGGACATCAGCGAAGCGCCGGGTTCGGTTTCTCCGGCTTCCACAAAGGGCATGTCGTTTTCCATGTTCAGGATCTTTAAAATCCTGTCCCAGGCTGCCAGGGCTATCTGGAAACTGGCCCACAAGGATGCCAGCTGCCGAAGCGGATTATAGAAACTGTTGATATAAGCCAGGAAGCTGATGAGCAAACCGATGGTAAAATGATGGGTCGAGATCAGGTAGATCCCGAATGCCAGTACCACCAGTTGCCCGATGTTGGAAAGCATCGTGTAAACCGGCATAAACAGGTTGTTGGCGATGCCGGCTTTTACGGCAGCGGCATAGTTCTCCTGGTTGGCTCCGTCAAAGCGTTTCCTGAAATAATCCCGGCGGTTGAAAGCCACCACCACCTTGAAATTGTTGAGACTTTCCTGAACTTCCGAGCTTAGAAATCCCACATTTTTCAAACTGACGGCATTGCGGTGTTTCACCCACGGCGTCGTAAATTTCGTGAACGCCCAGATGAGAATGGCCGGTGAAAGCGCCGCAGCGCCCAACGGCAGGTTGATGGATAGTAAAAATATCCCGGCACCGATCATGATCAGGATCAGGCGAACAAACTGCATCAGCGACTGCGAGAAGAACTGGTTGATCCTGTCGGCATCGTTGTTGATGCGGGAGATGAGGTCCCCTGCTTTGTTTTGATTGAAAAAGTCGACGGGCAGATCCTGCAATTTTTTGAAAAGATTATTCCGGAAAGTAAACAGCATCCGCTG
>CAYWBO010000127.1:0-4394 GCA_964456625.1 uncultured Lentimicrobiaceae bacterium | reverse complement strand
AATTCTTTGAATTCAGAAAAAGTTTCGACTAAGTTTATGTTATCCATTTCCAGTTAATTAATTAAATTTTATAACAGCTTTAGTTTGTTTTATTTCATCCATCGGAATCCTGATGGCTTCACCTGGAGTCAACGTAATTTTCTTTTTGTTTTTCTTTTCAATTTCTTCTTGGAGCAAAATATGGCTTTCTTCCGCTTCCAGCAATACTCCCAACACTTTATTATCGTTTTGTAAAGTGACCGAAATATCCTTTCCGATATACTTTTTATACTGCCGCAGCATGGAAAGCGGATAATCCAGTCCGCTCGATAACACTTTCAACTCGTAATCTTCCACTTCTCGATCCAGGCTCTTTTCTATGAACCGGCTTACTTCCACGCAGTTGTCGATGGTGACGCCATGGTCGCCATCGATGATCACATGGATGATGTTATCCCTGCTGACCTTGGCCATCACCAGAAACCGGTCGCTTCCTTCCAGGACTTCGCTGACGAGTTGCTCTATTTGTTTTTTATTTATCATAAGACTAATAAAAGAGGGGACTCTTGTCCCCTCACACTATCAATCACCCTTTACTCAAATGTTGTCCGACCAGGATTCGAACCTGGACAGGCAGAACCAAAATCTGCAGTGCTGCCATTACACCATCGGACAATCGGGGTGCAAATGTACGAATATTTTTAAATTCCCTTCAAGCCCTTTTAAAATTAGTTTATTTTTAAGCTAATTCTTCAAAATAACTAAATTAGCACCCTGAATAGGCCTTACTTAAAATGAAGTTTATGAGTAACTTTAAAAAAATTAACAATTACGTGGGATGGGTCGTATTTGTCATTGCGGCAATGGTTTACTTTTCCACGATTCAACCTACCGCCAGTTGGTGGGATCCGGGTGAGTATATTTCAACCGCCTATAAATTACAGGTAGGACATCCTCCCGGAGCTCCGCTGTTCCAGATGATCGGAAGGGTATTCTCGCTGTTTGCCTTTGGTGACAAAGCCCACGTTGCCGTCATGGTAAACTCGGTATCCGCTTTAACCAGCGCGCTGACCATCCTGTTTTTGTTCTGGACCATCACCCTTCTGGCCAAAAAACTCTTTATTAAAAGTGAGGACGAAGAGCTCAGCAAAGGTCAGCTTTGGGCCATCATCGGTGCCGGTGCCGTGGGAGCCCTGGCTTATACTTTCACCGATTCGTTCTGGTTCTCAGCGGTGGAAGGCGAAGTATATGCGACTTCCTCGTTCTTTACTGCCATTACATTCTGGGCCATCTTAAGATGGGAAGAGGTGGCCGATCACCGGTCAGGCTTTCGATGGATCCTGTTCATTGCCTATATGTCAGGCCTTGCCATCGGGGTTCACCTGCTCAACCTGCTAACCATCCCGGCTATCGCATATGTCTATTACTTTAAGAAATATAAATTCTCCTGGAAAGGATTCATCTGGGCAGGCCTTGTCGGTATCGGCATCCTGGCCGCCATGATGTACATTATAATACCACAGGTGGTGAACCTGGCCGGGAAGACGGAACTTTTCTTTGTGAACTCGCTGAGGCTGCCGTTTAATTCGGGGACGATCTTTTATTTCGTTGTCCTGATCGGGTTGATCGTTTTCGGCCTTCGCTATACTAGGAAAAAAGGAAAAGTTGTCTTGAATACCGTCATCCTTGCCATAACCTTTATTTTAATAGGATATTCCTCTTTCCTGAT
This sequence comes from uncultured Lentimicrobiaceae bacterium, assembly GCA_964456625.1. GTDB lineage: Bacteria > Bacteroidota > Bacteroidia > Bacteroidales > F082 > Sulfidibacterium. The sequence goes on along the minus strand of CAYWBO010000127.1, from coordinate 2,686 downwards.
GCTGGTGATCCGCTCCAACGCTGATACCCCGATTAATGAAGACGCACCGAGAGATGCGGTTACCTTGCTGTCCTACCTGAACCGGGAACAATATGGCACCTGGCCACTGGTTTACGGACAGTATTATACCGCTCCGGTGGTCGCCAACGAAGTGGAATCTCCCGTCTATAAGAGAGACAATAAAAACAAAAGGTACGATGTAATCGATCACGCCGTTTCTACAAAATATGATCCGCGTTTCGAAACTATTTTCCCGAGGATGTGGAATGGCGATAAGTCTAGTTACAAGTCAGTGTATCAAAGCTACGGAGGCACGGACGGAACCCCGATAACGGTGGGTGCGTCTGAAGCGGGAGGCAAGGCGAAGACGCTTATCAAACCCAGTTTCTTTGATAACCTGAAGTTCTTTTTCACCTACCAGGTCGACCACATGTATTGGCGTTACTTCATGTGGAATTTTGTGGGACGCCAAAACAATATTGAAGGCCAGGGTGAGATTGATCACGGAAACTGGATCAGCGGAATCAATTTTATCGATAACGCGCGATTGGGGAATCAGGCGGATCTCCCGCCCAGTATGCAAAATCCGGCGCGTGCCCGGTTCTACTTCCTGCCGCTGATCCTGGGTTTGCTCGGTTTCTTATTCCATCTCCGAAAGAGTAAAAAGGATACCTGGGTCATTTTCATGCTCTTCTTTATGACGGGGATAGCCATTGTGATCTATCTGAACCAGACGCCGTTACAACCCCGCGAGCGGGATTATTCCTACGCGGGATCTTTTTACGCCTTTGCGGTGTGGATCGGCTTCGGTGTTTTGTGGCTCTATGAAAAGCTTGAGAAATACTTTAAACAGAAACATCTGGCAGCATTGGGGATTACTGCGGTAAGCTTGCTCCTGGTGCCGGCAAACATGGCCAAGGAGGGCTGGCATTCGCATGACCGCTCGGGAAGATATGCCTGCCGGGATTTTGCCGTGATGTATCTGGAATCCTGTCCCCCCAACGCGATCCTGTTTACCAACGGCGATAACGACACCTTCCCCCTATGGTATGCACAGGAGGTGGAAGGCATCCGGACCGACGTCCGTGTGGTGAATTACATGCTGGCATCCGGATCCTGGTATACCGACCAGATGTTTAAGCAGGAATATAACTCGGCACCGCTGCCATTGTCCATTGCTTCCGGTAAATATGATCTGGGGTCCATGGATTATGTCCCTGTGTATCCGATGGTCAAAGGTGAGGTTTCTATAAAAGATGCCATTGCTTTTGTTTCCAGCGATGATGCCCGGACCAAGCTTGAACTGAATGACGGACAAAAAACCGACTTCATGCCGACACGCGATCTGTACATGAAGATTGACTCGGCTGCCGTGGTAAACTCGGGTACCGTTTCAAAGAAGAATGCCGGAAGCATCGTGAAAGAGATTCATTGGAAGATCAGACAAAACGGCTTGTTCAGAAGCGATGTCATGTTACTGGATCTGATTGCTACCAATAACTGGAAAAGACCCATCTGCTTTGATAATCCTTCAGCAGTCAGCAAGGTGCTGGACGTGAGTAAATACTGCCATATGACGGGCGTTGTTTACCAGTTCAAACCGACGCTGGCAAAAGATTATATAAAAGGTATGGGAGGCGTGGACGTCGACTTTTCCTATAAAGTCCTGATGGGTCCCGACGTTAGATGGGGAAGACTGAACAAACCGGATGTGAATGTGGACCGGGAAAGCGACCGGAATTCCATCATGGGTGTCCAGTCGTATGTCCGTTTGGCTCAGGCCCTGGTAAATGAACATAGATATGATTCAGCCGTGAAAGTGCTTGACAGGGAAACCTACTTCTTCCCGGAAAGCAAATTCCCGTACGACTATTTCACCATCCAGCAGGCATGGATGTACTACCAGTGTGGTGCCGTTGCAAAAGCAAACACAATGGTTGGCGAAATTTATAACCGCTACATGCAGGATCTGGATTATTACAATGGCCTTCAACCGCGGTTCTTTGGGTATTATACCGATAATATCAGGGAAGCGTTGAGTTCCTTACAGCAATTGGTGCAGCTGACAAAGACCTATAAACAGGATACGTTGTCTGCGAAAATCAACAAATCGCTTTACGCACAGCTGAAAATCTTGCAGGGGAAATAATTAAAATTCAGTAAAATGATCAAAGGGCACACTCCGGCCGGGAGCGTGCCCTTTTTGTTTTGTTGCAGTCATACGGGTGCAAAGTATTGTTTTACAGACATGTTAAAAAAGTATAAAAAATCACCGGACACTGATGACCCTTTTTATTTTGCTCTAATTTTGAAAAAATTCAATGACCCCCGACCTTCGCTGCTGATCAAACCAAAAGTTGTTGTAATACTGGTAAATGGGTGAGGATCGTATGTTTTTGGTATGGATAGAGATCCGTAATAATATTATGATTCAAGTGAGAATATGAAAATCATTATGCAGTGTATTCTTTGGGAAGCGAGACAGGAGGGTTATTAAAATTAAGAATATGAGAAACTTTAAGAAAATTAACAACTACGTCGGATGGGTTGTTTTTGCGATTTCAGCTTTGGTATATTTTCTTACAATCCAGCCCACGGCCAGCTGGTGGGATCCGGGGGAAACTCTTTCTATTTCCTATAAATTACAAGTGGGGCATCCGCCAGGAGCCCCTATGTTTCAGCTACT
>CAYWBO010000126.1:0-4524 GCA_964456625.1 uncultured Lentimicrobiaceae bacterium | reverse complement strand
CCGGCAAAAATCTCATTCCCCCCAGGAACAAAACTGTCATTCCGAACCAATGGGAAGGCGGTGCGATGGCGTGAGGAAACCCACCGGCAGGTGATACTTGCCTCAGGGGATTTCTCTCCCTATAAATCGGGATCGAAATGACAACTATTTTGGAAACGCGCCTCTATAAAAGATATAGGCGTCATGTGGCCTAATTTTTTTGTTTCAACAAGACGCTGCAATCCCCCATTTTCACTACTTTTGGGACCTCATACAGACAAATAATTTGAAACAGCTTCTCATATTTTTCGGCTTGCTTTTCGTTACCCTGATTCCGGTGACATCCTTGCAGGCACAGGACGAATATCCTTTCCTTCCCAGCGAAACCCTCAAGTTGGACGCTTATTATAACTGGGGTCCCTTTTGGGTGCATGCCGGCGATGTGGAATTAAAAGCCGACACCATCACTTACGAAGGGAAGAAATGCGTGAACCTGGTGGCCACGGGATACTCGCTGAAAAAGTGGAGTTTCATCTTCTCGCTCGAAGACCACTATCACGCCATCGTGGAACTGAATGGATTTAAGCCGCTGTACTACGAAAAAAACACCATGGAGGGAGGTTATTGGATCCATAACATTTACCACTTCCACTGGCAGCAAAAACGGCTTGATGTCTTCACCAAGTCTCTCAGAAGGCCTGCCAAAGACACTTCCTACACCCTGAACCGGCCTTTGTTTGACGTTTTAAGTGCCGCTTATTACCTGAGAACGATCAACCCGCACAAGCTGCACCGCGGCGACACCCTTCCCATCCCTTTGATCACGGACGGGGAATTCGTCACCTACAACATCGTGTACAACGGCCCCGGAATTTTAAAAAGGAACAAAAACAGGGTGCCCTGCGCCGTTTACAGTGCCAATATTACCAACAGCACCTTTTTCGAAAAAGGGAACTCATTAAAGATCTATGTAACGGACGATGAACGCCAGATCGTGGTTTATGGTGAAGCCAAGATCATCGTGGGATCCATCAAGATCTACCAGGATTCGTATCAGAACATGAGGCCCCTCAGAAAGAAAGTCCGATGAAAAAAGGCGTCGTCCATATCCTGGCCGTGATGTCCATGTTTTTTTGGGGGATTTCGTATATCTGGTCCAAGATCGTTTTTGAAGTCTACTCACCGCTGACCACGCTTTTTTTACGGCTGCTGATATCCACCGCCTTTCTGTTTGTTTTCATCTATCTGACGGGCAAGGTGGAGCGCATCAAAAAAGAGGACCGCAAGATCATGCTGCTCAGCGCCTTTCTCAATCCCTTTCTTTATTTCATCGGCGAGAACTACGGGCTGAGCTTTGTTTCGGCCTCGCTGAGTGCCATCATTGTGGCTACCATCCCTGTTTTTGTGCCTTTTGCGGCTTATTATTATTTCAGGGAAAAGATCGGGCGCGTGAATGTGATCGGCCTGATCGTCTCTTTTGCAGGATTGTTTCTGATCGTCTTTTCGGGCAATTTCGAATTGAAAGCCAACCCCAAAGGACTGGGCTTTCTCTTTCTGGCAGTCACCTCCGCCGTGTTTTATTCCATTATCCTGAAAAATCTTACCGGCAAATACAAACCGCTGACCATCATCACCTGGCAAAACCTGATCGGGGCCATATTTCTACTTCCCTTTTTTCTCTATTTCGATGGCAAAACATTTATAAATACCGTACCTCATGCCGATACCATCGTCAACCTGATCCTGTTGGGAATTTTCGCTTCTTCGGTCGCTTTCGTCCTTTTTGCCTACATTATCAAACATCTCGGGGTGATCAAGTCGAGCCTTTACACCAACATCATTCCGGTATTCACAGCCTTGTTTTCTTTTTATTTTCTGGATGAACACTTCTCCTTACGGAAGATCATCGGGATACTGGTCGTGATCGCCGGTGTGATATTATCTGAAATCCGGAAAATTCGTTTCATCTATAAATCAAAAAAATTAAGTAATGAAAACTAAAATTATTGTACTGGGTGCCGGTCTGATCGGGAAACCGCTGGCATTGGATCTGGCCACCGAAGAAAATTTTGAAATCACCGTTGCCGACCGTGACGGAAACAGACTTGAGGGGATTGAAGAGGAACGCATTTCAAAAAAGCACACCGATCTGGGAAATATCCCGGAACTGAAAAAACTGGTAAGCGATTATGATCTGGTGGTGAATGCCACCCCCGGATTTATGGGATTCAATACCTTGAAATCGGTGGTGGAAGCCGGCAAGAACTGTATCGACATCGCTTTCTATCCGGAAAACGCCATGGACCTGGACGAACTCTGCAAAAAGAACCATGTGATGGTGATCTCGGACATCGGTGTGGCACCGGGCATGAGCAACCTGCTCAGCGGTTATGCCGCCGCCCAGCTGGACGAAGTGGATCGTGTGGATATTTTCGTCGGCGGCTTACCCAAAGTCCGGAAGCTGCCCTGGGAATACAAAGCCGTCTTCTCTCCCACCGACGTGATCGAAGAATATACCCGTCCGGCCAGGCTGGTGGAAAACGGCGAGATCGTGGTAAAAGACCCGCTAACAGAAATTGAAACGCTGGACTTCGACCGTGTGGGAACGCTGGAAGCTTTTAACAGCGACGGATTGCGATCGTTGCTTTACACCATCAAAGCCAAAACCATGCGCGAAAAAACGCTCCGTTATCCCGGTTACGCCCATAAGATCAAACTGCTGGCCGACAACGGATTTTTCAGTACCGAAAAGATCGATATCGACGGCAAACAGGTTGCGCCCCTGGAACTCACCAGCAAGCTGCTGTTCGAACAATGGAAACAGCAGGAAGGTGACGAAGACATCACCGTGATGCGCATTGTAGTGGAAGGCAAAAAAGGCACAAAAAACCTGCGCTTTACTTTCGACCTTTACGACGAATACGACCCGGCTACCCAAACCCACAGCATGGCCCGAACCACCGCCTATACGGCTTCCGTCGCCGCCCGCATGATGCATTCAAAGGTATTTTATCAGCCCGGCCTGTACGTTCCCGAAATGCTCGGAAAACAGGAAGTTGTGGTGGATTATATGCTGAAAGGCCTGGCCGACCGCAATGTCAACTACACCCGCGAGGTGTTGGAAATCCAGCCTTAAAAGTTAACGAATGGCAGTAGGGATCGACTGATGGGCAGCCTCCGCTGCCCACCTCACGGGGCGTAGTGGAAAACTGAGCTGAAAATAATTGAAATTTTACCTGACTTTTAGCTTGGTTCATTGTTAGCGAAAGCTGTTTATTTAAATCTTTTATCTGATTTAATTTCAATCAATTTATCAGTTTTGTTTTGAATCCAACCAATTTTTTCTATTTCGTGAATGTCAAAATCAGAAATATATGGTTTAATGTCTAAAAGTGGTGTTTCATCAAGCATATCAACATTTTCAATACGAATGATGTTTTTATCTATGCTCAATAATCTAACTACTGATATCCCAATTGAATTCGGTCTTTTAGGTGCTCTTGTTGCAAAGATGCCACGTTTTTTAACATCAAGAAAAGGGGTCGTTTGCAATTCAAACCCAACAGATTTATGAAAGTGGTAAATTAAAATAACATGAGAGAATCCATCAAGGTCAGCCAATCCTGATACTAATTCTTCCTTTAATATTATCTGTCCTTTTATCCCTTTTGCTCCGCCAGATTGAATTGGCATGCCTTCTTTTGTCTTAAAAGGAGTTTTAATAATCCCTATTGGTTCAAATATTATCGACATATACCTAAAATTTACAAGTCTGATCTGTGTGTGTTTTTACAATTTTCGCTCACGGTTCCGGCTATGAGCAGCCCCGATTTATCGGGATTGCTTATGAGCCTGTGTTGGCAAACGTATTTTTTATTTCTTGAATTTTGAATCGATATACTTTTTCCATGGTATAATTAATCCAGTTATCAAACCTATAATAAGAATTTTACCCGGAAACTGAATGTAAAACAGCAAAGGAAGCAGTATTAATGTTGACGGGATTAATATGTATGGTATGTATTTTCTTGCAAAGACAGTTTTAAGTTTTGTAATTTTAAAGTTGCTGGTTTTATTAAATACTACTATGCTATCTATGAAATCAAGTAGAAAGTCATCAAAAGGTTTAGTCTTACAAAAGTTGTTGTTACAAGTGACATTTATTTTGCTTTGATCTTTTAAATGCAAAGTAAATGTTGTTCCATGGCTATTTTGATAGTAGTAATAGTAGTCTATATCCCTAAAGTCTATTTTTTCTCTACAATCAGATAAACGTAATTCCAATATGTCACCATATAGTTTTGCAAAACCAACCTTCTTTATCTTTCTTTTGTAAAAAATGAAAACAAGAAAAGGAAGTCCGATTGAAATAATTGGGACGAATATTGGAGATATTATGCCTTTCAGTGGATACATAAATACGACTAAACAGCTTAAAAATATTCCAAGTAATAACCCAAGTAATATCAGAAGAAATTTTTGGTCAGTATATTCGAATTGATAATCTTTCACTTCTCCTATTTGCTTTATATGTTTGCCAACGGT
>CAYWBO010000125.1:3195-4551 GCA_964456625.1 uncultured Lentimicrobiaceae bacterium | reverse complement strand
CAACCCGTGGCAAAATGGAAAGGAATCCGGCAAGCCACCCGTTTTGCCCCTTCGCCCATGCAGCCAGGCAACCCGCCGGCTGGAAAGAGCGAAGACTGCCTCTATCTGAATGTCTGGACGCCTGCAAAATCAGCGGATGAACATTTGCCGGTACTTGTTTGGATTTACGGTGGCGGGTTTAGCACCGGTTCGACTGCCGAGCCCTGGTACGATGGCGAAAAACTGGCTCAAAAAGGGGTAGTGTTTGTAAGTATTGCATACAGGGTCGGTCCACTCGGGTTTTTGGCAGATCCCGAGCTAAGTGCAGAAAGTCCTCATCACGTTTCGGGAAACTATGGTTTGCTCGACCAGATTGCCGGATTGAAATGGGTACAAAAGAATATTGCCGCATTTGGCGGCGATCCGAAAAAAGTGACCATCTTCGGAGAATCGGCAGGCGGGATCTCTGTCAGCATGTTGTGTGCCTCCCCGTTGGCCAGGGGCCTTTTTCGTGGAGCCATTTCAGAGAGCGGCGGTTCGTTTGGCCCTACTCGCGGGAAAACCTATCCCGGTGAAAATATGAAAACCCTCGAACAGGCTGAGAAGGAAGGCCTGGCGTATGTTCATAAAGCCGGGGCATCTTCCATAGCCGAACTTAGAAAAATGGATGCCAGGAAATTGCCCATGTACTGGGGAGTCGGGAGCTCATGGCCCGTTGTTGACGGATATGTCATCCCTGACTGCCAGTATAAAATGTACAAAGCCGGGAACTACAATGACGTTCCTGTCCTTATCGGTTACAATTCCGACGAGGGTTTGACTTTTTTGCCGGGAAGAACGCCACAGGAATACATCAAGAGGGTAAAAGCACGGTATGGAAAATTTGCCGATACATTGCTTAAAGCATATCCTCCCGGGGAGCACACACTTGCCCGGACTGCCCGTAACCTTTCACGCGATGCAGCTTTCGGATGGCAAAACTGGACATGGGCGCGGCTTCAGACCGAAACGGGAAAATCAAAGGTGTATTATTATTTTTTCGACCAGCATCCTGATTATCCCAAAGGCTCGCCCAAATATGGCGACGGTTCACCGCACGCTCAGGATGTTTCCTACGTATTCCAGCATATCAACCCGTCGGATCCTCAGACGTCCCAATCCGATTTAAAAATTTCAAAAGCCATGGGAGCATACTGGATCAACTTTACAAAGTATGGAAATCCTAATGGAAAAGGCCTTCCTGAGTGGAAAGCATTTAGTGATGCCAGACCTGAAGTGATGTATTTTCAGCAGACACCGCACATGGGACCGGTGCCTGATGCCAAATCACTTAAAGTACTGAACGCTTATTTCAAGTGGCGTATGACCCCGCAGGGA
>CAYWBO010000125.1:1662-3095 GCA_964456625.1 uncultured Lentimicrobiaceae bacterium | reverse complement strand
GCTTTGTATGATAAAAATTCAAAAAATGCCGGGAATAACCGGACAAAACTAAAACTGCAGGCTAAAAGCGAAAAAGAAATTGTTCAGAAGATACAAGTAGCCAGGCCTTTGCTTTGGACACCGGAAACCCCTAATCTATATCAGGCTCAAATAAGGATTGTAAAAGATAATAAGGTAATTGACGAAACCAAAACCGGTTTTGGAATCCGTTCCATTAAATTTACTACCGAACATGGATTCCAGCTTAACGGTAAAACAATTAAGATTGATGGTGGTTGTGTGCATCCGGACAATGGCTGTTTGGGTGCTGCGGCTTTTGACCGTGCAGAAGAACGCAAAGTGGAGTTGCTGAAAGCTGCCGGGTTCAACGCTGTAAGAACGGCTCATAACCCTCCTTCCGAGGCTTTTTTAAATGCTTGCGATAAATTCGGACTGTTAGTTATGGATGAAGCATTTGATTGTTGGAGGGTTGGGAAAAACAAATATGATTATGCAAGGTATTTTGACAAATGGTGGAAACGCGACCTTGAAGCCATGGTTTTGAGAGATCGTAATCATCCCTCTGTTATCATGTGGAGCATAGGTAACGAAATAGTAGAAAGAGGAAAACCGGAAGCAATAAAAACGGCTAAAATGCTTGCGGATGCTGTAAAGAAGATGGATGCTACCCGTCCCGTTACCTCTGCTGTTGTAGAAGATGGTAAGCCGTGGCCAACGCTTGATTCGCTTATGGCAGTTCTTGACGTTGCCGGTTATAATTATCACCTGAAAAGTGCACCTGAAGATCATCAAAGAATTCCTTCTCGTATCATTGTCCAAACAGAATCGTACCCACGAGATGCTTTTGCCAACTGGAAACTGGTGCATAGCCATAGTTATGTAATTGGTGATTTTGTTTGGACTGCTATGGATTATCTTGGCGAGTCGGGGATAGGACGTTGGTATTATTCGGGAGAGGTGCCGGGCGAGAATTGGGAACATGACATGTTTCCCTGGCATGGCGCCTACTGCGGCGATATTGATATAACCGGTTGGAGGAAACCCATATCACACTACCGTAACATATTATGGAATAATACGGAGAAACTTTACATGGCTGTCCGAGAACCTGAACCTTCCCCGCTCGAAATTAAAGAAACATGGTGGTCGGTATGGCCGACCTGGGAAAGTTGGACCTGGCCCGGTTACGAAGGGAAAAATATTCAGGTTGAGGTGTATTCAAAATACCCCAATGTCAAGCTTTATCTGAACAATAAACTCATAGGTGAAAAGTCAACAACGGAAAAACAGGAATATAAAGCAACGTTTACGGTACCTTATACTCCTGGAACACTGAAAGCGGTCGGGGTGGATAAAGGTAAGGAAGTTGAATCAACCATTCTGCAAACTTCAGGTGTTGCAGCAAAGATAAAACTGAGTGCCGACCGCAAAGA
>CAYWBO010000125.1:0-1562 GCA_964456625.1 uncultured Lentimicrobiaceae bacterium | reverse complement strand
TAATCGTTTGTTTCGTTTAAGTATTCTTTCTGGTTTTCTGATATTATGTTCATCCGGTTTATTGGCACAAATGGATTATTATCCGCCAAACTTTGATACAATCCCTTATCCGAAAGGGAAATTCAAGCCCACCAACCAGTCGCTTAAGCAATACAAGTATCCTGAGTGGTTTCGTGATGCCAAGTTTGGGATCTGGGCGCACTGGGGCCCACAATCCGTTCCCGAGCGGGGAGATTGGTATGCAAGACTCATGTACATGCAGCACGGAGATAAGTGGGCGACAAATGCAGATTATCTGGATCATTTAAAAAGATACGGGCATCCTTCAAAGTTTGGGTATAAAGATATTATTCCCTTGTGGAAAGCGCAGAAATGGGACCCCGCTAAATTAATGGCGCTATACAAAAAGGTGGGGGCTAAATATTTTGTCAGCATGGGAGTGCATCACGACGATTTCTTTTTATGGAATTCAAAACTTCATAAGTGGAATGCAGTAAACTACGGACCTCACAAAGATGTCGTAGGCATCTGGCAAAAAGAAGCCAAAAAGCAGGGACTTTATTTTGGGGTTTCTGAACATCTTGGAGCCAGTTATACCTGGTTTCAGGCAGCTCATAGTGCAGATGCTACCGGCCCGATGAAAGGAGTTCCATATGATGCTAACAACCCGAAATATTTTGATTTATATCATCGCAAGGCAGCGCCGGGTGATACCAACTGGCTTACAAATAATAAAGAATGGCAACACGAATGGTATTACAGCATCCGTGAGTTAATCGACAACTATCATCCCGATCTGCTTTATTCCGACAGTAAACTGCCGTTTGGCTATATCGGGCGAAGCCTTATCGCTCACTTTTATAACGACAACATGGCCCGGCACAACGGTCAGCTGGAAGCCGTCTATACTTGTAAAGAGCCATCACAAGGACGTTTTGTACAAGATGTGGAACGTGGCGTAATGGATACCATCAGTAAATACCCCTGGCAAACCGACACTTCCATTGGGGATTGGTTTTATCGTAAGGGACAGAAATATAAAAGTGCTACGGAGATCATTCAAATGCTTGTGGATATTGTAAGTAAAAATGGCAATCTCCTCCTGAATGTAGTACAAACTCCGGAGGGTAATCTGGAACCGGATATGCTTCATATTTTGAATGGTATCGCACAATGGACTGCTGCAAACGGGGAAGGTATCTACGGTTCACGCCCATGGAAGGTGTATGGAGAAAACCCTCCTCACGCTAAGATGTTGAAAACGCTTAAGTTTAACGAAAACCAGTTAAAATACAGCGCGGAAGACATCCGTTTTACAACCAAAGGGAAAATACTTTATGCTTTTTGTCTTGGTAAACCTGCCGGAGATATACGCATCCTTTCATTACGGAAACATAATCCCTATGAAAAGAAAGCCATTGCTTCGATTTCTTTGTTGGGCTGCAAAGAACATTTGAAATGGCACCAGAAAAAAGACGCCCTGATAATTGAAAAGCCTAAAAAGCTACCGCCCTGGAAGGTTCTTGGATTTAAAATAAAATTTAAAAACCATTAATTTATTG
>CAYWBO010000124.1:0-4696 GCA_964456625.1 uncultured Lentimicrobiaceae bacterium | reverse complement strand
CAGAGCCTAATCTCTCCACCCTTCTACATAAATCAAAATACCTTACCAAAGGGAAGGATTTGAATTACTGGTACAAAAGTAGCAATTTTATCCGATATCCGGTTCAATATGAGCCGCTTTAAATTTAAATGTTCGTTAAATTACGTTTACTATGAGATTCGAAAGCAAACGTTTGCTTTATTTTTACACCGTTGATATTAAACATGTTGCATTTTATCCATCCCTGTGCCCATTGGCACTGTCAGGCAAAAAAGTAATTCAAAAATTTCTTACTTTTGCAAAAATTTCAAACACAAATCACAAATTATGTCTGATACAAAAACCTTAACTCAATTGGAATTTAAAGTTGCTGATTTACATCTGGCCGACTGGGGCCGCAAAGAAATAGAAATTGCCGAGAAAGAAATGCCCGGCTTAATGTCGCTTCGCGAAAAACACAGTGCTTCGAAACCCTTAAAAGGTTCACGCATTACCGGTTCGTTGCACATGACCATTCAAACCGCTGTTTTGATAGAAACGCTTGTCGAATTGGGCGCCGATGTCCGTTGGGCAAGTTGTAATATCTTTTCCACACAGGATCATGCCGCCGCTGCCATTGCAGTGGGTAAGAATGGAACACCGGAAAATCCTCAGGGAACTCCGGTTTTTGCATGGAAAGGTGAATCCCTGAAAGAATATTGGTGGTGCACCAAACAGGCACTGTCCTTCCCGGAAGGAAAGGGGCCGAATCTGATCGTAGACGATGGCGGTGATGCTACGCTGCTCATCCACAAAGGTTACGCTGCTGAGGAAGACGCCTCCACACTGGATGTGGAAGCCACCAGCGAAGAAGAAACAGAAATTCTAAACCTGCTGAAGAAAACCCTGGCTGAAGAACCAAACAGATGGCACAACACCGTAAAAGAGTGGAAAGGCGTTTCGGAAGAAACCACCACCGGGGTGCACCGTTTGTATCAGATGAAAGAAAACGGAACACTGTTAGTTCCGGCCATCAATGTGAATGACTCGGTGACCAAATCGAAATTCGATAACCTTTATGGATGCCGTGAGTCGCTCGCCGACGGAATTAAAAGAGCTACTGACGTGATGATCGCAGGAAAAGTGGTCGTCGTTGCCGGATACGGTGATGTGGGCAAAGGCTCCGCCAAATCCATGAAAGCTTACGGTGCCCGGGTGATTGTGACCGAAATTGACCCCATCTGCGCTTTGCAGGCTTCCATGGAAGGCTTCGAAGTCACTACCATGGAAGAGGCCGTGAAAGAAGGCAACATTTTTGTGACCACCACCGGAAACCGCGATATCATTACCATCGATCATATGGCCGCCATGAAAGACGAATCCATCGTCTGCAACATCGGTCACTTTGATAATGAAATCCAGGTTTCTAAATTGGAAAACTTCCCCGGCATCAACAAGATCAACGTGAAACCGCAGGTTGACAAATACGTCTTCCCCGACGGACATTCCATGTACCTGTTGGCCGAAGGCCGCCTGGTGAACCTGGGTTGCGCTACCGGACATCCTTCCTTCGTGATGAGTAACTCCTTCACCAACCAGACGCTGGCACAGATCGACCTCTGGGAGAAAAGAGATGAATACCAGGTTGATGTTTACCGTCTGCCGAAATATCTCGATGAAGAAGTAGCCCGTTTGCACCTCGAAAAACTGGGGGTGAAACTGACCAAGCTTTCCGCTGACCAGGCTGCTTACATTGGTGTAAAACAGGACGGACCATACAAACCGGAACATTATCGTTATTAACACATGTACTTTTAAATAAATGAAAGCGCTTCCTCCGGGGAGCGCTTTTTTTGTAAAACTAAAATTCCCATGCCCTTCTTTTTGATCACTCTTTTCTGTACTTTCTTTTAAAAAATACGGTTTAAACCGAAGAAGGTACGGAATAGATACGCATCTGATACGAAGCAATTATTTGGATGTAACCAGAAACTAACACGGCATTTATTCTTCGGAAATTATTTATTTTTGATTCCATTTGAATAAAATCTGACTTTAATATGAACAACCCCTGGCTCAACATTTCGTCTTCCGACTACGAAAACCACATGACAGAAATCGGCCAGGAACAGACATTGAGCCGGCTCACGAAATATTACCTCGAAAAATATCAACCGGCGACCTTTGCCCTGCCGGGCTGTTCTACCGGAAACGGGCTGGAACATGTAGATCCGGAAATTACCCATGAAGTCTTTGCCGTCGACATCAACCCGGAGTATTTGAAAATAACCCGGGAACGGTTTCAGGATAAAATCCGGAATCTCAACACATTTCATCTGGATATTGACAGGGAAGCATTGCCTTTCGGCCATGTGGATCTGATGATCGCCGGACTGATTCTGGAATATGTCGAAGCCAAACCGGCACTGAAGAAAATGGTCGCCTCCTTAAACCAAAACGGGGTGCTGGTTCTCATCATTCAGAAAAACAAGAACACTACCGCGGTTTCAAAAACCCGCTACACATCGCTGGAAACATTATCAAAGGTTTTCAGAGAAATCGACGAAGCGGAAATCGATGAAACACTCCGCACCTTGAATCTCGAATTACTGAAACGGGAAGAAATCGCCCTGACGGAAAACAAATCATTTGTCTCGCTGGAATACTGGCCGATAGCGAAATGATCTTCCATCATTTTCTCACTTTTCTTAACACAAATTACTTGATTATCTTCCTGTATGTGTGTAACTTCGTGGGAAATGAAAAGCCATGAAAAACTTCATCAATAAAGCAGCCTGCACCCAGTGCCGGCTGTGTGTCGAGATCTGTCCCTGTCATATTTTTGGCGTCAACGACCAAAAAGAAGTTTATGTTATTCACGAACGAGAATCGATCTGCCAGATCTGTGGACAGTGTATGGCTGTTTGCAAGGAGGAAGCCATCCGTATTGATGGTTTGTCGTATGAAAAGAATTTTCCCGATCTGCCGGAAACGTACGTCGGATATCAGGACTTCGTGGATCTGCTTTCCACCCGACGTTCTGTAAGAAAATTTCAAAACAAGGCTGTACCGGATGACATCATGAATCAGATTTTGGACTCCATCGCCTTTGCGCCGTTTGGAGCGATGCCGGAAAAGATGCACATTACCGTGGTCAATAACCGGGCTAAGATCGAGGAATCGTTGCCTTACTTTGTGGAATTTCTGAACAATATGGTACGGTGGATGGAAAACCCAATAACTTCATTTTTAATCAAATCCAGAAGCAAAAAAGAGACATTCAACACCGTGAAGAACCACCTGTATCCGATTTTAAAAATGGAAAGTTACAGCAAGGAATATGGCGACCGTATTACGGGAAATGCACCGGCACTTTTGTTGTTTCATGCAGAAAAGGGGGCGGAAGAACACACAGATAATGCGTTAATATATGCCACGTATGCGATGCTGGCAGCACAATCGCTGGGGTTGGGAACCACCATGATGGGCATCCTCCCGCCTGCCATCAACACGGCAAAAGCGTTGAAAAAGATATTCATGATTCCGAAAAATCATGAAACTGTGATCTCGCTCATCCTGGGTTATCCGAAATATCACTACCATAAAGCCATCAAACGAAACAGCCATCAGATTCATTGGGTGAGCTGACAACATTCATCTTAAAATATCCGTATTAAGATCCTATCTTCCCGACGAACGGGATTAGTCCTATTTTTGTAAAAATTTTTGGATGTGAAAAACAACGACAAAACATACGGGGCCACACGCGAGGAGAAGATGGCTGCTTTCGGGCGCCTGCTGGATATTATGGACGATCTGCGCACCGGCTGCCCCTGGGATAAGAAACAAACGCTCGAGAGCCTGCGGTACCTTACGCTGGAAGAAGTGTACGAACTTTCGGACGCCATTCTGGATAAAAATATGGATGACATCAGAGAAGAACTGGGTGACCTGATGATGCATATGGTTTTTTATGCCAAGATTGGCTCGGAACAAAAAGCTTTTGACATCAAAGATGTGTTAGAGGGCATCTCCGAAAAGCTGATCTACCGCCATCCGCACATTTACGGGGATGTGAATGCTGCTACTGCAGACGAAGTGGCGGAAAACTGGGAAAAACTCAAACTGAAAGAAGGCAAGAAATCAGTGCTTTCGGGAGTCCCCAACTCACTGCCTCCGCTGCTGAAAGCTTACCGGATGCAGGAAAAGGTGAAAGGTGTCGGATTTCAGTGGGAACACCGTGGCCAGGTGTGGGACAAGGTGATGGAAGAGCTTCAGGAGTTACGAGATGAAGTGGAAAACAACGCGCCCGACGACCGCATCGAGGATGAATTCGGCGACCTGCTTTTTGCTTTGACCAACTATGCCCGCTACATCGGCATCAATCCCGATGACGCGCTGGAACGCACCAACCGCAAATTCCAAAGGAGATTTCAGTTCATCGAAACCGAATCGCAAAAAGACGGTAAATCCATCGAAGAGATGAATCTGGAAGAAATGGATGTATACTGGAATAAAGCCAAAAAATTAGAATAACTGCAGTCCCATGTCTGTCGAAATACAATTCCAGTCGGTGATCACCTGTCCGCATTGCGGATTCAGCAAAGAAGAAACCATGCCGGAGAATGCCTGCCAGTTCTTTTATGAATGCACCAACTGCGGGCAGCTTCTAAAGCCCAACGAAGGGGATTGCTGTGTTTTTTGTTCTTACGGTTCGGTGAAATGCCCGCCGGTACAA
>CAYWBO010000123.1:0-4741 GCA_964456625.1 uncultured Lentimicrobiaceae bacterium | reverse complement strand
AAGCGATTTTTGAGCATTTCAGCATTGAAAAGCAAATAAGAAATTCTTTTGGTAAAAATGTTACCATTAAGAGTGGTGTTTATCTCATCATTGAACATACGGAAGCACTGCACGTTATCGACGTGAACAGTGGTCACCGTGTGAATAAAGACAACTCGCAGGAGCAAAATGCCCTGGCTACCAATATGGAGGCCGCCACGGAAATTGCCCGTCAGTTGCGCTTACGTGATATGGGTGGCATCATCGTGATCGATTTTATCGACATGCGTGATGCACGGAACAGAAAAACCCTTTTTTCTCATCTCAACAACGAGATGGCGAAAGACAGGGCTAAACATTCTATCCTGCCGCCCAGTAAGTTTGGCCTGATCCAGATCACCCGCCAGCGCGTAAGGCCGGAAATGAATGTGGAAGTCCTGGAGAAATGCCCGGTTTGCAATGGCACAGGACAGATAAAATCCAGCATTTCGGTGGTTGACGATATCGAAAACAACCTGGAATATCTTGTCAGAGACCAGAACCAAAGTCATCTGACGCTGGCGGTCCATCCGTTTATTTACGCCTTCCTTACTCAGGGGCTTTTTTCAAAACGATGGAACTGGTATCTGGAGTTTAAGCGATGGATCCGGGTGAAATCCATGAGCAATTACCAATTGCTGGAATATCATTTTTTTGATAAGAATCAGGATGAGATAAAACAATAAACTACAAAAGCCGGTGTAAAAGCCGGCTTTTTTGTTTTTTGGGTTGAAAGTTGAAACAGAAATCGATCGTTAAACGATAATCAATTGTCTTAAGCAAAGTGTGCATTCTTTTCCGGATGGACGCTGAGCACGGGTATGGGTGAATGGTTTACCATCTGTGCTGCATAAGGCCCCAGCCATAGGTTGGAAGTAGTGGTTTCCTGTTCCGTCATGATGGTAATGAGGTTGGCCCCTACTTTTTTGCCATATTCAATTACTGTTTCGCTGATGTTGTCAGTTTCCAGGAAGACCGAACGGAAACGAATCCCGTTCTTGTTGAAATAAGTTTCTGTTTGTTCCACGTAATTCTTGATGCGGAACCGGATGTCGTCCAGCGAAGAGGTGAGAAGGCCCAGAATATGCACTTCTGCATTGAAATATTTGGCGATCAGGGCCGTGATGGCTGCCTTCTGACGGGTGACTACCGTGCTGTCAAGCGGCATGACGATGGTTTTGATGTCTTTGGAGGAGTCCACGCCGGCACGAATACTGATGATGGGAAGTTTACTGGAGGATACGATCCGGTTGGCGTTGCTTCCGATCCAGAATTCCTCGAATCCCGAAGATCCGTGCGTTCCCACGACAATCAGAAAAGCATCCAGGCGTTTGGCCACATCACAGATGGCCTTGTAAACCTTTCCTTTTTCGATGTAGAAGTCAATGCCGGCTTCCTTTAAAATAGGGTCATACTTTTTGGTGAGTGCCAAAAAACGCCTTTTTACTTCATCCTGAAGGTTATCGGGTTCTGACGCAAAGATCTCTTTTGAATAATCCAAATGGTTGGCCCAAACCATGGTAATACCGGCTTTAGCGTGTTTTGCGATGGAAACCGCGTGTTCCAGGGCGTTTAATGAACACTCCGAAAAGTCAATGCCCACAACAATTCTTTTGCTCATTTCTTTGGGGTTTAGTAGTAAATAATGAACCGTCAATTACTGAGTCATTCTGGTCACAAAGCCATCCCCCGGGATCATTTTTTCCCTATCATCAAGGTTTAAATTTCACCTCGTCCTGTATTTCCCATGCAAGGGGATAGGCTCTTTTGATGCGTTGTAAAAACTTTATGGCATCTATTCTTGTTCTGAAATCGCCTACCCTCACCCTGTAATACGGCTCGTTGAAAGTGACGTAAGCCGGAATACCGTACCGGGTTATAAATTTATCTCTGATCACCAACGCGGAATTCAATGCATTGTTGCCGGAGCCTTTGTAGATCTGAATCCGGTATCCGGGGATGGTGGCGAATTTCTTGTTTTGCATCGTGTTAAGCTGCAGCAGGGAATCAATCCGGGAGTCTCCGATATACATCTTCGAATAATCACGAATGGTATCGCGAACGGTGGTGTCGTTCACAGAAGTACGAATCGTGTCCTGGGCAAACAGACTGCTTCCCAACAAAATCAACCCTGCGATCAAAATCAACTTCTTCATTTTCATGCTGTATATTAAATCATATCTTCTTCCTGATTGTAGTATGTGGACCGCAGGCTCATCACAGGCATCTTTGCCATGTGGATCAGCTGTTGCGAATAGGGCCCCAGAAAACGGCTGCCGGTCGTGGTTTCCTGATCGGTCATGATGGTGATCAGGTCGATCTGATGGCTTTCGGCGTAATCGATGATCGCCGTAGCCACATTGTTGGCTTCACAGGTGTTTAACTCGTATTCCACCTCTGAATCTTTCAGGCATTTCAAAGCTTCGTCCCCGAAAGAGTCAATACGCCTGCGGATAACGCCCAGCGTAGAATTGTAGACTTTCAGCAGATGGATTTTGGAGCCGAATTGCTTGGCCAGTTCCCTTGTGAAAGGCAGCTTTTTCTTGGTTTCCAGCGAGCTGTCAAGCGGAACCAGGATGTTTAAGATGTTGTCGGTTATGGTGTAATCACCCTTGATGGTGACCACCGGACAAGGTGCTGAAGTGGTAATCCGGAATGCGTTGCTTCCAATCCAGAATTGCTCATAACCGCTGATCCCATGAGTTCCGGTAAAGATCAGATCCGCTTTCAGCCGTAAGGCAATTTTTGAGATTTCCTGATAAACTTTTCCTTTGCCCAGGTTGATCTTCATCGGGACGGTCGGATATTCGTTTGCATATTTCCTGACGAGCTCCTTCAGGAAATTTTTTTTCTCAATCCGTAATTCTTCATCAATGGTGTCCACCAGGCTGGCGGATGAAACGGAATTGTCAATCCAGACCATATCCACAGCTGCCTGAAGCTTTTGGGCATAAACCAGGGCATATTCCAGCGCATGTTCTGAATTCTTGGAGAAATCAAACGCAACAACAAGCCTTTTCATGGTTTTACTCTTTTGTCCAATGCACAAAATTAATCAATCTTCCTGCATTGAAGATACGATGGCTAATATAAGAAAAAAAAACTTTATATAAAAGAAGAATGTGGCTTAATTTTCTGATTCCATGAACTACAAAAGAGTTTTTAGTCAAAGGATTAAATCCTTTCTTCCTAAGAATTTATTTGTATTTGAATCCGTGTTTTTTCAGGTTTTCCTTGACTTGTTGGATGGTCATTTCATGAAGCTTCATCCCGCAAAGCGGACAGGTTCCCGGCTTGTCGGAAATGACATTGAAGTCCATCACGTCTTCATACAGTTTTCCGTCATGATTCTTATCGAGGGATTCCACATCTATGACGCCTGTTCTGATCAGTTTGGAGGCATGCGACGCTGAACAGGTGGTGCCTGCCTTTTTCATGCTATGGTCCATTTTCATCTCTGATTTGTTCTTCATAGAAACAGTATCAGCAGACTGATGCGTGATTTTTTCTACAGACGGAGAGGACGCGGATGTTTTTATGCTGACAAAATTTCCTGCAAAAAGGGCTCCTGATAAAAAGAAGAAAATTAAAATAAGCGTCAATATAATTTGCTTTTTCATTCCATTTAGTTTTTAGTTTGACAATATTTTTCTTTTTGATTTAATACATCGGTTTTATTGGTCGCCTCCTCCTCCCATCATTCCGTTCATCATCATGTCCGAGGCGTTGTTTTTCACAGGTTTTATTTCTTTGACATCCTCCAGTGTGGCCTTTCCGTAGTCATTGCCCCATGAATTGAGTACATAGTTGACAACGGCCACAGCATCCTGTACGTTGTCTACCTGCGGCGGCATGGGAGTTGAATAGGTCATCCCGTTTACCGTAAGATGTTCATGAGATCCGTTCATTACCTGTTCTATCAGCCGTTTCTTGGAGGCCTTTTTCAGAAAATCTGAACCTTTCAGAGGGGGAAAGGTTCCCGGAAGGCCCATCCCTGTCACCTGGTGGCAGGCCATGCATTTCCGGAAATAAATTTCGGCGCCGCGGTTGTTGTCCGAAGAGTTTGACTGGCCGTAAACCTTGCCGGCAAACAGAAAAGCACCTGTAAAAGCAACAAACAAAATCAGTTTTTTCATGACGTAATTTTTAACTATTGTCTTCTCAATCTCAAAGCATTGCTGATTACCGAGACAGAGCTGAAACTCATGGCGGCTGCAGCAATAATAGGACTCAGCAATAAGCCGAAAACAGGGAACAAAACTCCGGCAGCGATAGGCACGCCGATGGAGTTGTAAACAAAGGCAAAAAACAGATTTTGCTTGATGTTTTGCATCACTTTGTGGCTTAATTCGTGCGCTCTTACAATGCCGTTTAAATCTCCTTTCACCAGCGTGATTTCTGCACTTTGCATGGCAATATCGGTACCGGTTCCCATGGCGATGCCGATGTTTGCCAGCGTTAGAGCCGGAGCGTCGTTAATACCGTCGCCGGCCATGGCCACCACACGGCCCTGGTCTTGTAATTCTTTTATTTTGTTGTACTTGTCTTCCGGAAGGCAATCAGCCTGATAGCCGTCAATACCCAGTTCCCGGGCAATGGCTTTGGCCGTAGCTTCGTTGTCGCCGGTGAGCATCATCACCTGCAATCCTGCTTTGTGAAGCGCCTTCACGGCCTTGTATGAAGTTTCCTTGATCTGGTCAGAAACGCTGACCATTCCGGCTAC
>CAYWBO010000122.1:0-4759 GCA_964456625.1 uncultured Lentimicrobiaceae bacterium | reverse complement strand
AGAGACTTTGCCTTCGGGCAATTTACAGAATCCCGCTTACAGGCCTGACGGTTTTCTATTTTTTGTAATGCTTCATGATATCAGGAATGGAAAGTCCCCGTTCCTTCTCAAGAAAGTTGTAAGCTGATTCCATGACTTTTAATAAGTTGTCGATATCAGATTTTTCCTGGTACAAGGAAATCTGAATACGGATGCCTCCGTTATTAAAGGGAACGGCAGGAAAAATGCCGGCAGTGCAGGTCATATGATTTCTATAAATCAGCTGCACGATTTCAAGTGTGGTATCTGGCTTTCCTGTGGGGAAAAAGGCTGTGGGCGTCCTGGTATAGTCAGCCAATGGGAGCTTGGTTGCTTCGACCCGATCGTAAAAATAATTAATTAATTCGGCTATTTTTTCCTGCAGAACTATAATATCATTACTGAGGTGTATCTTGGAAGCGGCAATAAGTCCGCCTAGAGTAGAAGATTCCAGAGGTCCGGTGAACATGAGCGGAACACTTAAATAAACAAGTAGTTTTTTCATCTCTTCATTCGGACATACGATGGCGCCTCCGCCGGCACCAAAACCTTTTCCAAAGGAGACGGCCAGCACCATCTTGGGATGTTGTTTTACCTGAGAAAGAACATAGCCTGAGCCGTTAGGTCCCGCCCAGCTGATGCCATGGGCATCGTCCACATAAGTATAAAACTCTTCATAGGTGTCCAGTAATTTTATAATTTCTTTTGCAGGGTAAACGTCTCCATGCATGGAATAGACACCATCGGCCAGGTACCATATCTTTTTATAAGTCTTTCTTAATTCTTTGATTTTATCCTCAAGCTGCTGCAGATTATTATGTCTCAGAATTTCAACATGGGTCCCGTGTGCTCTCGCAACATCAACGGCAACGCCAATGGTGGCGTGTGCATGGTGATCCAGGATGATGGCATCTTCGTTTGAAATCAGCATGGGGATGGTCCCTATGGAAGCCAGGGTTGTTTTGGGGAACAAAATAACAGGATTTCCAAAAACCTGACTTAAGATTTCTTCCGCCTGATCCGTAATCTCCAACTTCATGTATTCCCTGGAAATGGAAAGGTTGAAACCGTTCTCTTTGATGGATTCAATGGCCCCTATCTTGATCCTTTCGTCATGCATGAGCATCAGATAATCACTTAAAGAAAACGTTACGAATTTTTCTCCCCTGATAATTAATTTCTTACCGTTTGGATCGGATTCTTTTTTCGTCGGTACATGACCTACTCCAGATTTTTGGGCATCGTCAATTACTTTAAATGCACTTTCAAATAATGAATTCCCCATTTTTTTTGGTTTTTAAATTTCTCCAAATTTATATTTTATTTGGGATTGTTTTCCAAAAATGGGAAAAAATAATGTTTGTTTGACTGTTTGAGAATAAATCTTGTATATTTACTGTTCAAAAACGGATAAATATTCATTTGATATTATGAAGATAAATATTTTGCTCTCAAACAGAAAAGAGTATAAAGATATTGAATTCGAAAAGCAATTTGTTACTCCGCTGTGTTTGGGAGGGGCCATTTTCTCTTTCATTGCTATTTTTATCAATATCCAGTTGAGCCTGGGACTCATTCTGACCTTAATTCCATACATATCCCTGGTTGTTTTTATTCTTCTGTATTATTTTGCTCATAAAGGAAAAGGACTGAATTTCGTCAAATGGTCAATTGTTTTTACTTTATTTTCTCTGGTAAATCTTCTCTGGTATTATAATTTTGGATCCCACGGCCCCGTGCTTTATCTGTTTGCATTTATTTTTAGTTATCTGATCTTTATGCTCGATGGAAAGCAATTACTTCTTGCAAGTGTTTTGTTGGTAATTAATGTGACATCGTTGTATTTTATAGAGTCTCATCACCCGGGGATCGTAGGTAATTATCCCAGCCCAAAAGCAAGAACGGAAGATGTTTATACCGGAATTTACTTGTACCTTTTCTCTATCTTCGTGGTTATGAGGGGGGCAAAAAATACCTATATCACTCAATACAAAAAGGCCAAGAAAGCCGATCAGTTGAAGTCCTCTTTCCTGGCCAATATGTCTCATGAGATCCGGACCCCGTTGAATGCAATCGTGGGTTTCAGTAATATCCTTGCAGATGAAGACCTTACGCGGGAAGAAAAAAAACAATACGCCGCCATTATTAACGGCAGTAATGATTCGCTGTTGCGCCTGGTAAATGATATTCTGGACGTCTCTATGATAGAATCCGATCAACTGAGTCTGGTGACGGCCCGGTGTGATGTGGGAAATCTGATGAGCAATCTGGAGGAGACTTATTTGTTAAAACTTAACGATAATCAGAAAATCAGACTGATACATAAGAAAGTCCCGGGCCATGTTTTCATCAAAACAGACTGTACCCGGTTACAGCAGGTGATGGTCAACCTGCTTGACAATGCCATAAAATATACGGAGAGCGGAGAGATAAAATTTGGTTTCTCTATTGAAGAAAAACAGCTGAAATTTTACGTCAAGGATACCGGAATCGGAATAAAGGAGACACACCATGATTATCTTTTCGACAGGTTTTATAAGGTCGAAGATGACAATACGAAGCTTTTCAGGGGAACCGGTATCGGACTTTATCTTTCCAAAAGAGTGGTCGGAATGCTGGGAGGTGAAATCTGGGTAGATTCCAAATACGGTAAGGGCTCCACGTTCTATTTCACCGTTCCGAAAATTGATTTTCAGATTGACGAAGAAGAGCAGAATCTGCATGACATTTCCAATCCGTTTAAAAATGCACCCAAAAAAATTAAAATTTTGATCGTCGAGGATCAGGAATCAAATCAACAATATTATACGGCCATTCTGAAGCCGGGTAACTTTGAACTGATACAGGCTTATAATGGAGGTGAAGGCATTGATGCTTTCGACAAAAACCCGGATGTGGATTTGATTTTGCTGGATTTGAAAATGCCTGATATCGATGGTTTTGAGGTGCTGGAAGAAATCAGAAAAAAAGACACCAAAATCCCGATCATTGCGCAAACTGCGTATGCTATGGCAGCGGATAAAGAGAAATGCCTGGAGGCAGGTTTTAATGATTACATAGCGAAACCTGTTCAAAGAGAGACTTTGTTTAATTTGATAGCTAAATATTTGTCTGAAAAGAAATCATAACGAGGGAGGGTTTACTTACAAAGAAAGTGATGATGCTGAAAAATATATTTATCTTCTTAAGGGATTTTTTAGCGATAAAAAATGGGGGGCATCTTACCGATTCTGAAGAAACTTCTATCGTTGAGAGGACTTTAGTGGTTTCACTGACCATTTTGGGAGTAGCCTTCTCCGTGGTCGTTATTGTTTTAGATTTTTTCTTAGGTTTTTCTGTTTATTTAAGTATTTTATTCTGGATTTCACTTATCCTGTGCTTTGGCATTCTTTTTAAGTTAAAAAAGGGGGATAGCATAGCTTATAGCAAATGGTTCGTCGTCTTAATTATTCTTTTTTTAACAAATGTTTCTTGGTATTATGATTTTAGATCTGGGGGCCAGATAATATATTTGTTGTTTTTGCTGTACGGATACCTGATATTTATGTTAGGGAACAAACAACTAATCATGGTTACGGTGCTTATAGTTGTGAATGTTGGCATACTGTTTTTTTTGGAAGAAGGAAATTATCTGCCACCGTTACATTTGACAAGTGAAACGGTGCAAAGAAATGATGCTTATTATGCTGTGATAATTTATTTAATTGTCACTTATGGCTTGATGCGAACTGTTAAAAAGAATTATTTAAATGAATATCAAAAGGCTCGTGAATCGGACCGTCTGAAGACGACTTTCCTGTCGAATATGTCACACGAAATCAGGACCCCGCTGAATGCCGTAATCGGGTTTAGCAATTTGATGTTAACGGAAGAGGTCACCCCGGCAGACAGGAAATTGTATAAAACGTACATCAATGAAAATAACCGATACCTCTTGTCGTTGGTCAATGATATTCTTGATATTTCGATGATAGAATCCAATACCGTCCAGCTTGAGGAAGAGCCCTGTAATCTGAATCATCTGATACTTGAACTGCAGAAAGTGTATTCGTCAAACCTTCAGAAACCAGAAAATTCCAATGTCAGGATTCTGCATGAGATGCCACACGACGACGTTTACATAGATA
Organism: uncultured Lentimicrobiaceae bacterium; assembly: GCA_964456625.1. Taxonomy (GTDB): domain Bacteria; phylum Bacteroidota; class Bacteroidia; order Bacteroidales; family F082; genus Sulfidibacterium. The sequence goes on along the minus strand of CAYWBO010000122.1, from coordinate 614 downwards.
TTGACGATAGTTACCTTGAACGTTCGTTGAAGCTTTTGATGGATAATGCGATAAAGTTCACGCACGAAGGCTCGGTATTGCTGGGGTTTTCTCTGGAAGGTAAATGGATAAGATTTTTTGTGAAAGATACGGGTATCGGGATTAAGGATGAAGACATGAGGTTCCTTTTCGAACGGTTTAACAAGCTGGAATATAGCGGACAAAAAGTCTTACCGGGTATCGGTGTCGGATTGTATCTGGTCAAAATGATTGTTAAGATGTTTGGCGGCACTGTTTCAGCTCAATCGAATTACGGTAAGGGTTCTGAATTCAGTTTTACAATCCCGGCCAAAAGACTCCGGATCACCACAGGAACCATCCCCACCTGAGAAGAATAAACCGGTTCTGACTCAACTGACGGAACAGGAGCCCGGAATGATGCCAAAAATCTTTAACCTGCCAAAGGCGGACAAGGATTTAACAAGCCTGTGGACGACAGGCTGGCTTCAGGCTTCAGATTACATTCGGTCTGGGGCCGTAACCGTTTGGTTATGGCTTTCCCAGGCAAAAAGTGGGGCCGTAACCATTGGCACGCAAATGCTGCGCGGGGCCAATACGATCCCGTTGTGTATAGT
>CAYWBO010000121.1:0-4895 GCA_964456625.1 uncultured Lentimicrobiaceae bacterium | reverse complement strand
GCGCCAGTGTTATTTTTGAAGAAAAAGCTTCTGTTAAGAGTTGGTGGCTCTTTCAAGCAATTTCAGGATGGAGAATATGAAGATGGCCGACAACAGAGTAAGTCCTACCAGCATGGCAAAGAACTGCCACAGTTCCCATTTATCCCAGAAGGGACCTATGAATCCTGCAAAGAGGTTCCCGATGGAGGTGGCCCCCAGCCATCCGCCCTGGGCGAGGCCCTTGTACTGTGGTGGCGCCACTTTGGACACAAAGGAGATGCCGATGGGGCTGAGGAACAGCTCGGCGATGGTCAGCGTGAAGTAGGTGCCGATGAGCCAGAACGGGGAACGCAGCGTATCGGAAACACCGCCCTGCTGTGCCAGGTCGTGGGGACTCATGAGTCCGCGTGACGCCAGGATCATAAGACCGAAGCCCACGGCGGTGATGATCATCCCGATGCCGATCTTCTTGGGGGACGAAGGTTCTTTATTCCTTCTCTGGAGCCAGGTGAAATATCCCACGATGATGGGGGTGAGGAAGACGATGAAGATCGGGTTAAACTGCTGGAAGATCTCGGGTGTGATGGGATTTCCCTGAGCCTGCAGGTCGCCGATGGTGAAGTATCCCACCACGATGGAAGCCACGGCAATGAGGAGTCCTGTCCATTTTACTTTAGCGGAATTTTTCCGTCCCAGGAAGAGCACAATACCCAGGATGGCCAGCAGAATGGGCAGGAAGGTGGACAGGTTGAAGAGGATCGCCGTTCCCTTGCTGACGGCACTCACGGTGTAATCGCGGGCGAAGATCGTCAATGTGAATCCGTTCTGGTGGAATGCCATCCAGAAGAAGATCACCACCAGGAACACCAGTCCGAGGGCCATGAGCCGGTCACGGACCTGGCTTTTACTCAGTTCCACAACAGATTCCTTGTCTTTGGCTTTTTGTTCTTTGTGGGTGATGTCGGCGTGTTTGTAATATTTGCGGAAGCCGAGGAAGATGGCGATCGACAGGATCATACTGGCGGCGGCTACGGCGAATCCGGCGTTGTAGGATTTGCTCAGCGTATCGATGTATTGATGGGCGAAATCGGTGAGGTTGGTGAAATGGGCTCCCATTTCCGTCTGGGCGTAATTCGTGAGGGCAGTCGTACTTTCCAGTGTCCCGTTGAGGTATTTATGGGCCAGCGACGGGATGGCGGCATCATAATGAAAGCCGCTCATGCCCAGAATCCAGCTTCTCATACCACGGGCAGCACTGGGGGCAAAGAAAGCACCGATGTTGATCCCCATGTAAAAGATGTTGAATGCGGAGTCGCGCATCTTGGAATATTTGGCATCGTCATAGAGATTTCCCACCAGTGCCTGGAGGTTTCCTTTGAAAAGGCCCGTCCCCAGGGAGATCACTGCCAGGGCCCCGTAGATAAACCACTCACCGGTACCGGGAACGGCCAGCATGAGGTATCCGGCAAACATGACGATAATCCCCAGGACGATGGTCTTTCCATATCCCAGCACATTATCGGCGATGAAGCCGCCGAGCAGGGGGAGAAAATAAATTCCGAATAAAAAGGTGCCGTAAACGTGGCCTGCCTGGGTTGCCGACCATCCGAATTTCGACTGAAGATAGAGTACAAATATGGCCAGCATGGTATAGTAACCGAAGCGTTCGCCCATATTTGCGAAGAAGGCTACATAGAGTCCTTTCGGGTGTCCTTTAAACATAAGCTTTGTTGTTTGATTAATAATTGTTTGGGAAAGAAACAAATATAAAAAAATTGTTGACCCCCTGCAACAGAAGTTATTAACAAAGGGGACCGGCGTCCAGGGGTTTTCCTTTCTGCTCTCACCGCGGCCCGGATGGGAGCGGCAGCCCCCGGCGACGGAGGCCGAAGTGGCGTAGGGCTCCGAGGCGACCGGAGGAAGCCCCCGGGAGCCTGTTACAGAACCCGGCCTGTGGCGCCGGGGCTACAGCGGACAGCCCGAAATGCCGCCCGGAAAAGTGACAAAGTGACGAGGTGACGTTGGTGTTACAAAAGGTGTGGAAAGTCGTCTTATCCTCTGAAAAGCAACCGTTAAAATAATTATCTTTATTGTAGTGTAATATTTTTTTTTCGGAATCGTCTGAATAAGTGAGAATGGATACAGAAGAATTTAAAATCCGGATTTTGCCTCTCAAGAACAAGCTGTTCAGGCTCGCCTTGCGGTTGATGCGAAACCGTGAAGAAGCGGAGGACGTTGTGCAGGAGGTGATGTTGAAAATCTGGAGTATGCGTTTCGATCTTAGAAAGTATGACAGTGTGGAGGCTCTGATGATGACGATGACGAGAAATCAGTGTCTGGACAGGCTGAAGCTGAAAAAGAACAAGGCGATGAGCCTGGTTTTTGATGTGGGGCAGAACATTGATGACAATCCTTACCGGTTCAGCGAGCAAAGGAATATGGTTTCGATGGTAATGAACATCGTAGACCATTTGCCCGAGCAGCAAAGGACCATCATCCAGCTCAGGGATGTGGAATCGTGCAGTTTTGAAGAGATGGAAGAGATCACAGGCTTTGATCAGAACTACATCCGTGTAAATTTATCGAGAGCCAGAAAAAAGATTAGAGAAACAATTGAAAAGTTACAAGAAAATGAATTACAACAGCATTAAAGAACTTCTTGAAAAATTTTATGCAGGGGAGACGTCCCTGGAAGAAGAAGCCATTCTTAAGCGCTTTTTTGCTGAGAAGGATATTCCCGAGGCCCTGCGAGCCGATCAGGCGTTGTTCCGTTCTTTGACAGCGATGGAAGAGGAATCTGTACTGAATGAGGATTTCGACACTGCCGTGCTGGCGCAGATGGAAGGCAGCAGCGTTCGTTGGGGCCGACACCAGTGGGTTTACACCCTTTCCGGGCTGGCAGCCGCCGCCGTAGTTGTGATCTCGCTGTGGGTCGGCGGTGTGTTTGCACCACAACAGCCGCTTCCGGGAACCATCAATAATCCGCAGGTGGCTTATGCAGAGACGAAAAAAGTACTGGGTGAAGTCTCCGACAATCTCAATAAAGGACTGACCCCGGTACAGAGTGCAGTGGAAAAACTGGACCAGCCGGTACAGCAAATGTCAAAAATCAACGACATGCAGCAGGCCCTTGGCAAGGTACAGTACCTTGAACAAATGAATAAAGCCAGAGAGCTGATGCGCTCTATCAATGGCGTATATACCAATTTAGGAGTTAAAATAACCTTTTAATAATTAAAATCATGAAAAAGTTAAGTTTGTTAGTATTAGTTGTGATGATGGCCCTGGTGCCTTCTATGACCAAAGCCCAGTCTGCGATTGACGGGTTGTATGAAAAATATGCGGGGAAAGCCGGCTTTACAAGCATCAACATAAGTCCCGAGATGTTTAATATGATGTCCGGTTTTACCATGAATGACAGCTCTCAGGATGCGCAGGCTGCCATGAATGCAATCAAACAGATCAAAAGCCTGAAAATGTTGGTTTATAAACCTGTGGATTCGACGAAAGTTGAAGGGTTCTACGCCATCATTAAAAAGAATGTTCCTACCAGTGGTTTTAAAGATTTGATGACCATTGACAGCCACGGAAGCAATTTGAAATTCCTGGCTCACCAGGATGCAAACGGGAAGATCCGCGAATTGCTGATGATCGTGAGAGGCAACCATGAGGCCATGGTGATGAGCCTGACCGGCCTGATCGACATGAAAACCATCGGTGAGATCTCCAAGTCCATGAACATTCAGGGCATGGGTGACTTACAAAAGCTGGACAAAAAAATGAACGGTCATCATGAAGACAAGTAAAGTTCAACGGTTTGTTTTCCTGCTAATGGTTCCGGCGCTGCTTCTCCTCTGGGGATGCAGCCGGTACCATATAGCACAGGCGATGAAGGACTACTCGCACAAACCCGGCTTTGAACTGGAGATCATCAATACTGATTCAATCTCTGCCAATGATGTCCATCTGGGAATGATTTTCAAATACCTGAAGGGCGTTAAAGAGATCTATATTCTGAAATTCGATTCTACGAAGGGGAGTGCTGCCGAAAACCGGAAACTGTATATGAAACTGAAAAAGTACGTTACCGCGGCACATTTTGATAATCTGATAGACATTGAATCGAAGAACATCGTAGGATTATATTTGAAAAAGGATGATAACGGTGACATAGACCAGGTGATCTTCATCAAATCGGGAGGGAAGCATTCCCTGTACGTGTGGGCTCCGGATTCGCGGAAGACAGAATGAACTGACTAAATATAATTATTCTGAAAGCACCGGGATTCCGGTGCTTTTTTGTTGAAACACAAAAGGCTGTCATCATTTGATGACAGCCTTATCAATTTTTTTGGGTCAATATAAAATAGGTGCGAAATACTTCGCTTACTATCTAATTTCGTCAGAAACAGTAAGTCTCTTTCTGCCCTTGGCTCTTCTTCTCTTCAATACTTTCCGGCCGTTGGCGGTTGACATTCTTTCACGGAATCCGTGTTTATTTTTTTTCCTTCTTACAGAGGGTTGAAAAGTTCTTTTTGTCATCGTCCTGTATCATTTTGGGAGTGCAAAAATAGACTAATTTTTTTATTACACAAAGGTAAATGAAAACTTTTTCGGTTTTTTCTTAAAAGTGTTGATTTGAAAGGGTCTTCGTCCGCCGCGGCGGACGAAGACCCGGTAATCTTTTATTTTGCCGGAACGTTTTTCAATGTTTCCGTCAGGAAGTCCCAGAACTTTTGCACGGTGGCAATGTTCACTTTTTCGTCCGGTGAGTGGGGCCAGCGAATGGTAGGGCCGAAGGAGATCATATCCCAGTTGGGATAAACAGATCCCAGCAAGCCGCATTCCAAACCGGCATGGATCACTTTTACTTCCGGAGTTTTTCCGAATTTGTTTTTGTAAAGCTCTTTCATGGT
>CAYWBO010000120.1:0-4995 GCA_964456625.1 uncultured Lentimicrobiaceae bacterium | reverse complement strand
TACAAATCTGTTTCAATCCTAAAACGACGATCATGGTTCAGAAAAACATACTTTCACGACTGACGAAGTACCCCACGCCACTTTACTTTTATGATCTGCAACTGCTGGATCAGACGCTGAAGGAAGCCGCCGTAGCAGCACGTGCTTACGGTTATCATATCCATTACGCCGTGAAAGCTAACAACAATGACCGGATTCTGGAGTCAATACAACGCCAGGGCATGGGTGCCGACTGTGTGAGTGGCAACGAGATCCGTGAAGCACTCAAAAGAGGTTTCCCGGCAGACAAAATTGTTTTTGCCGGCGTGGGGAAAACAGACGCCGAAATCAAACTAGGGCTGGAAAATGACATCTTTGCCTTTAACTGCGAATCATTGCAGGAGATCGGCGTGATCAATGAACTGGCCGGAAGCATGGGGAAGAAAGCACGGATCTTTCTGCGGCTGAATCCCGATATAGAAGCTTATACACATAAAAATATTACTACAGGCAAAGCAGAAAACAAATTCGGGATCAATGCCACGGATACCGACATTTTCCTGACCCTGCAAAAGGAGTTGAAACATGTTGAATTTGTGGGTTTGCATTTTCACATCGGATCGCAGATCTGCAATTTTGATGTTTTCAAAGAACTGAGCATGAAAGTCAATGATATCCAGGATCTGTTTGAATCGAAGGGAGAAAAAATAAAATACCTCAACCTGGGTGGCGGACTGGGCATCAACTACGAAGATCCGCAGCAGCAACCCATTCCTGATTTTGCAGGATACTTTGGCACCTTTCACAAATATTTAAAACTGCGTCCGGGACAGGAAGTGCACTTCGAACTGGGGCGTGCCCTGGTGGCCCAGTGCGGCACGCTCCTTTCACGGGTTCTGTATATCAAACCCGGCGTCCAGGATGAGTTTGCCATCATCGACGCTTCCATGACCGACCTGTTGCGCCCGGCTTTGTACGAAGCCAAACACCGGATAGAAAATCTGAGTTCGCAGTCGACGGAAAAGAAAGCCTATGATGTGGCCGGCCCGGTCTGCGAATCATCAGACGTTTTTGCAAGGAACATCCAGCTGGAGGAAACACAACGGGGTGATTTCCTGGCCATTTATTCCACCGGCGCCTACGGCCAGGTGATGTCGTCTTTATACAACATGCGGGATCCGGCGGCGACGATTTACAGCGACGAAATTTAACTAACCCTGTCAGGGTTCGGGACCCTGACAGGGTTTCCCTTTGCGGCCGGGATGGAAGCGGCAGCCCGGAGGGACAAAGGTGAGTCATCGCCCGGGGAGGCAGGGCGACAAGGGAGCCCCTGAAAACCCGTGGGTGGTGCCGATTTTGGACCGAGGACTATAGCGGACAGCCCGGAATGCCGCCCAAAGTAAAAAATTTAAACCGGTATTCTCTGAAAAATAAAAAAGTATTAATTTCGATAAGCATTTGTGTTATAAATAAAAGTATTTTTGCGCCACTTTTTTAAAGTGTATTAAGGGCAGATGACCCGTTTTATCCGTTTATAAAACAGCATCTTGTCCGCAGGATTTTAAATTATTTATATGTATGACGGCTTAAGATGAAAAACACCTATTTTGATTTAATTGAGCAGAGTTATTACTTTCCTCAGGAAGGGTTCGACCTGAGGGACGGCAGTCTCACTTTTCACGGCGTTTCATTAAAGTACCTTATCGACAAGTATGAAACGCCGTTTCGTTTTATTTATCTGCCAAAGATCGGCGATCAGATAAAAAAAGCGCGCAACCTTTTTAACAGATCCATTAAGAACAGCGGATATCAGGGCAGCTACCATTACTGTTACTGTACCAAGTGTAATCACTTTTATCATGTGATCAGCGAGGCGCTAAAACACAACGTGGACCTGGAGACGTCTTCTTCTTTTGATATCGATCTGATTTTAAGTCTCTATAATGAGAAAAAGATCAGCAAGTCGCGGATCATCATACACAACGGTTACAAGACGGAAGACTACCTGAAGAAAATTATCATGCTTCAGGAAAAAGGGTTTAAGAATTCGATCGTGATACTGGACAGCACGTCGGAGCTGAAGCTGCTGTTGCAACTCGCGGAAGGCAAGAAAGTCAAAATAGGCATCCGGATGGCCATCAATGAAGAATCGCAGTCTTCGTACTATACATCCCGGCTGGGCATTCCCCATACGGAAATCCTGGATTTTTACGATCACAACGTCAAAGACAATCCCAATGTGGAGCTGAAAATGTTCCATTTCTTTGTGGATTCGGGCATCAAAGACAACATTTATTACTGGGGTGAATTCCAGAAAGCACTGAGTCTTTATGTCAGCCTGAAAAAGCGCTGCCCCAGCCTTGATTCCTTCAACCTGGGTGGTGGTTTTCCCATCCGTAACAACCTGGGCTTTGAGTACAACTACGAATACATGATCAACGAGGTCATGAACAATATCAAGGAAACCTGCGTAAAAGAAAATATCGAAGAACCCGACATTTTTACGGAGTTCGGAAAATATACCGTGGGCGAGAGCGGCGCCGTGATTTTCAAAGTGTTGGAAACCAAACAACAGAACGACAGCGAAACCTGGTACATCATCGACAACAGTCTGATGAATACCATTCCGGACGCATGGGCCATTCACGAAAAGTTCATCCTGCTGCCCATCAACAAATGGGACAAAGAATACCAGCGCGTAAACATCGGCGGTATCAGCTGCGACCATTCCGATTATTACAATTCAGAGGACCTGAACCAGGAAGTCCTGCTTCCGAAGTACGACAGTGAAGAAGAAAAAGAGCCGCTGTATCTCGGGTTTTTCCACACGGGCGCTTACCAGGATGCCATCAGCGGTTACGGCGGCATCAAACACTGTCTGATCCCGTCGCCCAAGCACGTGATCATCGACCGCGATGCCAACGGCAACTTCGTGGATTACGTGTACCGCAACGAGCAGTCTTCGGCAGAAATGTTTAAAATTTTAGGTTACAACAAATAATACCGATTATGAATTTGTTTGCTCACAACTTCACTACGTTCATTCCGACCTACAAATTCTATATCGGCATTATCCCAATTCAAAAAAATTCAAAAAAATCTAATCTTTTATAATTGGCATAATATGGCAAATTTCGGAGGCATAGAAGATCAGTTTGCAAACAAGTCAACCGCCGCTGTATGGCTACAGTCCATCCCCTACGACGGAACCAGCACCTGGGGCAAGGGTGCGGATGAGGGGTTTGCGGCTTTTCTGGATGCAGCTGAAAATATGGAACTTTATGATATCGAAACGGATTCGGAAGTCTTTCGCCGGGGCATCTATATTTTGCCCGAGATTACGGAAGACCGCTCACCGGAAGCCGTTTTTGAAGCCGTTTACAAGAGTACCAAATCCTTACTGGAAGAAGACAAATTCTTCACTTTTTTTGGCGGGGAGCATTCCATCAGTATCGGGGTGATCAAGGCCTTTTACGAAAAATATCCCGACATCAGCATTCTGCAGCTTGACGCCCACACAGATCTGCGTCCCTCCTATCTGGGAAGCCCTTACAATCACGCCTGTGCGTTGCACGATGCTTCGAAGCATACCAATCTGGTGCAGGTGGGGATCCGCAGCATGGACACCGTGGAAAAGCCTTTCCTGAAAAAGGAAAACTGTTTCTTTGCCGAAGATATGGCCTGGGATGACAGTTGGTTTGAGGCATCGCTGAACAAACTTACCGGTCCGGTTTACATCACCATCGATCTGGATGTTTTCGATCCGTCAATCATGCCGGCCACAGGGACACCGGAACCCGGCGGTATGTATTGGAATCAGGTGATCCGGTATCTGAAAAAAGTCTTTGAAACAAAACAGGTTGTAGGTTTCGACCTCGTGGAGCTGGCCCCGATCGAAGGCCACAAAGCTTCTAATTTCCTAGCAGCCAAACTTTATTATAAAATGTTAAGTTATAAATTCGAGAACCATGGAAAATAAAGGACCTGTCGGTAATTTTATCGTTGAACACTACAAACACTTTAACGCCGCAGCACTGATCGACGCTGCCCAGGGCTACGAAAAACACCTCTCGGAAGGTAAAAAAATGCTGGTCGCCATGGGCGGTGCCATGAGTACCGCCGAACTGGGCAAATCGCTGGCCGAGATGATCCGCCAGGATAAAGTGCACATCATTTCCTGTACCGGTGCCAACCTGGAAGAAGACATCATGAACCTGGTGGCTCACAAGCATTACAAACGCGTTCCGCATTACCGCGATCTGACACCACAGGAAGAGTGGAATCTGCTGGAAGGCGGACTGAACCGCGTCACCGACACCTGCATCCCGGAGGAAGAAGCGTTCCGTCGGCTGCAGCAGCACATTTTCGACATCTGGAAAGAGGCTGAAAACAAAGGCGAACGCTATTTCCCGCATCAGTACATGTACAAAATGCTGCTTTCGGGCGTGTTGGAACAATATTATGAAATCGATCCGAAAAACAGCTGGATGCTGGCTGCCGCCGAGAAGAACCTGCCGATCGTGGTTCCCGGATGGGAAGACTCCACCATGGGCAACATTTTTGCTTCCTACTGCATCAAAGGCGAGCTGAAAGCTTCGACCATGAAATCAGGCATCGAATACATGACCTTTCTGGCTGACTGGTACACCGACAATGCCGGTGACGAAGGCATCGGTTTCTTTCAGCTCGGAGGCGGTATTTCCGGCGATTTCCCGATTTGTGTGGTGCCCATGCTTTATCAGGATCTGGAAAGAGAAACCACACCTTTCTGGAGTTACTTCTGCCAGATCAGCGATTCCACCACCAGCTACGGTTCTTACTCAGGAGCTGTTCCCAACGAAAAGATCACCTGGGGGAAACTGGGAATCGATACCCCTAAATTCATCGTCGAGTCGGATGCAACCATCGTGGCTCCGTTGATTTTTGCGTACTTGTTGGGATGGTAGCCCAAAGGCTAAAAGGCTAAAGTTTAAAGGAAAAAGTGAATATCGAATGTCGATTAACGATTTGAGATTT
>CAYWBO010000119.1:0-5122 GCA_964456625.1 uncultured Lentimicrobiaceae bacterium | reverse complement strand
GCTTTAAAGCTGATGTAATTCAGCAGGGTGCTGAAGATAATGATCGCGGAAAGCAGGATGTGTTTGTCAACGGTAAAATTGCCCGTGATTTTGATGATGCTGGCGCCATACGCTCCGAAAGCCGAGGCATACAGCGAAAGCATGATGATATAGCTGATCCAGAGCAGGTTGTTGGTGCCACCGCTGAAGACATTCTTTCCGAAACCTTCATTCATAAACTTCACGGTACCGCCCTTATTGGGATAAGTGAGCGAAAGGTGAGCATAGGAATAGGAGGTGATCAGAGCAATAATCCCGGCAAAAAGAAAAGCGATGGGCGTCCCACCTTTGGACAGGTCGACGGCCAGACCCAGCACGGCAAAAATACCGCCGCCGACCATGCCGCCGATGCCGATAGAAATCGCAGCTAATAAACCAATTTTGTTTTTATCCATACGCAAAAACGTTGTTGGCTGTATTATTTTTTCACCTTCTTGATCTCAACGGGAAGGCTTTTCTTTTGCGACATTTCAGATAAGATTGCTTTCATTTGATCAAGCTCTTTTCCGTATTGTGCCCAGTTTTCTTCTTTGAGGTATTGAATGGCCCGCGTATAATGATCAAGAGCCTGCTGAGCTTTTACCGAAAGGGTGGTGACCACCTTATTGATGGAATTCGCAGGAAGTTGCCCCAGAGAATCGGAACTGTTAAAAACAGCTTGGAGCGCTTGATCCAGTGTCGGTTTCATCTCTATATTGTCTTTAAAGGCAACGATGACTCTTTTCAATTCGGGAATTTGGCCCTGCTCCGACTGCAAATAGACAGGTTCCACATAAATAAACGAGTTTTTGATGGGAATGACCAACATGTTTCCTTTAATGACTGACGAACCCTGCTGTCCCCATAAAGTCAATTCAGAAGAAATGTCGGGTTTCTGATTGATCCTGGCTTCAATCTGCATGGGCCCATAGATCAGTTTATCTTTTGGAAGTGTGTACACGATGAGATCCCCGTAATTCGGCACATCGCAGCGGGCACACATCCAGGCAATCATGTTGTCCTTGTTGGACGGTGACAGCGGCAGCATCAGGATGTATTCTTCCTTTTGCGAACCGGGTAGGCGCATGATGATATAATACGGGAACATATCCTGCTGACCGTTGTTGTATACTTCCTTCGGAACAGCCCAGTAGTCTTCCTGATTGTAAAACACTTTCGGATCCGTCATGTGATACACATTGTACATCTTGGTCTGTATGTTGAAAAGATCGGTAGGATAACGAATGTGTGATTTCAGAAAATCAGGCATTTCGCTGATCGGCTTGAACAGATGCGGATAGATCTTTTCAAAGGATTGGATCAGCGGATCGTTCGGATTGATAACATAATAACTGACGTCCCCATTGTAAGCATCCACTACGACCTTTACTGAATTGTTGATGTAATTAATGCTTCTTTGTACAGCATTTTGATAGACCGGTTCTGAGTACGGAAACATATTACTGGTGGTATAAGCATCATGGATCCAGTATAAATGCCCGTCCTTACCCACAACAAGATAGGGTTGGCTGTCGTAAGACAGAAACGGAGCGATGGTCTGATCGCGATCCATAATGTTCCTGTAAAACATAATGCGGCTCTGATCGGTAATATAACCTGTCAGGAGAATCTTTATGTCCGAGAATTTCCAGGCGAAAACCAGCCTTGTAAAAAGGTTCGAAATTTTAACGCCGCCATCCCCCGCATAGTTCGTATAAACGTTTTGGTTTCCTTTTGGATAATCAAACTCTTTGGCTTTGGTATTAACCAACACATATTGATTGGTCTCTTCACCATAATAGATAGCCATTTGTTTTAAATCCAGCGGTTCCGTGGTTGTCGGTGGAATATCCCTGATCACCAGATCCGGCATGCCGTCGGGCGTGATCTTGTTAACGGGATTCATCACAACGCCGTAGCCATGGGTAAAGATCAGATGTTCATTCACCCAGGTTTGTGCCCTGATGGGGATTTGAGAGGCCGGCAGCTCGCGTGCGGCAACCGCTACTTCCGTGTATTTTTTAAAGTGATAACGGTCTACCTGAACGGAATTGAAATCATAATAGAGACGGATTTCCTGTAATTGCTTATAAGTTTGAATTAAAGGCCTGCGGTCCCACAACCGGATGTTTTCTATGGTATGCCGGTTGTCCTGAATGTCGGAATAATCTAAGTTCTGATCAACTGGAAAAGGCTTGACCTGTATTTTGTTTAGCCCGTAAGCTTCCTGCGTGAACTTGATATTGTTCATGATGTACGGGGTTTCTTTTTGTAATTCGTTGGGCTTTACAACATATTGCTCGATCAAACTTGGATAGATCCAGACAAATCCCACTAAAACAACGGCCCAGGCTACCAGCGCATATAAGATGTTTTTCTTTTTCTTAATGACGGGTGCAAAAAACAGCAGCAGGGTGATGATCAGGGTCACTACAAAAATGGTCCAGTAGGCTGGGATCTGGGCGTGGACATCCATGTAGGAAGGCCCGTAAGCCACACCATTTGAAGAGTACAGGATGTTGAAAAGTTTGATGATGTATGATCCGGCGATGCCCAGAGAAAAGAATCCTGCCAGATTCATAAGATGATTCCGGACGGGATTGGGAACGTGAAAATGGCTTCCCGTCACAACAAAAGCACTATCAAGATAATAGGAGAAAACAACACCAATAAAGGTGAGTGCCACCATAAACAGATACCAGCCAGAGATAAACGCGTAGGTTGGTAGTTTGAAGACATAAAAACCGGCATCTTTTCCGTAGATAGGATCTTTCAGATGGAACGAAGCAGGATGGGTAAACTGTAGAAATTCGCTCCAGTGGCTAGATGCTGAAGCACCAAGTATGATGGCAAAAAATCCAATGACAATACCCCAGAACCAGATAATGGCCTTGCCGCGGTATAAGGGCAGAATCAGTTGCCGCGGGTCGTCTTCGGGCAGAAAACTGTTCTGCCGGCTCGTACTTCCCTTCCGGTAGGCGATGTTGATGTGGATGGCCGCAAAGACAAAGAAAACGATAAAAAACACCACAAACGAAACCACCTGGGCAAAGACCATGGTGCTGAAAACCGAGGCGTAATGCAGGTTGTTAAACCAGAGCCAGTCAGCGTAATAATTGATAAATAACCCCAGTAAATAAAGCAGTGCGATGATAACTACGATTAAAGCGATCCACTTTTTTAAATTTTTCATGATGAGTATGCTTTATGTTCAGAACGAAAGAACGAATTCAGGAAGTTCAAAAGTATAGAAAAAACTGGTCGTTTCTACCGCGATGATGCTTTACGGCATTCGGGACAGGCAATTTGGAATGGTAACCGGACCAAGCGGACGCCTGGACCAGGTAAGTACTCTGGCGTTTGTCGGAGAAAGGACGATATTTTGACTTTTAACTTAGTTTACTGTCAACAAAGATTGTTCACTTCACCTTTAAGTCCATTGCTTCTTTCCGCGATTTGATATTCAGTTTTGAAAAAATACTACTTACATGTGATTTTACGGTGCTGAGTTCTATATTACACTCGTCCGAGATTTCCTGATTGGTGGCCCCTTTTTGCAGTAATTCGAAAATCCTTCGCTCCTGAACGCTGAGTTTTTTTATTTTCCCGCTCTTTCTGGTTCTGACGAATAGGATTCCTGAAATAAGGGCACTTATGAATAGGAATATCAAAACATAGGGCCACACAGGTTTTTTCGAATGAGGAAATTGTTGTCTGAACGATTTAAAATAGGGACTATTGTCATTGCTCCATTTAGACAGATAGGCTTTATAAAAAGTAGAATTTTTCTTAAAGTCGGAGAGAAAGTCTGTCTGATACAATGCATAAAGAGATACCAGCGGATTTTCGCAGGTATCTGCAATTTGTTTCAGTTTCTCCGAAACCACTTCTTCTATAAATTTTTTCTTGATTAACGAATGTTCATAATCTATGGAATTGGGATAGTCAGACAGGTCGGTTATGTATTCCATCGTTTTCAAATACGGAGCACCCGAAATTGTTAAGTTTTGAAAAACAGGTTTCCCTAAGGTATTATGAATTTCTATTTTTGAGTAACGGTTAGCCACAATGAAGCAATAGTTCTCATCCAACCCCCCGATGATCAGGGATGCCGGCGGATCTCCTTTCTTTACTACATGTAAGCGAAGCAGACACCATTCCGTCGGCAAACTATTCAGGTTTATGGTAAATCTGCCCGCACTATCCATGGGTGAACTTCCGATGATCATATTGTCTGATACGGTAAATTCTTTCTCAAAAGTTCCAATCAGTGAAATGTAAACGGTTCGATCCCAACTATCGTCAAGTAATAATGTCCCCCTGATATAACCTGATGTGCCAGCAAAGACACGAGGACTTAAGCTGACACACAGGAACAGGGTAATGACAATATTTCTGAACAGTTTACACATCAAATCGCTGGTTTTAAGTGTTGGGTAACTGAAATAATAATATGACCCTTTGATTTTTTAGGTTTAATTTTTACTTCCCAATCTCCGGTATCCGGCGAATTAATGATTTTATTCAGGGAACCCGAAGTATTTCCTGAAAACATGGCTGTTTTGGGAGTGGATCCCTTACGATGTTCTAAAGAAAGCTCTCCCTCTTTTTGCCCCTTTGGATTGAAAATCTCAATTAACACATTGCCCGAATTTATTACCCCAATTACATTAAAAAACAGGGGATTCCTTTGGGTGATTTTTAATATTAAAGATCTTGTTTTGGAGTCTTTGCCGGACATCGTGATGCTTTCATGCAATAAACTCTTAACACTGTTTCTCCATTCCTTTGCTAATTTTCGCTGTTCCTCAGCCATCGTTCTTTGAACTTCAGCTACCTTTCGCTGCTTTTCTACAATTTGTCTCTCAATTTCAGCTAATCTCCGCTGTTCAGAGGCTTTTCCCCTTTCAATACCGGCTTGCTTTCGTTGTTCCTCAAACTGCTGTCTCAGTTTTTTAGCTTCCTGTCTTAATGTGTCTGACTGTTGTCTTTGAATTTCTGCAAGTTGTCTTTGTCTTTCAGCTGCTTTCAATTGTTTTTTTATTCTTTCAATTAATGCTGCCTTTTGTTTTTCAAATTCCTGGACTTTTTGTTTGATTTCATT
>CAYWBO010000118.1:0-5483 GCA_964456625.1 uncultured Lentimicrobiaceae bacterium | reverse complement strand
AACCTGCTTTATTTTATCGTGAAAAATCACTCATTCGTTGATGGAAACAAGCGCATAGCGGCTGCCTGTTTTCTCTATTTTCTAAGTAGTAACAACGCCTTGTTTCAGAATGAAATACCTGTTATCAGCAATGAAGCGCTGGCCTCTTTAACCCTTTTCATAGCATCCAGTAAACCGGATGAAGCAGGGATTGTAAAACGTCTGGTTATAAGTATTTTAAACAGAAACAAGCGCAATTGATATGGAAGCTTAAGCCAATATTTTTTCATAGATCCGAGATCTCTGGCTAACATGACTTAGACAGATAAATTGTTAGGAAAGTTATTCCCGGACACATCACATAGAGATAGTAGTTCATTATCTTTGTACCCTTGAATTGTTAGCGTGAAGGCTACTGAATTTTTAAAATATTTCCGCGAACATCCCCGATTTCAGGAGTTGGAAAACCTTCTGGAAAGCGGATCAGAACGTCTTCACCTGAAAGGAATCATCGGTTCCGCCACGGCACTGGCACTCGCCACCGTTTTCGAAAAAGCAGGCAAACAACAGCATCTGGTGGTGATTCCCGACAAAGAACAAGCTGCTTATTTTTTCAACGATCTGGAAACGCTGCTGGATGATGCGGCGCTCGACCTCGACAAAAAAAAGGTACTTTTTTACCCTACCACCTACAAAAGGCCTTATGAACCGGAGAAATTAGACAAGGCTTATGAGCTTTCCCGGACGGAAGTACTGAAAAGGTTCTTGAACGACGACCGTAAAACATTGGTGGTCACCTACCCCGAAGCCCTGGCGGAAAAAGTCATCACCAAAACATATTTGAACAAAAACATCATAAAACTCCATAAAGGAGAAGATGTCTCCATGGATTTCCTCACCGATTTCCTGACGGAGTTCAATTTTGAAGTGGTGGATTTTGTGGCTGAGCCGGGTCAGTTTGCCATCCGGGGTGGCATTGTGGACGTATTTTCGTTTTCCAACGAACAACCTTACCGCATCGAGTTTTTCGGCGACACGGTGGAATCTATCCGAACCTTTGATCCCGAAAGCCAGCGCTCCCTGCAAAACCTTTCACGAATTTCACTGCTTCCCAATGTGCAGGACAGGCAACTGAAAGAAGAACGCATCAGTTTTATGGATTATATTCCGGTTCACGCATTCTGGTGGCTGGAAGATGTGGATTATACGCACAACAAGATCGTTTCGGAATATGAAAAAGCACTGAACACCTATGATGAAAACAAAAATGTGCTGGAACCTGAGAAACTCTTTATCAACGGAGGACAGTTCATCGAAAAGCTGCGAAACTTCAAAACGATCGAATTCGGCACGGGAATCCATTTTACCGAATCCCAAACGATCGCCTTTCAACAATCCCCGCAACCCGCTTTCAATAAAAATTTCGAGTTACTCCTGAAAGATCTGAGAGATCAGACTGCCGAAGGATTTACACCCTTTATTGTATCGGATAATCCGGCTCAGATCACCCGTCTTTACAGCATTTTCAACAGCATCTCGGAAGATGGCGGCGAGCGGCTCCCCCTCTTCAAAGCGGTGGAAACCAGTCTCAGCTCCGGCTTTATCGATCAGGAAATCAAAGCGTTGTGCTATACAGATCATCAGATCTTCGAAAGGTATCATAAGTTTCACCTGCAGGAAGGGTTCGGGCGCAAAGAAGCGTTATCGATCAAAGAATTATATGATTTAAAACCCGGCGATTATGTCACCCACATCGATCATGGGATTGGGCGCTACGACGGGCTGCAGATCATCGAGAACAACGGGAAGAAACAGGAGGCGATCCGCCTTTTCTATAAAAATGACGACATCCTGTATGTCAGCATCCATTCCTTACACCGGATTTCAAAATATGTGGGCAGCGAAGGCAAGCCGCCGGTACTGAACAAGCTGGGATCCGGTGCCTGGGAAAAGCTGAAGAACAAGACAAAATCCAAGGTCAAGGACATTGCCCGGGATCTCATCAAGCTTTACGCAAAGCGGAAAACGGAATCGGGATTTCAGTTCAGTGCTGACACCTACCTGCAAAATGAGCTGGAAGCCAGTTTTATCTATGAAGATACGCCCGACCAGACCAAAGCCACGGCAGACGTAAAACAGGATATGGAACAACCGCATCCCATGGATAGGCTGATCTGCGGAGATGTGGGTTTTGGAAAAACGGAAATCGCCATCCGGGCGGCATTCAAAGCCGTGACTGACGGAAAGCAGGTGGTGGTGCTGGTTCCGACCACCATTCTGGCACTGCAGCATTTCAAAACTTTCAGCGACCGACTGAAGGAATTTCCGGTCACCATCGACTACCTGAACCGCTTTAAAAGTGCCAAACAACAAAAAGAAAGCCTGCAAAAACTGGCAGAAGGCAAAATCGATATCATGATCGGGACCCACCGGATCCTGAGCAAGGACGTGATCTTAAAAGATCTGGGATTGTTTATTGTAGATGAAGAACAAAAGTTCGGCGTGGCCGCAAAGGAAAAGATCCGGCAAAAGAAAACGCAGGTGGATACTTTGACGCTGACCGCCACACCGATCCCCAGAACCATGCAGTTTTCGCTGATGGGCGCCCGGGATCTTTCCATCATCAACACGCCGCCGCCCAACCGTTTTCCCGTGGAAACGGAACTGCGTTCCTTCAATCCCCATACCATCCGCGACACCATCCAGTACGAAGTTTCCCGCGGTGGACAGGTATTTTTCGTCCACAACCGCGTACAAAATATTGGAAGCGTCTATGACATGCTGAAGAAATTCGTCCCCAACGTCAGGATTGGCATAGCTCACGGCCAAATGGACGGGCATCATCTGGAAAAAGTAATGCTCGATTTCATCAACGGATTGTATGATGTTTTGCTTTCCACGAACATCGTGGAATCGGGACTAGACATTCCCAATGCCAATACCATCATCATCAACAACGCGCAAAATTTCGGGCTGAGCGATCTGCACCAGCTCCGGGGACGTGTGGGACGTTCCAACAAGAAAGCTTTCTGTTACCTGCTCACACCGCCCGTTGCATCCTTGCCGCAGGACGCCCGAAAACGGCTGCGTGCCATCACCGAATATGCCGATCTGGGAAGCGGTTTCAACATCGCCATGCGGGATCTGGATATCCGCGGTGCAGGAAATATCCTGGGGGCCGAACAGAGCGGTTTCATTACGGAAATCGGCATCGAAATGTACCAGAAGATCCTGGATGAAGCCCTGGCGGAACTCAAGGAAAGCGAATTCAGTGAACTGTATGCCGATGAAAAAGCCAAACGGGATTTTGTGAAAGAATGCCAGCTGGAAACCGACCTGGAAATCCTGATTCCCGATTATTACGTCACGAGTGTGGCCGAACGGTTGACACTTTACAAACAATTGGAAGGGGTGAAAAACGAACCAGAATTGATTGAATTTGAGAAGCAACTGGTAGACCGCTTCGGGCCGGTTCCGAAAGAAACAAAAGCGCTTGTCAACACCATCCGGTTGCGCTGGCTGGCCAAAGACATGGGCTTTGAAAAGCTGGTACTGAAATTCAGCAAGATGATCGCTTACTTCACCGGAAATCAGGATTCGGATTACTTCCAGTCGGAAGCTTTCGGCAAAATACTGGAAGCCATCAAGCAAAACCCGAACTGTTGTGAAATGAAAGAGAAAAAGGAAAAACTGACGCTGGTATTTAATAAGGTCAATAAAGTAGATGCTGCCCTTATCATTCTTTCCAATATGATGGAGATGAAATAAATTTCGCAGCACGGGACGCAAAAGTTGAAAACAAACGGTTGCAGAAAATAATAATTCACAAATTTATCATCCCTGCCGACATTGTATTTAGATGTTAATCAGATTTTTATAAAAAGTGAACAAAGACAAATATCAGATTTTACATAATTCGATTCGCTGTAATTTAGATTTAGTTTATTTTTGAACCCCGGATAAACTTGTACCTCTTTACATTATTGAAAAGATACAAAAGCCTCGACAACCTCTGTTATGAAGATTGCCGGGGTAGTAAAAAAGTGTGTAAAACCGTCTCGGTTTTTTATAAAAGACTGCTATGAAATTAAATTCCTACCGACAGGCACGCTTAATTCTGGAAGATGGCATTGAATTTAAAGGATATTCCTTCGGATATGAACAATCCGTTGCCGGCGAGATTGTCTTCAACACCGCCATGACAGGATATCCTGAAAGTCTCACAGACCCTTCCTACAGCGGCCAGATCCTGGTTTTAACATATCCGACGATCGGAAATTACGGTGTTCCGGGACAAGAAATTGAACACGGAATGCTGCAGCATTTCGAGTCGGAACGGGTGCATGTCACCGCCCTGGTCATTTCGGATTATTCCGAAAAACACAGTCACTGGAACGCTTCCCAAAGTCTGGCTCACTGGCTGAAAGAGGAAAAAGTTCCCGGACTTTTCGGCATCGACACCCGAAGGCTGACCAAACACATTCGTGAAAAGGGCGCCATGCTGGCAAAAATCATCTTCGACGAAGACATTCCCTTTTACGATCCGAACCAAACCAACCTGGTTGAATCCGTAAGTATCAAAGAGAAAGTGGTTTACGGGAAAGGAAAATACAAGATCCTGCTGATCGACTGCGGTGTAAAGAATAACATTATCAGATATCTGCTTCGATATGACACACAGGTGATCCGTGTTCCCTGGGATTATGATTACAGCCAGGAAGAATACGACGGGCTGTTCATTTCCAACGGTCCCGGCGACCCTGAAATGTGTGTGCCTACCATCAGCCACCTGAGGACATCCATGCAGGAAGAGCAACCGGTATTCGGGATATGCCTCGGGCATCAGCTGATCTCGCTGGCATCCGGAGCACAGACCTACAAACTGAAATTCGGCCACCGAAGCCACAACCAACCGGTGTTGCAGGCCGGCACAAACAAAGCATACCTCACCTCTCAGAATCATGGTTTTGCCGTGGATGATAAGACCATCCACAAAGATTGGGAGATTTTTTTCACCAACCTCAACGACGGCAGCAACGAAGGCATCCGTCACAAAACCAAACCGATCTTTACCACGCAATTTCATCCGGAAGCCTCCAGCGGCCCGACGGATACTGCATTTTTGTTTGAAGACTTCATCAGGCTCATTGAAAAAAGCAAATCCTAAACGACATGAAAATTCAGAAAGTAAAAAAAGTACTGGTACTGGGTTCAGGGGCGCTGAAAATCGGCGAAGCCGGGGAATTTGATTACAGCGGCTCTCAGGCACTGAAAGCGCTGAAAGAAGAACAGATCGAGACGGTGTTGATCAATCCTAACATTGCCACCGTTCAGACGTCGGAAGGAATTGCTGATAAGATCTATTTCCTGCCCATCACACCTTTTTTTGTGGAGCGTGTGATCCAAAAGGAAAAACCGCAAGGGATTCTGCTGGCCTTTGGTGGCCAGACGGCACTGAACTGCGGTATCGAGTTGCATCGTGCAGGTACACTGGAAAAATATGG
>CAYWBO010000117.1:2237-5511 GCA_964456625.1 uncultured Lentimicrobiaceae bacterium | reverse complement strand
CCTGGGCAAACGTCTGCTTAAAATAATTAAACAGACGCTGGGGTTGTCGTGAAAAGACAGCCGCAGGCGTATCATTACCCATCGAATTTATTGGTTCCGTGCCACTGCCGGCCATGGACTGGATCAGAAACTCCATGTCCTCTTTCGAATACGAGAAGACCTTGGCATAGGTGATAAAATCTTCCATGGCGGAAGGCACCCGTTGTTTCACCTTGATGTCTTCCATCATCAGGCGGTTTTCCTTCAGCCACATCCCGTAAGGATTGTGGTGGCTGAGTTGATCTTTCACTTCCTTGTCGGGAATGATGATGCCCAGCCGGGTATCCACGAGCAGGATTTTTCCGGGGCGCAAACGTCCCTTTTCCAGGATCTCTTCGGGTACGAAATCCTGAACCCCGGTTTCCGAAGCCATCACGATCAGGTCGTTTTTGGTGATGACATAGCGCGACGGTCTCAACCCGTTGCGGTCGAGGGTTCCTCCGATATAGCGACCGTCGGAAAAGACCATGGATGCCGGGCCGTCCCAGGGTTCCATGATGGTGGAATGGTATTCGTAAAAAGCCTTCAGGCTTTCCGGAATGGGGTTCTTTTCGTTGAATGACTCGGGGATCATCATACACAGGCTGTGATGCAGCGAGCGGCCTGTACGATGCAGAAACTCCAGCACATTATCAAACGACGCCGAGTCGGATTTTCCTTCTTCCAGCACAGGAAGGATCTTGGGCAGATCTTCACCAAAGACTTCAGATTTCAGCAGCCCTTCGCGGGCTTGCGTCCACGAGCGGTTTCCTTTGATGGTATTGATCTCGCCGTTGTGCGCCACCAAACGGAAAGGCTGCGCCAGATCCCAGGTGGGGAACGTGTTGGTGCTGAAACGCGAGTGGATCAGGATCAGGGCCGATTTAAACTTCGGGTGCTGCAGATCGGCAAAATAATCCTTCAGCTGATCCGGTGTCAACATCCCTTTATAGATCATCGTCTTCGCCGAAAGGCTGGGATGATAATACACTTCTTTCTGTGAAAGGGCGGTAGCCTCCACGGCTTTTTCGGCCCTCTTTCTTACAATATAGAGTTTCTGTTCCAGTACTTCTTCTTCCAGGCTTCCCTTGATGAAAACCTGCTTGATACGGGGTTCCGTGGTCCGGGCAATCTGGCCGGGAATGTTACTGTCGGTAGGTACATCGCGAAAGCCGATCAGCTCAAGGCCTTCATCGCGTATGATGCCCGACAGTATTTCTACGCAAGCCTGCGCTTCTTCTTCAATCTGTGGCAAAAAGATCAGTCCCGTTCCATAACTTCCCCTTTCAGGGACTTTCACCTTCAGCACCTCTTTGATAAACTCATGAGGTATCTGCACCATCACTCCTGCACCGTCGCCGCTGGCATTGTCCGATCCTTTGGCACCCCGGTGGTCCAGGTTGCGCAACACCTCGAGCCCCCGCTCCACGATGTCGTGCGATGCCTGTCCTTTGATGTGGGCAACAAAGCCGATCCCGCAACTGTCGTGTTCGTTGGCGGGATTATACATGCCGTCTCGTTCTGGAAATCTAAACGCCATTTTCCTTTAATGTTTAAACTTTGATAAAAATCTTCTTGTGAAACGTCTTTCGGTTCAGAGACAAATCCGCCCGGGTTTATCCCCTGTCTTCTCTCCAAAAACCATTCTTCGGGTAAAAATGGTTGTCCAGCTCCTTTTAGGTTTTTTAAATCCTCTTCATCCTCCTGAATCTCTGCCTGGGTAGCCTGAGATTGTTACGATTTCACATTTCCAAAAGTAAGTAAATCACAATGCGTTGGTCAAGCAGGGCACCGGACCGCCGAATTTTCACAAACCGCTTCCTGAAGCAAATACCCGGTGCATTTTTATGTTTATCAACCTATTACGGTATTTAGCGGCATTTTCCGTGTTTTTGTTTCAAACAGGCAACGGTCTCTTTATTGTAGATTTATGCAAACGATTTTCCTGCAACAATGAAATGCTTTTGAAAAAAAATCAGCCAACCGTTAAAAAAATATAAGCTTTCAAGGGCAAAGCCATGGAAAAGAGGGGTAATTTGTGAATAAATAATATTTTTGGCATCTAATTCGAATTCATCATGTTGGAACAAAAGGAACTCATTCTTCTGAACATTTCTGGAGAAGACAAGCCGGGATTGACCGCCTCGCTGACGGAAATTCTGTCGCATCACGACGTTAATATTCTGGATATCGGCCAGTCGGTCATCCACAAGGATTTAGGACTGGGGATTCTGTTCCAGGTTCCTAAAAAGTCGGGTTCCACGGGTGTTTTGAAAGACCTGCTTTTTAAGGCCTACGAATTAAAGAGCCACATCAAGTTCACGCCGGTACCCATCGAAGAATATGAGAAATGGGTATCCGAACAGGGGAAAGAACGTTACATCATCACGTTGCTGGCCCACAAACTGACGGCGTTGCATCTGTCGAAAGTATCCAGTGTCATCGCCAATCAGACGCTGAACATCGATACCATTTCACGATTGTCAGGACGGAAGTCATTAAACGGGAACAACAAAGTCACCAACGCCGTGGTAGAATTTTCGGTACGGGGAAATCCCACAGATCTGAACGCCATGAAGCAGGCTTTCATGAACATCGCCTCCGAAACGGGCATCGACATTGCTTTTCAGGAAGACAACATCTACCGCCGCAGCCGGCGTCTGGTATGTTTCGACATGGACTCCACGCTGATCCAGACCGAGGTGATCGACGAGCTGGCGCAACGGGCCGGCGTAGGCGATGAGGTGAAAAAGATCACCGAAAGCGCCATGCGGGGCGAGATCGATTTTAAGGAAAGTTTTAAAAAACGGGTTTCGCTGCTGAAAGGACTGGACGAATCGGTGATGAAAGAAATTGCCGAAAACCTGCCCATTACCGCTGGCGCCGAACGCCTGCTGGGCACGCTGAAACAATACGGCTACCGCACCGCCATCCTTTCCGGGGGATTCACCTACTTCGGAAATCACCTGAAAACCAAGCTGGGGTTCGACTACGTTTTTGCCAACGAACTGGAGATCAAAAACGGGAAACTTACCGGGAAACACCTTCATGAGATCGTGGATGGACAACGGAAAGCCGAGTTGCTGGAATTGCTGGCCTTCAAGGAAGACATCCATCTGGAGCAGGTGATCGCCGTGGGCGACGGCGCCAACGACCTGCCCATGCTGGAGAAAGCCGGACTGGGGATCGCGTTCCACGCCAAACCCAAGGTTAAAGCTTCGGCCCAACATGCCATTTCTACCACAGGGCTGGATAC
>CAYWBO010000117.1:0-2137 GCA_964456625.1 uncultured Lentimicrobiaceae bacterium | reverse complement strand
CTATTTTTGCGCTGAAAATCCGCTGTAAAAAGCAACAGCCTCTTCAGGTTTAAGAGAATCTTATTTCTTTCAAAAACCTGTTCTCTCTAAAGGCATCTGAAGGAAGAAACTGTTCATTAACAAGATCGAAACACTGAAAAAGGACCGGAGGAAATGGAAAAACTCGTTACATCAGATTTTAAATTGGGCATCATCGCCGGCGGACAGCTTGCCAAGATGCTCATTCAGAAAGCCAGCAAGTGGGATGTGGTTACCTATGTTTTAGACAAGGATGAAACCTGTCCGGCCCATAGCATTGCAACCCATTTCGTCAAAGGAAGTAATCTGGATTTTGATGCGGTATATCAGTTTGGGAAGATGGTGGATCTCCTCACCTATGAAATGGAGAACATCAACATCGAAGCGTTGAAAAAACTGAAAGCCGAAGGGCACCACATTCTTCCCGATCCGGATATCCTCGAACTCATCCAGGATAAAGGAAAGCAAAAAGAATTCTATCAAAATAACCACCTGCCCACGGCACCGTTTCAGATCTGCAACAGCCGGCATGAGGTCACCGGAGGCATCGAGGAAGGCCGGATCAAATTCCCCTTTGTGCAGAAATTAAGAACCGGCGGATACGACGGGCGGGGTGTGGCGGTCATCAACAGCGAAAGTGATTTGCATAAATTGCTCGACGGACCTTCTGTTATTGAGGAAAAAATAGACATCGCAAAGGAGATTGCCGTCATTGCCGCCCGCAACAAAAAGGGAGAGATCAAATGCTTTCCGGTGGTGGAAATGGTGTTCGACCCCGAGGCCAACCTGGTGGACAAGCTGATCTGTCCTTCGATGCTCACCCCGGAGCAGGCGGAAAAAGCCACCCGTATTGCCAGCCGGATCATCGAATCACTCAACATGCAGGGCCTGCTGGCGGTTGAATTTTTTGTGGACATGAACGGGGACGTCATCGTGAACGAATCCGCGCCGCGTCCTCACAACAGCGGTCATCATACCATCGAAGGGATCATTACTTCACAATTTGAGCAACACCTGCGTGCCATCTTCAACCTGCCCCTGGGCAGCACCAAACTGAAAATGCCTGCCGTGATGCTGAATATTCTGGGAGGCGAGGGCTACGAAGGGCCGGTCAAATACGAAGGGTTAACGGAAATCATGGCCATCGAGGGCGTGAAGATCCATCTTTACGGGAAGAAGATCACCAAGCCGTTCCGGAAGATGGGACATATTACCGTGTTAGCAGACACCATAGAATCTGCACTGGAAAAAGCTGAAAAAGTGAAACAACTCATAAAGGTAAAATCGTGGGACAAAAACTAATAAGTATTGTGATGGGTTCCGATTCGGACCTGCCCGTCATGAAGCAGGCCGCTGAAATGCTGGAGCAGTTTGGCATCGCATACGAAATGGATATCGTATCGGCACACAGAACCCCGGAAAAATTATTTGATTTCGCTGCGCATGCACACCAACGGGGCATTCAGGTCGTGATTGCGGGGGCAGGCGGTGCCGCACACCTTCCGGGCATGATCGCCGCCATTTCACCCTTACCGGTGATCGGCGTGCCGATCAAATCGAGCAATTCCATCGACGGGTGGGATTCGGTGCTGTCGATCCTACAGATGCCCGGCGGCGTTCCGGTGGCCACGGTGGCGCTGAACGGTGCCAAAAATGCGGGCATCCTGGCCGCGCAAATCGTGTCCGTTTCCCAGCCCGACGTCCGGGAAAAGATCCTCGAATACAAAGCCGGACTCAAAGAAACGGTGATTCAAAAAGCAAAGAAGCTGAAAGAATAAGTTTAAAAGCTCAAAGGTTCAAAGGCTCAGAGGTTCAAAAGCCTGCGACTGGCGCGCGTTTTCAACGCGTGACATAAGCCTGATAATCGTCCTCGTTTGCAACGAGGATGGATTTAGGTCTGCATTTGTAATACAGCATTTCTAACGCATGTTCCCCAGGACTGACGGGCGTTTTCAACGCGTGACATTCGTGTGGAAATTCTATTAGAACCTGACTTGTTCATTTCTTTGCTTCCTCCAAAGAAACGAACCAAAGAAAGGAGTCAAAATCCAATGCGTCTTCGCACCCGCTTTGTTGCGACGATTCGGGCAAAGCAGGCTGATAAAAACGCAGCCTTTTT
>CAYWBO010000116.1:0-5515 GCA_964456625.1 uncultured Lentimicrobiaceae bacterium | reverse complement strand
GAATGCTATTCGTCTGAAAACTCCCGGAGTAACTTCCGGTATTGTGAGAAAACGCGGGCACGCGAAACGAATCCCAGGTATTTTCCGTCTTTGATCACCGGCAGGTTGTAGTTTCCGGATTCCTGGAATTTCAACGCAATTTCTTCCATGGGATCGCTGGGTTCCACCAACGGCTCGGGCATGTACATCAGTTCGTCCACACGGATCTTGTCGTACAGTTCCGGTTTGAAGATGATGTTGCGGATGTCGTTCATGAAGATGATGCCCTGGAAGTTGTTTTCTTCATCCACCACGGCTACCACGTTGCGTTCCGAATCGGCGAGGACTTTTACCAGGTCAGCCAGCATGGCATCTTTGTGGATGGTTTTGAAGTTCTTTTCGATGAGCTTGTTGACGGTCATCATCTGCAGCACGGCTTTGTCTTTGTGGTGCGTCATCAGCTCGCCTTTGGCTGCCAGCCGTTTGGTATAGATGGAATGTTTTTCAAAAATGCTGACGGTGAGATAGGAGAAGATCGCGGTGAAGATCAACGGGGTGAACAGGCTGTAACCTCCGGTGAACTCCGCCACCAGGAAGATCCCCGTAAGGGGTGCATGCATAACCCCGGCCATCACGCCGGCCATCCCGACAAGGGCAAAATTCTTTTCCGAAACATTGACAAACGGTATCAGGTTGACCAGTTTGGCAAAGAAAGCCCCGCTGACGCCACCCATAAACAAAGAAGGAGCAAAAACACCTCCGACCCCGCCGCTGCCGCCGGTGGTTGCTGTGGCCACCACTTTGAACATCATGATCAGGCCCATGAAAAACAAAAGATGCCACACTTCCGTGGAAGAAGGGGCTATGCTTTGGTTCACCAGGTCCACCGTTTCTCCGTTAACGATCTGACGCAGGAATTCGTAACCTTCACCGTAAAGAGAGGGTAACGTAAAGATCATCACGCCCAGTGCCAGGGCACCGATGATCACCTGTTCGGATTTGCGTTTGATTTTTGCTATCTGGTCCTCGATGTAAAAGGTCGTTCTGGTAAAATACAGCGAAACCAATCCGGTAAAAATGCCCAGCAGAATATAATAAGGAAGATTTCCCAACTGAAAACCGTGGTCGATGTGAATGGAAAACAACACCCCGTTACCCATAAAAAGATACGCCATGAAAGCGCCCGACATGGAAGCGACCAGCAACGGGATCAGGCTGGCCATGGTCAGGTCGATCATCAGGATCTCCAGCGAAAATACGGCCGCTGCGATCGGTGCTTTAAAGATCCCCGAAAGGGCACCGCTGGCACCGGCTCCCACCAATATGATCAACGTCTTCCGGTTGACGTGGAATTTTCTTCCGAGATAAGAACCGATGGAACTTCCCGTCAGGATGATCGGCGCCTCAAATCCCATGGAACCGCCAAAGGTGATGGTCAGCAGACTGGCGATCATCGAACTGAAGAGGTTGTGGTTGTGGATCCTTCCAAAACGCTTGGAAATGGCATGCAATACAACACTCACACCGTGATTCAGGTGGTTGTCTCTGATGACATAGTTCGTGAAAAGAGTCGTTAAAGTTAGACCGAGAAGCGGTAGTACAAAGTAGAGATAAGTTCCTTTACCGAAATTGAAGTCCTGTGTGACCCAGCTGTGGGTGTAAAACGCGATGTTTTTCAGGATGACGGCCGACAAACCGCCCCAGACTCCAATGATGACACTTAAAAACAAAACCTTCGCATGTTGCTCAGGTTTCAGAACTTTCATAGAATATTTCGTTCTCAGACTTCCGTAGATAGACACCTCGGTTTGTTCTTTTAAAATCGCTGCAAAAGTAGCGAAAATCTATTCCAACCTACTCACAATCAAATAATCTTTTTTCTTTTTCAAAGTTCGAAAGATGTTTTTACGGAAGTGACTCATGCAAACGTTTCCCAGCCAGCAGAAAAAACCGTTATTCAGAATGGAGAAAAATTAGTCTTCGGAAAATTCTTTCAGGATCTGGCGGTAGTGCGAAAAGACGTTGGCACGTGAAACAAACCCCACATATTTCCCTTTGTTCAGGACCACCAGGTTGTATTTGCCGGAATGCTGGAATTTGCCTGCCACGGTTTCCATATCGTCGCTGAGCTCCACGATGGAGGAAGGATGGAACATCAGGCTGCGGACAGTGGTGGTTTCGTATAACTCGGGTTGGAACATGATATGCCGTAACTGGTCCATGATGATGATGCCGTAGAAGTTGTTTTCCTGATCTACCACGGGGAAGAGGTTCCGGGTGGAGTCGGCAACGACTTTTACCAGGTCGCCCAGCGTGTCATCAGGCGACACGGTTTTAAAATTCCTTTCGATGAGATTTCCGATGCTCATCATCGAGAGCAGCGCTTTGTCTTTGTGGTGTGTCAGCATGTCGCCGCGCCCCGACAACTGGATGGTGTAGATCGACAACGGCGACATCAGCTTGGTAAGGCCGTAGGAAACGGTGGAAACGATCATAATGGGGAAGAGCAGTGAGTATCCTCCTGTGATTTCCGCGATGAGGAAGATGGCCGTCAACGGGGCGTGTACCACGCCCGCCAGCAATCCTGCCATCCCGACAAGGGCAAAGTCGCTAACCGGTAAGTGGGCCAGTCCCAGGTAGTTCATGGTCAGCGCGAAAAACAGGCCGGTCATGGTTCCGATGAACAAGGTCGGAGCGAAAACGCCACCGATACCACCGGCACGGAATGTGAGTGAAGTAGCGGCTACTT
Source organism: uncultured Lentimicrobiaceae bacterium (assembly GCA_964456625.1). Classification (GTDB taxonomy): domain Bacteria; phylum Bacteroidota; class Bacteroidia; order Bacteroidales; family F082; genus Sulfidibacterium. Next base: position 2,787 of record CAYWBO010000116.1, on the reverse strand, counting down.
TCAGCATGATCAAAGCAAAAAGCAGGATCAGGGCGATGCCTGCATTGTCTTTTAAAGTGTAGAAAATACTGTTGTCGAAAATGAAATCCAGGTTTCCTTTCAGCCCTGATTTGATGGCGCCATAACCTTCTCCGTAAAGGGAGGGAAGCAGGAAGATCAAAACGCCCAATGCGATGGCGCCCACGAGGAATTTGACAAACCATCCGGGAATTTTGTCAAATACTTTTCCGATCAGCACATAACCTTTGATGTAATAAGCTGAAATCAAAGCGGCAAACACGCCAAACCCGAAATAATACACCGTTTCCCACAGGTTGAAACTGTATTGCACCTGAAAAGGATAAAGCAGGTCCTGACCCAGGAAAGTATAGGAAACCAGGGCTGCCACGATGGAAGCCAGCAACAGCGGTACCAGCGCTGTCATGGTCATGTCGAACAAAATCACTTCCAGGGCAAATACGATGGCTGCGATCGGCGCTTTAAAGATCGCCGACATGGCGGCTGCCGAAGCAAAACCCAATACGGCGACGACCTGTTTGTAGTTCAGCCCCAGCCGTTTGGCCAGGAATGAGCCGATGGCTGCCCCGGTAACTACCGTGGGGCCCTCGAGTCCCACCGACCCGCCAAAGCCCACCGTCAGCGCGCTGGTGATGACAGACGAGAAAGTATTGTGTGTATCGATGATCCCGTGATTCCGGGAAATGGAGTACAATACATTCGGAATTCCGTCACGGACCGGCTTCTTCAGGATGTATTTGATGAAGATCAGTACCAGCAGAATTCCGGCTGCCGGGTAAAGTACGTAAAGATAATTGGAGTAATTGATCTCGAAACCTCCCGTTAAGAGCCGGCGTATGAAGAAGACGGCGGTTTTCATCAACACGGCTACAAATCCGGCCAGGAACCCGACCACAATACTCAGGATGGTCATCAACCGTTTGGAAGATGTTTTTCTGCTCATCAGGAGCAGCCAGTCGGAGAAGCTTCGTTTGTTCTTTTTCTTTATTGCCATCAGGCAAGGGTAAAATCAGTCAAAAATTGAAAATCTCGAACTGGTTTCTTTTGGATTTCCTGTTGATTTTGGTTTTAGAAGTCCTCCGGAAACTCATCTCGCCGCCTGAAATTGCTTCAGAAAACGTACGTCGTTTTCGAAAAACAACCTCAGGTCGTTTACCTGGTATTTGAGCATGGTGATGCGTTCAATGCCCATTCCAAAAGCAAAGCCGGTGTATTTTTTGCTGTCGATATGACAGGCTTCCAATACATTCGGGTCCACCATTCCGCATCCCAGAATCTCAACCCAACCGGTATATTTACAAATATTGCAGCCTTCGCCGCCGCAGATATTACATGAAATGTCCATTTCTGCCGAAGGTTCCGTGAACGGGAAGTACGACGGACGGAAACGGATTTTGGTATGTTCGCCAAAAAGCTCTTTGGCAAAGTAAAACAGCGTTTGTTTCAGATCTTTGAAAGAGACATCCTTGTCCACATAAAGGCCTTCTACCTGGTGGAAAATACAGTGAGCCCGGGCCGAGATGGCTTCGTTACGGAACACACGGCCGGGAGAAATGGTACGGATGGGCGGTTGCGAATGTTCCATCACGCGCACCTGCACCGAAGAAGTGTGGGTCCGCAAAACCAGATCCGGGTCTCTTTCCACGAAAAAGGTATCCTGCATGTCACGGGCCGGATGTTCTTCGGGGAAGTTCAGCGCTGTAAAATTGTGAAAGTCATCTTCGATTTCGGGGCCTTCGGAAACGGAAAAACCGATTCTGGAGAAAATGTCGATAATTTCATTCCGTACCAGCGACAACGGATGACGCCCGCCCAGCCGGCTTCCGCCGGGAAGGCTCAGATCCAGGCCTGAAACCTGTGCTTCTCCGCCTTTGTCGAGTTCTTCTTTTAAGGATACGATTTTTTCCTGAACGGCGGTTTTCAGGTTGTTGATCTCCTGTCCGATTTCCTTGCGGTCTTCGGCGGGCACCGTTTTAAAATCAGCGAAAAGCGAGGGAATGATTCCTTTCTTTCCCAGATATTTTATGCGAAACTGTTCTAATTCTTCAATTCCGGAAGCGTTGAAAGACGCCACTTCTTTTAAACAATCAGCAATTTTATTCTTCATCACAATGCTTTTTCTCTCTTTTTTATTCCAAAATACTAATGGTCATGGTCACCGGTTCGATGGGTTTATCATGGCTGTCGGTTTTTACGGCTGCGATCTTGTCAAGTACATCAAAGCCTTCCACCAGTTCACCGAAGACGGTGTATCCTCCGTCGAGATGCGGTGTGCCGCCAATGGTTTCATACACCTGTTTTTCTTCTGGTGTGAAAACATGCCCGGTATGTTTGCTTACCGTGTCAAGGTATGCGGGTGTTGCCCGTTCGCCCTGAACGATGTAAAACTGCGATCCGCTGGACCGCTTTTCGGGATTTACGTTGTCTCCCATTCGTGCTGCAGCCAAAGCGCCTTTTTTATGGAAATGGTTGGCGCGGATCTCGGCGGGAATGGTGTATCCCGGATCCGTACGCCCGTCCTTGTTACTTCCGCCCTGGATCATAAAATTCTTGATGACACGATGAAACGGAGAGCCGTTAAACCATCCTTCTTTGATCAATTTGATAAAATTATCGCGATGCAACGGCGTGTCGTTGTATAAAACGGCCGTCATATCGCCGAATTTGGTATGGATTACAATCAATGTTTCCGGCTTTGAATTCTGTGCCATGAGCGAAGTACTTATTAAAATGAAACTTAAAATGACTAAAATGCGCTTCATACGAAGG
>CAYWBO010000115.1:0-5841 GCA_964456625.1 uncultured Lentimicrobiaceae bacterium | reverse complement strand
GCCACAAATTTTTTATTGGAAAATGGATGCTGAAATTCTATGATGCAATCGTTTGCGCGTTTATGGATTCCGTAGTAGTTTTTTGACAGATTTATAAATGCCTGAAATTCAGGGGGTATTTTAATGTCTCTATAACGGGTTTCCGCAAGGTTTGCTTCGAGCGCTTTTGAAATGAAATTTTTATCCATGGCACGTTCCGGTTCGTTGTTTTGACATATTTATTATAATTATTTTTGTATCGCAAATCGGTATTCTACAAATGTAATGTGAATTTTTGTAGGAAAACCGTGAAAGAAAAACTTTAAAACAAACACCATGACAAAGATTAAAATTGGTATTAACGGATTCGGGCGTATCGGACGCAACGTCTTCAAAATTGCCCTTGAAAGAAACAATTTGGAAGTTATCGGTATTAACGACCTAACAGATACTAAGACCTTAGCCCATTTATTGAAATATGATTCCACCCAGGGAAAATTCAACGGTAAAGTTGAATTCGACGATCGTAACCTGATCGTGAACGGCGTGGCCATTCCTATCACAGCAGAACGTTCCCCGATAGAAATCAAATGGGCTCAGACCCCTGACGTGGTGGTTGAATCGACCGGAATTTTCCGTGCCAGAGAAAGCAACAAAGGCGGCTACGGCGACCACTTGAAAAACGGCGCCAAGAAAGTGGTGCTGACGGTTCCCGCCAAAGACAAAATTGATAATATGATCGTTTTGGGTGTGAACGACGAAGCCCTTCGCGAGGAAGACCAGTGCGTCTCCAATGCAAGTTGTACTACCAACTGTCTGGCTCCTATCGCGAAAGTGCTGAACGACCATTTTGGTATTGAAAATGGATTGATGACTACCATTCACTCCTATACCAACGACCAAAGTATTCTGGATGCTCCCCATTCAGACCTGAGACGTGCCCGCTCGGCTGCGGTCTCGCAAATTCCTACCACCACCGGTGCTGCCAAAGCGGTCGGAAAAGTCATTCCCGAATTGAACGGTAAACTGGATGGTATGGCTGTCCGCGTTCCTACTCCGACCGGTTCATTGGTCGACCTGGTAGTGAACCTGAAACGCGAAGTCACCAGAGACGAAGTCAACGCTGCCATGAAAGAAGCTGCTGAAGGTGCCATGAAAGGAATTCTGGAATATTGCGAAGATCCCATCGTTTCTGTCGATGTGATCCACAACAGCCACTCTTCTATTTTTGATGCCGAATCTACGATGGTTCAGGGTAAAACGGTAAAAGTTCTGTCCTGGTATGATAACGAATGGGGTTACTCCACACGCGTTGTCGACCTGATGGAAAAAATGATGGCATAATTGTAATTGTTTTTCATAGTTTGAGGTTAATATTTTTTGAGAAGCTGTCCGCTCAAAGCGGACGGCTTTTTTGTTTTGGGCAGGAAGAACCTGACAGGGTTCGTCGGCCTGTGGAGTTAACACTGTCAGGTTTTCAAAGGGCAAAAGAAAGGCTGTCCCGAATTCCGGGACAGCCTTTTCATATTCGAATAACGTGTGATTATTTCTTTCTTGCGACTTCTACCTGTTCAAATCCTTCGATATAATCACCAACTTTAATATCGTTGAAGTTTTCAACATTCAATCCGCATTCGTAACCGGCTGAGACTTCCTTTACGTCGTCTTTGAAACGTTTCAAAGAGCCCAGGTTTCCGGTGTAGATCACGATGCCGTCGCGGATCAGACGGATCTTGGTGTTTCGTGTCACTTTTCCGTCCATCACAAAACAACCGGCAATGGTTCCCACTTTAGTAATCTTAAAGGTTTCCCTGATCTCAATGTTGCAGGTAACTTTCTCTTCCATTTTCGGTGAAAGCATCCCTTCGATTGCAGCTTCCAGTTCCTCGGTAGCCTGGTAAATGATGGAGTACAGCCGGATGTCGATCTGTTCTTTTTCGGCAAGCTTGCGGGCCTGCGGAACAGGACGAACCTGGAACCCGATGATGATCGCATCGGAAGCCGATGCCAATAAAATATCGGTTTCGGTGATGGCACCCACGCCTTTGTGGATGATGTTCACCTGGACTTCCTGTGTGGAGAGTTTAAGCAAAGCATCACTCAAGGCTTCCACTGAACCGTCCACGTCTGCCTTCACAATGATATTCAGTTCTTTGAAATCTCCGATGGCAATCCGGCGTCCGATTTCATCCAGTGTAATGTGTTTCTGCGAACGCAGGCTCTGCTCACGCATCAGCTGGTGCCTCCGGGTGGTGATGGCTTTGGCTTCTTTTTCGTCCTGCATCACGTTAAAGGTGTCGCCGGCCTGCGGTGCACCCGTCAACCCAAGTAATAAAACCGGCGTCGACGGCCCTGCCTTTTTGACTTCTTTGGCCCGCTCGTTGAACAGCGCTTTCACTCGGCCGAAGACGGGTCCTGCAATGAGGATGTCGCCTTTCTCCAGCGTTCCGTCCTGCACCAGGATGGTGGCCACATATCCGCGGCCTTTGTCAAGACTGGACTCGATCACGGTACCTCTTCCGGGTTTGTCGGCATTGGCTTTCAATTCCTGCAGTTCGGCTTCAAGCAATACTTTTTCCAGCAATTCGGGAACACCCTGGCCCGTAATAGCCGAGATTTCCTGTGACTGGTATTTACCGCCCCAGTCTTCCACCAGGATGTTCATGTTGGCCAGTTGTTCTTTGATTTTTTCAACATTTGCCGTCGGCTTGTCAATCTTGTTGAGGGCAAAAACGATGGGAACGCCTGCTGCCTGTGCGTGGTTGATAGCCTCCTTGGTCTGGGGCATTACGCTGTCGTCGGCGGCAATCACGATGATGGCCACGTCGGTGACTTTGGCACCACGGGCACGCATGGCGGTAAACGCTTCGTGACCCGGCGTATCCAGGAAAGTGATTTTTTTCTTGTTGTCCAGCGTTACTTCGTAAGCTCCGATGTGCTGGGTAATACCCCCGGCTTCACCGGCCACCACATTTTCCTTACGGATGTAGTCAAGCAACTTTGTTTTACCGTGGTCAACGTGTCCCATGACCGTGACGATCGGAGCGCGTTCCGACAACAAGGCCGGATCGTCCTCTTCTTCCAGTTCTTCCATCAGATCATGATCTTCCACATCCACGAATGCGACTTTAAATCCGTATTCTTCGGCGAGGATGGCAATGGTTTCAGCGTCCAGACGCTGGTTGATGGAAACAAACAATCCCAGCTGCATACAAGTCTTGATGATATCATTTACACTGATGTTCATCATATTAGCCAGCTCATTGGCGGTCAGGAATTCCGTAACTTTCAGTACTGATTTTTCCTCTTCCTGCTGTTTGAGTTCCTCTTCCTGAACCTGGGAATAATGCTCACGCTTCTGCTTCCTGTATTTTGAAGAAGCTGATTTACCGGTAGGAGCGGAGAGACGGGCCAGCGTTTCCTTGATCTGTTTTTGAATTTCTTCTTCCGTAGGCTCGTGTTTCAGCGGCTGTTTTTTAAAATTCTGTTTGTGTCTGTCCTTCCCTTTTCCGTCTCCTTTGGGATGTTGTGATTCTTTTGCTTCGTTAGGTTTGTCGGTGGTAATTCTACGACGTTTTTTCTTGTTTTTCACGGCACTGGAAGAAGAAGCTACGGGTTGTTTTTTCTTCTTCTTCGACTCCTCTGCCGGCAGTTCGATCTTGTCGACGATGGTCGGTCCCGTTAATTTCTGGAAGGTGGTAGGAATGAAATTGCTTTGTTTTCCTTTTTCTTCACGCTTCACAGGCTCTTCCTTCGGAGCCGGTTTTTCTTTTTCAGGCTCTTTGGCAGCTTCCGGTTTTACTTCGGGTTCAGGAGCTTTTTCCGGCTTGGCCTTTTTGGCTTTAGCCGCTCTTTCCTGTTCTTTTTCCTGTTTGGTCTTCTTTGCGGGTCTTGTTTTCTGATTCAGTTTATCGAGGTCGATACTTCCGAGAATCTTAACACCCTGCTGTCCGTCTGTTTCCTGGGTTTCCGTACCAGGCGCTTCAGCCACAGGCTCTTCCACTTTCTTTTCAGGCTTTGTATCTTCCTTTTCCAAATCCGGGGCTTCCGGTTTTGCTTCTTCCTTCTTTTCAGCAACCGGTTCCTGAACGGGTTCGGGTTCTTTTGCCTGTACCGGCTCAGGTTCTTCCTGGTGGGTCGGTTTTTCCTCCGGCGCCGGTTTTTCTTCTTCGGCAGTTTCCTCTTTTACGGGCTCTTCCGTTTTCGCTGCCGGCTTCGAAGACTGAAAATCAACGGTAGTGGATTTGATGAACAGTTCATCTCTGTTTTCAAAATCCTCTTTTTCCGCGACTTCTTCTTTTTCTTCAACCGTATCCTCAAGGGTGATGGTCTCCTTTCCTACAAACTCAAGTCCTTTTTGATGTGCAATTTCCTTGACTTTCTTTTCTGCCTGAAATTCATTCACCAGAAGCTCATACATTTTAGGCTCAAGTTTGGTGTTGGGCTTGGCTTCCAGTTTATAACCTTTTTTTGTAAGAAACTCAATAATGGTATTCATACCGATATTGAATTCCCGCGCAGCCTTACTCAACCGAATTGTATTTGATCCTTCCATAGGATATTCCTTTTTATATTTTATGTTCCTGAATGTATTTTAGCTTGTCAAGTTCTTTGTCAACTATTCAAATTCTGCTTTCAGAATGTTCACCACTTCCTGAATGGTTTCTTCTTCAAGGTCGGTACGAGACACCAATTCTTCAACCTCCAGATCCAGAACACTTTTGGCCGTATCACAACCTATATTTTTCAATTCATCGATGATCCACTGATCGATTTCATCTGAGAATTCCTGCAAATCCACGTCTTCCGAGTCGACATCTGTGTCGCGGTAAACATCAATTTCATATCCCGACAACTGTCCTGCCAGCCGGATGTTGAATCCGCCTTTTCCGATGGCCAGGGAAACCTGATCAGGTTTCATGTATACATCGGCTTTGTGCGTTTCCGGATCCAGGTTGATGGAAATAACCTTGGCCGGAGACAGGGCACGCTGGATATAAAGGCTTTCGTTTGTCGTGTAGTTGATTACGTCGATATTTTCGTTTCTCAATTCGCGCACGATGCCGTGGATTCTGGATCCTTTCATCCCCACACAGGCGCCCACCGGATCGATTCTGTCGTCATAAGATTCAACAGCCACCTTGGCTCTTTCACCCGGAATGCGGACAATTTTCTTGATGGTGATCAGCCCGTCATAGATTTCAGGTACCTCCGATTCGAAAAGGCGTTCCAGAAATACAGGTGAAGTTCTGGAAAGGATGATAACGGGGTTGCTGTTACGCATATCTACTTTGGAGACCACGGCACGGATGCTGTCGCCTTTTTTGAAGTAATCGGAAGGAATTTGCTCCGACTTGGGCAGGATCAGCTCGATGCCTTCGTCATCCAGCACCAGGATCTCTTTTTTCCAAACCTGGTATACCTCGCCGGTGATCACTTCGCCGACTTTTTCCTTGTATTTTTTGTAAATGGAGTCTTTTTCATAGTCCATGATCTTGGAAACAAGATTCTGGCGGATGGCCAGAATTTCACGCCGTCCGAAATCCGCCAGGAAGATCTGTTCGGAAACTTCTTCTCCCACCTCGAAGTCCGGCTCGATCTTAATGGCGTCGGAAAACGCAATCTGCAGGCTCGGATCTTCTACATCACCATCTTCCACAATTTCACGGGTGTGCCATATTTCCAGGTCCCCACGATCGATATTTACAATAACATCGAAGTTACTTTCTTCTCCGTACTTTTTGGTGAGCATGGAACGAAACACATCTTCTATGATGCGCATCATCGTTTCCCGGTCGATGTTCTTGAATTCTTTGAATTCAGAAAAAGTTTCGACTAAGTTTATGTTATCCATTTCCAGTT
>CAYWBO010000114.1:0-5997 GCA_964456625.1 uncultured Lentimicrobiaceae bacterium | reverse complement strand
ATTTCGAGCATGGTTAGCATGGTTTTGGGTTAGGCCTTACTAAGTTAGTAATTTTCCTGGGGAAATCGGAAATAAAGGATGAAAAATGCCTGAGGTTGGAAAAATGCCGAACGGCATCCCTTGTCAGCCTTGCGTTACTTTAGAAAGTTATTGTCCAGAAACTTTTGAAAATCCTCTTTGTATTGGTCGCTGATCGGGATGTAGACATTTTTATCGAAGACGATCCTGCTTCGTTCAATAGTATGAACTTTGTTCAGGTTCACTATGTAGGAACGGTGTACCCGCATGAAATGATCCGAAGGCAGATGTTCTATGATGTTTTTCATCTTGATCAGCGCCATGACTGGGTTTTCATCGGTCAGATGGATGCGGATATAATCCCGCATGCCTTCAATGTATTTGATGTTGTTCAGATCGATGCGGACGATTTTATATTCCGTTTTGATAAACAAAAACTGCTCGTTGTGACGGATGCTCGGTTCGGAATCGTGGTTTGCAAAATAGCGTTGGATGGTTTTGTCAACGGCTTTTAAAAATGCCGGAAACGAAATGGGTTTTACCAGGTAATCGGCGGCATCTACCTGGAAGCCTTCCACAGCATATTCGCGGTAAGCCGTGGTAAAGATCACCTTGGGAGGACGGGACAGCGACTTTACAAATTCCATCCCCGACAGGTCCGGCATGTTGATGTCTACAAACATCAGATCCACTGTGTTGTTTTGCAAAAACTCCAATGCCTTGATAGCGCTTGTAAAGCGATCCATCAGTTTCAGGCCGGGAATTTTTTCGATATACCCGGTCATCTGTTTCAGGGCCAGCGGCTCATCGTCTATGGCAATACACGTAATCATAACGGAATATTTAATCTTACCTCAAAGATATCTTTGTTTTTATTGTCAATGGATAATTCATAGCTGTTCCCATAGATCAGCTCCATCCGGTTCCGGGCATTCCCGATGCCGATGCCTGAATTTTTCTTTTTTTCCCTGCCGGGATGCACGCTGTTGCGCACGCTGAAAGAAAAGCGCGTTTCTGTGGCCTTGAGATGCATGTGAATAAACGACGGCGATTCATAACTGATCCCGTATTTGAAGGCATTTTCGATGAACGAAATCGTCAACAACGGCGGAATCTTCACTTCCGGCAAGGCTGTCGGAATATCCAGCAGAATATCCACATTGTCAGGGTAGCGCAATTTCATCAAATCCACATAACTCCTGATAAAATCCGTTTCCTGCTTTAAAGTCACCTCCGAAGTCTGCGATTCGTAGAGCATATAGTCCATCAGCTGCGAAAGCTTGATAATGGATTTTTTGGCCTCCTCGGTATCGATATCCACCAATGCATGGATGTTGTTCAGCGTGTTCATGAAAAAATGGGGACTAATCTGGGTCTGGAGGAAGTCCATTTTATTCTTAATACTTTCCTTTTCGGCTTTCAGTTTGTTTTGCTCCGACTGCATCCACTGGCTGAAAAACAACAGACCTGAATCAAAGCCAATCAACAAAATTGTCAGGATCAGCAAATTGCCGTAAGGCGGAATAAACTCACGACCCTGCGGTTTCAAAAGCCGCGGCCGGAAAGCAGGGCCCCGTTCGAATCGTTCCAGAGGCGGAACCCGACGCAAAGGCCGCTCTGCCATCACCGGAAGATTCCTTGACTGCACAAAAACCAGGGTCGTAAATACGCCAATGATGATCAGAATAGAAACAAAATACAGCGCTTTCTTTCCCTTAAAAAAGAAGTGGGGAATGAGCAGAAAACGATTCACCAAAAAAATGACAAAAACAACAATGTATTGCATCCAGATTCTCAGTACATGTGTCCAGTTGATGCCGTGGGTGTGTTCCCCGAAAAGAATTGGGATGGCAAACAACAGCAGCCACACAAAGGCAATGACGAATGTCTGCCCCCTGCCGATCCGTTGTTTTGAAATGTTTTCCTCCATTGATCCTGCTAATTTATTGTTTTTCGGGCTTAGTAATCGGAATATTCCCGGGCTTTGAAAATATTCTGACCGGCGGAGTTCGAATTTACCGGTGAATAACTCCACACAAGGTCTCCGTTGCTTGTCACTTCCATAAACAGCGCCTGCCTTCCGGAGCAGATAAAAGTGTTTCCCGATGACAGCCGCTGCGCGCCGGAGAGGTTTGTGGAATAAAAATCACCGGTATACTCCCAGACCACCTGGTCGGAGGGATTGATTTCCAAAACTGCCGATTGGGTTGTTTCCGCATGATTATCGAATACCAGAATATCGCCGTTGTCCAGAAAACTGGCATCGTGCTGCCCCAACAACCTGCCGCCTGCCGTAAAGGCAGAGATGATCTTCTTGCTGGCTTTATCAATCAGATAAAGAGTGCTCTTGTCTCTGGAGCTGACCAGAATCTGCCCGTCTTTATAATCCACCGAGTTAAAATGGATATAATCTTCCTTGTCGTTAGCACCTGGAGTAATGCCTCCGTCCCTGAGCGCACTCCATTCCCAGGTGATCGTATTTGTGGGTTTATCTATGATGACCACTTTGTCGTCCCAGTAGGTTTTCCCGTTATAGGTTTCAAGCCCCCAGGCTAATGCAATGATAGTGTTTGCATCAATTTCTTTAAAATCATGATTAAAAGTCAGGCTGTCATCATCTCTTTCCATGGACCAGATTACGTTGCTGTTGTCATCCAGCTCCTGTATGATCCCGGAGGTTGCACCTCCGTTGGCGAATGGCCCGTTCTTGGCCGCAGGGGTAAGCCCGGACCTGAGCAGTGTTTTATTGCCTGAAAGATAGCAACCTCCGAAGGAGCCGTAGTCAGAAGTCCAGCTTTTAACGACGTTCCCGGCAGTGTCGATCAGTTGTGTCGTCCTGGCTCCCATGAAGGAGTACAATATATAGCCGTTGGTGGCTTTGTTTGTTGCGTTTGAAATCGTTGTTCCCGGATCCTGTTTCGCACAGGATACAACTACGAACGTGCAGAAGAGAATGGACATCTGTTTAAAATACTTCAACATCATTTTTTCTTTTGGGATTATTTGACGTTGCGAACCAGTCGTACGTAATTGTATATGCGGATGGCATCACCCTGAGGCCCGTGTCCGTAGGGATAATCTGCCGGATTTCCCACTTTTGGATCGCTGCGCTGGGCACCGGCACCATGAACATCGATCCAGGAGCCCTGCCAGTACCCCATGGCCCTGCCAAAGCTGACATAAACCGCATTGGTCCCGTTTTCAGGTGACTGCGAGCAAAAAGTAGTGCTGCTCCAGTAATACGGATAATCAGCTTCGCCCGCTTCGTTGGTAATTTGCGTGCAGTGAAACAGGGGATCGATGGCTGCAGAACCGGTAGTTGCCGGCGAGCGGGTATAATCCACAATGCTTTGCAGCTCTTTGGCATCGGGTAACCTCCAGTCGCTGTAGCCGGCAAAATTCATGTTTTCGGCGTATGACAAGGCATCCGGCCACGTCATCCCTTTTCCGCTGTCGTCCTGCATCCACATCAGTCCGGTGGCTTTGTCGGTAATGGTGCCGTCGCCGTTGTCGACAAATTCATTCTTACCATAGTCTTTATTGCCGCGTACATAGATCACATAGTACTTTTTCATCGAGGCGGAAGCCGGATAACCTTTGATGCGGCCGTCGGCAAAATTGACCCCGAACATGGTTTGATTCCCGTTCATGGTCGTGCTGACGTACAGCGTTGAAGTGGCATATTGTGCGTCGATGATCCGTTCCACGCTGAGGTCTCCGTAGGCAAAGTCAAAATAGTTTGTGTTGATAAATGGAACGGCATTTCCCTGGGAGGTGGCGGTGGGATTGGGTTCGGCACCGTAATACATGATCAGCGAATACAGCTCTTTGATCGTTGGCAACCGCCAATCGGTGTATCCGTCGAGTTTAAAGGTGGAAGCTCCGTCCAGGGCATCCTGATAAGACAGCTTGTCGTCGGCATTGATGGTGCCGTCGCCGTTCAGGTCGGCTGACTGCGACCACATCAATCCTGTGACCATATCGGTAACGGTACCGTCGCCGTTGTCGACATAATGGGGAGTCGTCCCCGGATGGTTGGCATCCTGACCGTAAAAAGTGCTTCCCTGCGAAGGCTTGGAGATCACGGAAGTGTTGTCGTAAAAATTACTCTGGGCGCTTCCTACGATAGGATAACCGGTGATGTCGGGCAAATTTGCCGTTTGAGAAGTAGTATCCGTGCTTGCATTGCTTTTTTGGCAAGATGAAAAGCTGGAGAAGGATAGGGCCAATATCAGCAATCCTGCGGTTCTTAGCATTTTTTTTCCTGTCTTCATGTCGTTTATTTTTGGCATTGATAACACGAAAATACCCTTGTCGAAGCTGCTTTGAAAACGAAATCGGCGGTTCGGGAAGGTTTCTCTGCAAACGGGGAGGAAATTTATGCAAAAACAAATGCTTGCGCCAGCGTCCGCTTGTGCCATTCATTTTCGGATCTCAGATCAAAAATCGGGTTTCCTGTTTAAATCAAAAGCGCTGGGAAGTCCATTATTTTTCCTTTGAATTTTTCCAGAACTCGGCGCATCTTTCCTGTTCGGCAATTTTCAGGATAGAAAAGCCTAATTTTATGGCTGTAGAAAAGTTTTCACAGGCTTTTTCTTTTTCTCCCAATTGGTATAGTGCCAAACCTTTCAGGAAATAGGCATTTTTATTTCCCGGTTCTAATTTGAGGGCCTGATCACAATCGGCTAGAACGCCTTTCATGTCGTCCGGAAATCGTGTGCCTGCCCTGTTGATATAAGCACGGGCATCTGTTTTGTTGTGGCTGAGATAAACATCAAAGTCCGCTTTTGCCTTTTTTGAATTGCCCAAAGCCATATAGATCCTGGCCCGGTTTAAATAAAGCGAAGGTTTCCTTGTTTCGGTTATTTCCTGATCCAGTTTTCCCAGGTAGCTGCTGAAATCAGGTTGTGTCCAAAAACCCATGGTTGATTTGATTCTTCCGCCGCAATCATCCCGAATCAGGTCGAATGCAATATAATGATTGCCATGGTAAACTTTATACACTCCGGTTCCCGGACACATTAATCCTTTCTTGTCTTGAAAGTGGATGGTGTCGTTTCTGATTTCATATTCGGTGACCACATCCACGGTGTTGTTGTTGCCGAAATTCACTTCAACGGTTCCGTCACTTTTAAATTCAAGACTCATGGGTCCGGAGGGCCCCATTCTGACCCATTTGCCCAGCACCACGCCGGAAACGGTTTTCGGTTTTTCAGGAAGCGCGTTGGAAAAGAGGCCAAGAGATAGTAGTGCAGTGAGTAAAATTGATAATGTTTTCATGGTTAAAGAATTTGGGTTGAGAACAGCCGATCCTGTTCATTTGAAAGATATAAAGGCTAAGATTTATCAAATTTCCGGCATATTTTCCCCGGTTAAACTCCTCTAAGTTATGAATTTATTTTTCAGGAAAGATCGTTTGCGTGATTTTTTACAAGTAAAAAATTCAGCGAATGTCTGTTTTCTAATAGATAAGGCTTTTTTGGAACAAGACAGATTTTTACCTTTCTATTCCAACAAATTCTTATCCCGGTCTTTCTTATATTTTTGATAGGCTTTGCGGGTGATCATTTTTTCTTTTTCCCTGTCGATGATAAGGTCGGCAATGCGGGAAGCCTGTTCATCAATATCGGGAATCTGCACAGTATCGTAGAATTTCTTTTCATTCACATCGTGGCGGTAGATCAGGGCACAGAGTTTTTGAAAATCATGCACCAGCAAATCATAAACAAAAGCCGTCATTTTTTGATGCAGCTTTTTTTCGTCAGGCTCGCTTTCGGGCGTTGGCAGGTTATTCCCCTGGTCGATATCGGTGGTCATGGATCTGTTTTGAGTGAGTGAATTCTTGGCAAAGATAGGGGAGAAAGGAGTTCATAAAGTGCGCTAAAGTTCATAAAGTAACTAAAGTTTTTGGTGTCGGCTCAATAGAATGGTTTAACCATCTTTTAGTAAGGTGACTGGGTGACGACGTGACAACGTGAC
>CAYWBO010000113.1:0-6007 GCA_964456625.1 uncultured Lentimicrobiaceae bacterium | reverse complement strand
TGCCGGCTTACCTTCGGTATGCCATCGGAGAAATCCTGCTGGTGGTCATCGGGATCTTGATCGCCCTGCAGGTGAACAACTGGAACGCGCATCGAAAAGACCTGGTTTTTGAAAGAGAAATCCTTGGGCAAATCAGGGAAAACCTGATACTTGACAGGGAAGGGCTGGTCGAAATCAATAAGATCAACAAAAAGGCACTTTATGCATTAAACCAATTGCTGGATTCTACCAAGAGAACTGCGAACCCTGACAGCATTCCTTACTGGCTTGCAGATGTAGCACGGTTTACCCGCTTTCACCCCAGAACAAATTCTTATGAAGTACTGAAATCGAAAGGATTGGAAATAATCAGCAATAATAAGCTTAGATTAGAACTGGGTAAGTATTATGATGATCAGGTTAACCAAACGATACAGGATTTGGGCGATATTGAATTTGCCTTTAACAATCAGTGGTTACCGTTGCTTGAAAATCATGTAAAGAAATTTAAGTTCGGGAAAATTGTAATCCTGGATAATGAGCCTGCGTTTTTCAGAAAAACCCGGGCGCTCAAAATTTTAATCCTGAACTATGATAATTATAATGATTGTAGAAAAGACGTGACAAAAGTGATTGATCAAATAGACAAAATCCTTACCCTGCTTCCGCAAAAACCAAAATCTGACACCCATGCCTAAGATCTTTAGAAACGTCCGCAAACAATTGGCCGCTGAAAACAGCGTTGCCAAGTACCTTCGCTATGCCGTAGGTGAAATTCTGCTGGTGGTCATCGGCATTCTCATCGCCCTGCAGGTGAACAACTGGAACCAGCAGCGCAAAGACCGCAATCTTGAAAAGCAGTATTTACAGGATTTGTTGCAGGATCTCAGAACCGACTCTCTGGCGTTGCAGCGGGAACAGAAACTGTCGGACCGGCAGGTGCATGCCAAACAAGCCATCATGGCGTACTACAATGGACACAATTATCCCAACGATTCCCTAATTGATTTCTTTTTTATGCAGGTGGACGTGAGGCTCCATTTCGACCCGGTGACCACAACATTGGATGAAATGAAAAGCACGGGAAATATTGGCGTCATACGGAATGTCGCACTCCGCAGGCAAATACTGAAGACCTATCACGAGTATGCCAACTTCAAAGACGAGGATGAAGGGCTTTACGAACAGCTGAGTTCGGAAAGCGCGAATTTGTATTATTCATCCATTCCGAATATCGTTTTCCCCAATACTCCTGAGGAATACAGGTTTAAAAAACCGGATTTGAAAAAAGCACTCCGGAATTTCAAAGTCAAAAACCGCATCATGGGAAATTATGCACTGGGCATGAACCAGGCGATCCGGTCCGTTCAAAAGATCAATCAGGACATGATCAAAACGATCCGGAAATCATTGAATCAAAACAACAAATAAGATCATTATGGCAACAATCATTAAAAGTAAAGACCTTCGATACAAACACGATGAGCACAGAGTGGAACACTACGACCTGCTTACGGCTTCTCCCAGGTTATCGAAAGCCGCCGGTTCCGAGAACCTGGTCTTCGATCTCAGGATACTGAATCCCGGACAGTTCTCTTTCCCGTACCATTTTCACCGGCATGCGGAAGAGCTGATGATGGTGACTTCCGGCAGCATGACGGTCCGTATGCCCGAAGGTTTTGAAATTGTTTCGGCCGGCGACCTCGTGTTCTTCGAAAAGGGAGCCACCGGCGCCCATCAGTTTTTCAATCATGGCGATGAGCCCTGCGCCTACCTGGATATCCGGACGTTCTTCGATGTGGATGTTTCCGAATATCCCGATTCAGGAAAGATCAACATCCTGCCCACGATGGATATTTTTAAGAAAGAATCCGCTGTACATTACTTTCAGGGTGAAGAAGATATGCCGGAGCGGTGGAAAAAGCTCCGGGAAGGCGAATAGTTTCGACCTTGCTGGGGTCAAAAATCCACTTTAAAACTGATCCTGATACCGTACTGCGTTACATTCGGGTTGTTGAGGTAACTGAGCCTTTTTACGAGGTCCACGCGGAAAAGCTGAAAGATATTGCCGATCCCTACGCTGGCCTCCATATACGGCCTTCCTTTCAGCGTAAAAGTGGTCGGGTTTCCGTTGGCATCCGCCGGGAAAGGCATCAGACCGGGTGTGACATTCGGATTGTTGGCATTGCTGAGGTTCCCGTAAAGTGCCTTAAAAGAAACGATGGTCCGCAGCTTGAGCTTTTTTAACAACGGGATCTGGTTGAACAGGAAGCCGTTGAAATGATATTCCCCGAAGTAGGCCGCATACCGGTCGCTGACAAACTCCAGAAAGTTCATCATGTTGTAAGAATAAGGCTGAAACGAGAAACTCTGGTTGGCACGGTGGAGATACAACAGCGGATACGGAATATGATTGCCGAACACCTGCCCTGCTTCCACATCCGAGTCCAGATAGCCGAACAAACCGAAATAAAACCGCTTGAAAACAGACAGGCTCAGTTTGCTGTAACTGAAATTTGATTGGAGGACATTTTTAAATCCCTGCGTAAAATCCAGTTGCAGCACGGGATACCGTGTAACGATGGGCGTCCGGTAATCCATGCCCTGGTAGTATTTTTCGTCGGGTGCAAAACGGATCAGGAGCGAGGCTTCGCTGGAAGTAAGCCGGTCCAGCGGGTAACCGCCGGCATTGAACTGCCAGCTGCCGCCGGGATGTTCCACCCGGTGCCGCAGCGTCAGCCGTGTTGAAAATCCGTCGCCCCACTTCACATAATGCTCGATGGCAAAGAGCTGATAGTACAGGATCTTGTCGGCCACGCCCCTTTTGAAAGACAAAAAGAAATTGTTCGGGCTTACCAACTGCATGTCCATACCGGGAAACTTTGTCTGGTTCTGGTAGGTTACCGACAGCGTCTGTGTCGGATGGGCATTCAGGGCGATGTGGTTCAGCGACCACAGCGCCGTGGCGCCGTATTTGTATTTTTTGTCCTGGAAACCATACGCCACATTCCCGCTGAGCCGGAAGCGCTTGTTGAACTGCGGGCTGGTTCTTCCCGACAGGCGCAGGATACGCCCTTCCACGCTGTTAAAACCGAAAAACGAGTTCACCGGGCCCAGGTCGATCTTGCCGAAGTTCCAGTAGCCTTCGTCGAGCAGCATCATCAGGTTCACCGATCTTTTGTAGGCCGGCATTTTCCGGATGGTGTCCGACATTACGTAGATATTCTTTTCTTCCTGCTGCAACGGCCCGGTCCGGTTTTTCGCCCAGAATGCGGGGGGCTGTGCGGAGGCATCCGGCAACAGGATCTTTTTGCTGATCCCGGCGTAAATCGTATCGTTTTGCCGTTGGTTCAGCACATAATGATCGTAGTAGTCCGTCTTTTTGCCCTGCATGCCCGGACCGTTTTTGACAAGATTGAAATCAATCGTCATCTGATCCGCCGAGCGCATCCAGATCTTGTTGTCGACGTATTGGAATTCCTGCGAAAACTGCAGCCTTCGGACAAAATCCAGGTTGATGCCTTTGGGGATGCTCATAAGGGCTTTCACCACGGCATACCGCGGATCATCCGTGATGTACAGATGGCCCGAAAAGGCAAAGTCGGCTTTGTTTCTGGGTTCGAAGGCCACGTTGATGCAGCGGTACCTGGCCACGTTCACCGTGTCGATGATATGGAATTTGTAAACCTGTGGCGCGAGGTTGGAAATCGGACTTACAAACTGGTTGGTAAGCAGGAAGATGTTGTTGTCGTAAATGTCGATGTTCTGAAACAGTTTGTTCAGCTCCTCATCAAACCCCTGTTTGTCGATGAAAGGCGGAAATTCGGACATTTTAACCCCGGTGATGTATTCCTTTTGTGCTTTCGGTGCGCTACGGTAGTAAACTTTCGCGGCGGTTTCCTTTAAAAACACCGGCAGATACACCCGGCCGTCGAGGCCGGAAGTGTCGGCATAATGAAAGACAAAATGAAATTTCCGGAAGATGTTATTTTTCAGGATCTTTTCGTCGGCAGGGTTCAGCGAAAATTCCACCTTGTCGTACTTGTCGTACTGATAATAATTCAGGCTCCCCTTCCGGTTCATCCGTTTGTTGCGGATCACATGGCGGATCAGCGCCACTGCGGGATTGTTTTTGTTCCGGTATCGCTGCCGCCGGCCGTTCACCACCACCTCGTTCAGATTCAGGCTTTCCGGTTGCATGGCGAAATTGATGACCTGTTGCCCGTTCAGAGCGATCGTTTTGGTCTGCGTGCGGTAACCGACCGTCTGCGCTTCGATCCTGTCTGTTGCCCCGGGCACGACGTTAAACTCATAACAGCCTTTGTAATTGGTGATCGCGCCCTGGTTTCTTCCCACCAAAACGACATTGGCAAACGGCAGCGGTTTTTTGCTGATGTCGTCGTAGATCCTGCCGCTGATGTGAACGGTTTTCTGCGCCTGCAGTTTCGGCGCAATGAACAACAGCGATGCCAGAAAGCTGTGGATAAGAATGTATTTCTTTGGCAGGGTCCTCATGAATATGTTTTCGTGATGATTATTTCAATTATTTAGAAGGAATATGGATAGTATAACGGAAAACTGTACATTAGTGTGCCCGTTTAACAAAAATTAACCTCGGAAGATGTTCCGGGTTGTGATGGGAAGCAATGAAACTGCAGAAACAAACAAGAAAAGTATGAATGAACCTCAGAAAATTGTACTGAAAACCACCCTTTTTTCGGAACTGGAACTGTTGTATCAGTTCCAGCGCGATGAAACGGCCAGGCATATGGCTGCATTTATGTCGGGCGACCGCGACGACAAGGCGGGTTATATAAAAAAATATACGGCCCTGTTGCAGGACCCTTCCGTCACCCAGCGCACCATCTGGTTCGGCAAGGAGATTGCCGGCAGCATTGCCAAATTCGTGATGGAAGGCGACGCCGAGATCACTTACTGGATCGACCGCCGGTTTTGGGGACAGGGCATCGCCACCGGGGCGCTGCGGGCGTTCCTCGAAATCGTAAAAACCCGCCCGATCTGCGGGCGTACGGCTTTCGACAACACCGGATCGCAAAAGGTGCTGGAGCGCTGCGGTTTTGTCCGCATCGGCCAGGATACAGGTTATGCCGCCGAACGGAAAAAAGAAATCACAGAATACATCTATGAATTAAAATCTGCGAACTAAAGAACCATGAACTAAGATGGAGCCGGAAACCATTCAAAAAAACGGGGCGTCACCGAAAAGCCATACGAGTAGGAAGACTAAACTAAAAACTATGCCAAAATACTTAATAGAAAGAGAAGTTCCGGGTGCTGGCAACCTGACTTCTGATCAGCTCAAAGCCATTTCGCAGACTTCCTGCGGGGTGTTAAGCAAAATGGGACCGCAAATACAATGGGTTCACAGTTACGTGACAGACGACAAGATCTATTGCGTCTACATCGCGCCCAACGAGGAAATGATCCGTGAACATGCCAAGCAGGGCGGATTTCCCGCCAATGTGGTCACGGAAATTTCGACCATCATCGATCCTGCCACGGCAGAATGACCGCAACAACCAAACCGACGCGCGCTTACCTGACCGCCCGCAGGTGGGTAGCGCGTGCCATTATTGGAATGTTACGATAAAACTTCTATAAAAGAAAACGTCATTGCGATGATCTCGCCCACGGCAAGGAAGAAGCAATCTCAAAATAGAACAAGATTCATTTTCATTCACCTCTGAACTGAGTAGAGCTTGCCACAAAGCTTCCATATCATAATGGGGGGTGCCGGAAACAGACTTTGAGAAGGGCTCACCCCTGCTTTCGTTAAAAATTTCCGGGCTCCGGTTGAGAGTTGACTGACGAAAGTTACGCCCCTTCATGCTTTCGTTGCACTTTGACCGGCAATAGTTACGCTTTGCCCTGGCTTAGTTACAAAATGCCGCTGCTACCCAACGTCAACTACGGGCTACCCAATCTTAACCCGGGCATTACCCACTGACAACTTTTCAGTACCCAGGCTTAACCCGGGTGTTACCCACTGCCAACTATGCAGTACCCA
>CAYWBO010000112.1:0-6050 GCA_964456625.1 uncultured Lentimicrobiaceae bacterium | reverse complement strand
ACGTATCATCAGGAAGAAGTGGTGTATGATCCGTTGCCCAACGGGCTGATGAAAAAAAGAGTTGTCAGAAAGCGGCCGGGGACCGTGGGTATTACGGCGGCTATCAAATTCCGTTACGGTATTCCGGTAGTGCCGCATATTATTTGCGGTGGCTTTACGAGGGAAGATACTGAAAATGCATTGATCGACCTGAATTTTCTGGGTGTCAAAAATCTGCTGGTGGTGCGTGGTGACCCGCAACCCGGACTAAAGGAATTTATCCCGGAACCGGACGGAAACAGCCATTCGCTGGAACTGGTGGAACAGATTGCCGACCTCAACCAGGCTGAATATCTTGAAAAAGAGCTCAAAAATACCCGTGCCACGGATTTTTGTATCGGTGTGGCCGGA
Source organism: uncultured Lentimicrobiaceae bacterium (assembly GCA_964456625.1). Lineage (GTDB taxonomy): Bacteria > Bacteroidota > Bacteroidia > Bacteroidales > F082 > Sulfidibacterium. The sequence goes on along the minus strand of CAYWBO010000112.1, from coordinate 5,660 downwards.
TATCCCGAAAAACATTCTGAATCTCCCAACTTTGAGAGTGACCTTCATTTTCTGAAGAAAAAAATTGAAGCCGGTGCTTCTTATATTGTTACCCAGATGTTCTTCGACAACCAGAAATATTTTGATTTCGTAAAAAACTGCCGTGCCAAGGGTATTGATGTGCCGATTATTCCGGGTCTGAAACCGGTTTCATCACAATCACAAATGGCCGTTCTGCCCAAGACCTTTAATGTGGACATGCCCGAAGCACTGGTGAAAGAGATCCTGAAATGCAAAAATAACAGCGAAGTCAGACAGGTAGGCGTGGAATGGGCGATCCAGCAAGCCAAAGGACTCCTGGAATTCGGGGTTCCGGTGCTGCATTTTTATACCATGGGTAAATCGGACAATATCCGAAAAATCGCACAGGAAGTCTTTTAGAAAAGGATGAATTATGGAGGGGGATCGGGACAGACTTGATACGACATTTTTTTTACATTTGTTCAAACTGAAGGCATGAAGACACTCGATCATTTTCTGACATCCCAAAAACAACTCGCCGTACTGATAGACCCGGACAAACTTTCGGATAATCAGTATGCCGAGGTTAGTAAAATTGCCGGTGAAGCCGGCGTGAATTTTTTGTTTGTCGGAGGAAGCCTTCTTACCAGTGACACGTTGTTTCGTTGTATCCGCACGCTGAAAGAGAACAGCAATATCCCGGTGATACTTTTTCCGGGGAATACCTATCAGATCAGCCGCAATGCCGACGCCATTTTATTTCTCTCGCTGATCTCCGGACGCAATCCGGATATGCTGATCGGGATGCACGTGATTTCAGCACCTTATATTAAACTCAGCGGACTGGAAGCCATTCCCACCGGTTACATGCTGATCGACAGCGGCAAGCCGACTTCGGTGACGTATATGAGCAATTCGATGCCCATTCCGCGCGACAAGAAAGACATTGCCGCCTGTACCGCCATGGCAGGCGAGATGCTGGGGTTGCGACTGATTTATATGGATGCCGGCAGCGGAGCGGATGTTACCATCTCGGAAGAGATGATCCGTTTTGTAAAAGGCTCCATCGAAGTACCTTTGGTTATCGGTGGCGGCATCAAAAGTCCGGAAATTGCAGAAAAAATACTAATCGCCGGTGCCGATACCATTGTGGTCGGGAATCATTTTGAAAAGAATCCCAAAGAGATCTTTGATTTTATGGACGTGGTCCGTAAAGTGAATGCACAATAAACCGGCACGCTGTTGTAACGCGTGCCCTTTCATCACAATTTATTTGGTCAGTTCCAGTCGTAGCATGTTCAGCGCTGCCAGCGCAGTCCGCCGTATGTTCCTGCCGCGGTGTTCACCGAAATGGAATTTCTGTGAAACGATGCCGTCAGGACCGGCCAGGGCAACCCAGGTGGTTCCCACCGGCTTTTCTTCCGTGCCGCCGTCGGGGCCTGCAATGCCGGAAGTCGCCAACGCATAATCGGTTTTCAGCCGTTCGCGGGCTCCTGTCGCCATTTGTTCCACCACATTCTTACTCACAGCACCATGTTCTTCAAGCGAATCAAACGCAACACCCAGCTGGCTTATTTTAACATCATTGGAGTAAGAGACAATGGAACCCATGAAGTATTCAGAGCTTCCGGGAATGCTGGTGATCAGATGGGCGATGTAACCACCGGTGCAGCTTTCAGCCGTGGCCATCGTCCTGCCTTTTTCCTTCAAAAGATTTCCAACGGCTTCTTCCAGCGGCATATCATCATATCCGTAAATGACTTCCGGAACGATTTGTTGCAACGCCTCCGTCAATTGTTCTAATTCGGTTTCAAGTGCTTTCTTGTCGGGGCCTTTCGCCGAAAGGCGTAATCTTACCAACCCCGGCTGGGGCAGATAGGCCAGTTTAACATAGGATGGGAGATTGTCTTCCCAGTCGTTGATCTTTGCCGCCAGAAACGACTCCCCCACACCTGTAGTCATGATGGTTTTGTGTACCACGGCCCCCAGCTTGTAACGCTTGGCCAGCCTCAGGATGACTTCTTCGGAGAAGAGTGCCTTCATTTCATATGGTACACCGGGCAGCGAAACAAAGACAGTATCCTCTTTTTCGAACCACATGCCGGGGGCTGTGCCGTTGTTGTTTTGCAGCGGAATACATTTCTCGGGGATCAGCGCCTGCATTTTGTTGACTTCCGTGACTTGATAATGGCGTAATGCAAAGATCTTCTTCACATTTTCATAAGTCCCTTCATCGAAAACCATTTCCGAGTCAAAGTACTCTGCCAGCGACTTTTTTGTGATATCGTCTTTGGTGGGCCCGAGGCCGCCGGATATAATGATGATCTGTGCCCGTTCGGCTGCATGATCCAGTGCTGTTTTTATAGCGTGATCATCATCTGCAATTGTGGTGATCTGCACCACGGAAATCCCTGCCTTATTCAATTCGGATGCCAGCCAGGAAGCGTTGGTATTCACCACCTGCCCGATCAGCAACTCATCGCCAATATTGATAATCTCAGCATTCATCTCTCGAAATTTTTAACTTTGCAAAGGTAACTGAATAATTTTTGAACGATGATGTTAAAAAATGCTGAATTAGTATTAAACACAGACGGGAGTATTTACCATCTGAAGTTGAACCCCGGTGACGTAGCAGAAACCATTATACTGGTGGGAGATCCGGGTCGTGCTAAATTGATATCCACTTATTTTGATGAGATAGAACTCGAAAATCAAAATCGTGAAATAAACACGTTTACAGGTATTTATAAAGAAAAAAGACTCACGGTAATGTCTACCGGAATGGGCCCTGATAACATTGAGATCGTAGTGAATGAGTTGGATGCCCTGTTTAATATTGATTTCAAGACCAAGAGTCCGAAAGAAGAAAAACATTCACTGAATCTGATCCGTATCGGCACTTCTGGAGCGTTGCAGGCTGACATCGGAGTAATAGAGTCATATGTGGTTTCGGAATACGCCATCGGCCTTGACGGACTGGCTTATTTCTATGAAGACGGTCCGAATGTGATCGAAAAAGATATGACAAGCGGTTTTATTGGTTACATGCAATGGGACGAAGATCTCCCGAAACCTTATGCTATCAAAGGTTCCGACTACCTTTTGGAAAAGCTGGGTTCCGGATGGTACAAAGGCATTACACTGACGGCTCCCGGATTTTACGCCCCGCAAGGCAGGGAACTTCGCTTGAAAGTGAAAGACAAGACCATCATCGACCGTGCCTGTAAATATGAATACAAGGGCTTTGTGGTTTCGAATTTTGAAATGGAAACTTCTGCGTTGTATTCGCTTTCAGCCATGCTGGGCCACGAAGCCATGACCGTTTGCGACATCATTGCCAACCGCATCACCGATGATTTTAATCCCAACTACAAGGAAAGTATGAAGCATCTGATCCAGGAAATGCTGGACAGGTTGGTTGAATTATAATCGGAATTTTCCTAAGACGGGTTGTTTGCCTGATACGTGCGTTCGCAAAAACTTTCTATCGCCGGGAAGATCTTTTCCGGTGCTTCAATATAACCTGTATGCCCGACCCCGTCGAGGATGATGCCTTCACAGTTCCTGGGAAGGCTCATTTGATAAGCTATTTCGGGGAGTGAAGCTCTGGAATCTTCTTTTCCTACAACAAAAAACACAGGAACCGCTAATGTTTTCAGTAGCTCGCGGGAATCTTCCCTTTCGGCCATTCCGCTCAGCGCGGCGATAATGCCTTCGGCAGATACTTCGTATCCTAATTTTTTCAGCTCCTCGATTTCCCGATCACACCGGCTCACATTTTCAGGGGCAAACAGGCTTGGAATAAATTTTAAAACGAAATCTTTATGATCATGCTTGACTGCTTCGATGGTCCGGGAACGATTGACTTTGGCTTCCGGTGTATCGGCAGCAGCCTGTGAATGGAACAAAACGATTCCGGCCAGGTTTTCCGGGAACAACTTCGCGAAAGCCAGCGAAACATAACCGCCCATGGAATGACCGACCAAAATGGCTTTTGCAGTATTCTCCGCTACCATGACGGCCTTAACAGCCTGCGCCATGAAAGCCATGGTATGAACCGTGTCGTAAACCGAGGATTTCCCGAATCCGGGCAGATCGATGGCGATGATCTTGAAATGCGGGCTGAATGATTCGACGAATGAATCCCAGACATGCAGGTTCACCGGAAATCCGTGGATCAAAACCACGGCCGGGCCATAACCCTGCGTGGTGTAGTTGATTGTTTTTTCCTGCCAGACCAGATGTTTTTCCATGATGTGATTTTTAAAACGTCATCTTAAGATGCTCCGCAAAATTACGAGATAATAGTCTTGGCAGTCCTGAAAATGCAAAATGATTTCGGAACTTAATGCTTGAAATCCATTTTATAAATAAAAAACAGGGAAGCGAGGATCACGATCATGAACAGTGAGAAAAAGGGCAGGAATCCGAAGTGTTTGATGATCCAGCCTCCGGCCAGCGGGAAGACCGCCGGCAGGATGTTGCCGGCACCTGCAATGCCTGTGTAAAGTGCACGGTTGGTGTTTCCGGAGATCTCAAGCAAAACGCCGTTCATGGAGATATTGTAAGCGGTATAGATAATGCCTCCGAAAAAGAAAACGATGGCCAGCGAAGGCACCTGAAAGGGAAGCAACAGTACCAATGGGCTGATGAAAGTCAGCAGCGCGCCACCATAAAGCAGGTAGCGGTATTTATATTTCCCGGACAGGAAAAACAGAAGAAATCCTGTGGCTACGGTCCCAATAATCTTGATGAGCAGCATCCAGCCGGTGTCGCTGCTTTGTGTATGGTAAATTTGTTTGCCGAACAAAATGATAAACGGCAGAAAAGAGATGCTGATCCCCATGGTATTGATGAAACCAAGGAAGTATTTCAACTGGGGATTTTGCCGCCATTCGTCGCGGATGAGTTTCAGAAAATGGCCCGGACTCTGCACGGAAAGTTTGGAAGGAATCACTTCTTTTATATTCCAAAATCCCAGAGAAGCAATAAATAAAGATGCAAAAGCAATCAGGAAAAGATAGCCGTAGTTATCAGGATAGCCGGACAAAGAAAGGATCTTCTTGGCGGCCAGAGCTGCTGAAAACAGCACAATCCCGTTGATGACCTGGCGGATGGAAAAGAACGATTTCCGGGATTCCGTCAGCACCGATTTGCCCAGGATGTCGGTATAACTCACGTTGGCAAAAGCACCGCTGAACGAGAAGAGACTGATCAGGATAAAAATGAGCCAGATAATGAGCGGATGTGACAAATGCGGTGAATAAATAAGCATCAGCCCCATGCCCAGCAAAGCCACGATGCGGGCGTTGATGCCCAGCAGCAGAAAGTTTCTTTTGTAGTGATAGTTGCTGATGAACGGCGCGAAGAACAACTGCGTGAAACTGGAACCTCCCACCATGATGGCCGTCATGATCCCGATCTGTACGGCGGAGCCTCCGGCATCCACCAGCATGGCCGGAATGATCGTATCCACGTCCATAAACGGGCGCGAAAGCGCAAAAAATCCGGCATGCCAAAGAAAGGAATAAAAATTATTCTTAGATATTTTCGGTGTTAGTTCCATTTTGTGAAAAAATAGCAGACAAATATAACGAAGATTGGAATGAAAAAACGAGATAAATTTCTCCCCCTGTTAAAACAACAAAGCCCCCGCT
>CAYWBO010000111.1:0-6115 GCA_964456625.1 uncultured Lentimicrobiaceae bacterium | reverse complement strand
AAACTGGCATTATGATGCCCATACCAAAGACGCCATGGAAATCATTCAAAAAGAAACACAGCAGTTCAGGCATGATGCCACGGTGAGCAACAACTGGCTTTTTGAACCGGCCATGAACTATTACCGGCACCGGTGGCATATCAAAATCGACTCGGTCAACAGAAACGGGGTGGATACAAATACCCTGTTCATTTACCGGTTCAACAACGACACCCTTCCGGATCATTATAAAGTCCTGGCGAAGTACAAGGATGTGGGCACGCTGTTGCTGATGAGATCCGATACCGTCAAATAAGACAGCCTCTCTCACAAAGCCTGTTCTTTTCAATCTTTGACATTTCGGCTCTCCTTATGAGCTTAAGATGCGGCACATTTTATTAATTTTACGACAACAAACCAAAATTGCATCATGACTCTGGTCAACCATGACATCAGGTTAAGGCGGCTGGCGGTTACCGACAAAGAAGTGATCGCGCGCCTGTGCAACAACAAAAAGATCTGGGACAATGTCCGGGATACTTTTCCTTTTCCCTATTCGGAAAAAGACGCCGCGGAATTCATCCAACGCACCCTTTCAGAAAACAACCAGGAAAACTTTGGGATCACTTACAAAGACGGATTGGTTGGTGTGATCGGGCTGATCAAACAGAAAGATATCTATCGTCTGTCGGCTGAAATGGGTTACTGGATCGGAGAACCTTACTGGGGAAAAGGAATCGCCACCCATGCCGTGAAGCTTGCTGTGGATTACGGTTTCAACAGGTTGGGGCTGATCAGGATCTATTCCGGCGTATTCGAATACAACAAAGCCTCACAGCGGGTGCTTGAAAAAGCCGGATTCAAACTGGATGGTATTCTGGAAAAGGCGGTGATCAAAAATGATATGATCTGCGACGAATACCGTTACAGCATCGTGAAGAAATAAAATCCTTCGCTTCCGTGGCCGGGAATCATTTCCCGTTCCTGAGTGTTGTCAGGTAAAAACTCCTTTTATAGAGCTGCCGGATATCGTACGCCAAGTATTCCTATCTTTGTTAAGTAGCAACCACAAAAAAGCAAACCATGACTCATAACATTCTGGTAACCGGAGCCACCGGTCATTTCGGAAAAGCTGCCCTGGGATATTTACTGCACAAGGGCATCCCCGCGGGAAACCTCTCTGCGCTGGTGCGCAACCAGGAAAAGGCACAGGAGTTAAAAGACCGGGGTGTGGCGTTGAAATTCGGCGATTACGACGATTACCCTTCGCTGGTGAATGCATTTCAGGGCACGGACAAACTATTATTTGTTTCGGCAAGTGATATCTATGTACGCGGCAAACAGCATGATAATGTCGTGAAAGCAGCCATAGAAGCCGGCGTGAAGCATGTTTACTATACAAGCATCGCCAGGAAAAGCGAAGCGGGGATCCCCTCCATCGACGTACTGGCCAAAACGCACATCGACACCGAGAACGCCATCAGGGAAAGTGGCATGGATTATACAATTTTCAGGAATAATCTGTATCTGGACGGCCTTCCGCTTTTTTTGGGGAATAATGTGCTGGGGACCGGAATTTTTCTGCCTGCCGGCGAAACACCTTTTGCGTTCGCCCTGCGAAACGACATGGCCGAGGCCGCAGCGAATGTGGTACTGGGCGTCGGGCATGAAAACAAGGATTACGACATCAGTAATACAGAAAATCACAACTTCAGCGACGTAGCTCGGATCCTGAGCGAAGTCTTCGGCAAAACCGTAACCTATACCGATCCGGGGCAGGAAGCTTTCAGAGCCGCGTTGTCAGGAGCCGGCGTACCCGGGCAAGCTGTAGAGCTGGCAGCCGGATTTGCCGAAGCCATCAAACAGGGCGAGTTCATCAGCAGCGATACTGACCTGGAGCGCCTGTTGGGCAGGATGCCCGTTTCACTGGAGACCTATCTCACGCAGACTTATGCTTCCTAAGGGAAAAGATGAGTAAGGTCATGGCGGACATGTCCGCTTTTCTGGACCCCACTTTTGTCATAAATTTGTACAAAAGCTTCTCAAAGCATATGGAACAGAAAGACTACCTCCTGCGTGAAATAGAAAAAATCGGGGCCGTCGTGCGTGCTATTATGGGACGCATCACGGGCAACGAGCAGGAAGAAGCCATTACCGTCGGGCACGAATTTGAACAAACCACGGAGTGGATGTTGCAGGAAACCCGGTTCAGCCTGACTAAAGTCCTGACGCTGGATAAACCGCTACTGAAAGACTACATCGCTTCTTTCAGAGGTTTTAACGTCGCCAACATGGAACTGCTGGCCGAACTGTTTTATCAGACAGGCATCCGTTATCCGGAAGGACAAAGGGAAAAATTTTTGCAAAAAGCACTGCAGCTTTATGAGCTGTGCAACGAAACGGATCACACTTTTTCCTTCGAAAGAGAACGAAAGATGAATGAGGTCAGGGAAGTCCTCTGATGCTTACTTTTCTGTTGGAAGAATAAAGCTAAAAGTGCTTCCTTTGCCAACCTCACTTTCCACCCAGATGTGACCGCCGTTTTTCTCGATGAACTCCTTACAGATCAACAGGCCGAGCCCCGTACCTTTTTCATTGAGTGTCCCCGGATGGGAATAACTTTCATCAATGTGGAAAAGCCGCTCCATATTTTCTTTTTTTATCCCCACACCGCTGTCTTTGACTTTAAAAAGAATGTGACTTTCATTCTTTTCCGTTGAGATATCCACCGTTCCCCCCACGTTCGTAAACTTTAGGGCGTTAGAAACCAGATTTCGCAGGATTGTGCTTACCATATCTTTGTCAGCAAAGACCTTGTCGCCGGCCTGCGTTTTTGCTGAAACCGTAATGGATTTATGGCTCGCCACGTCTTTCAAGGCATCTACAGCCTCTTTGACAATCCTGCTGACCGGGATCCCTTCAGGTTCGAATTTCACCCTTCCGGTCTGGCTGCGGGCCCACTCGAGCAAATTGACGAGCAGATTCATGGTGCGTTCCGAAGATTTTTGTATCAGCTCCGCCAGTTCCGCAATACTTTCATAATCCTTTTCTTTCATTTTTGCAGCCAGCAGATCGCTGAAACCGATGATGGCATTAAAGGGGCTCTTCAGGTCGTGCGCAATGATGGAAAAGAACCTGTCCTTGGAAGCATTCAATTCACGCAACCGGATCTCACTTTCTCTGAGCAGATCATCGGCTTTTTTCTTTTCCGTGATATCCCTGACCACCGCCTGCAGAAAGTAAGCGCTGTCCACTTCAACGCGATTTAACAGGACCTCGGCATCAAAAAGTCTCCCTTTCAGGGTAATGTGTTTCCAGTAAAACCGCTGTGACTTTCCGTTAAAAGCGTCCTCGATCTTTTCTTTGGCCGACAGCTCCGAACGGCGTCCGTCGGGTTGATATTCGGGACTGAGCTCCCAGGGTGAATGGCCAATAAAATCTTCCTTGCTGGAGCATTCAAAGATGGTCAATGTCATCTGGTTGCAGTTAACAAAAAGCTCGCGTCCCATGATGAAAATGGCGTCATTGGCACTTTCAAAAAGTGTCCGGTAACGGTTTTCTTTTTCACGCAGCTCCAGTTCCGCCCTCAGCCGCTCGGTGAAGTCCTGTACCAGCAACAAATACCCCCGGGGGGTCTCCTCTTCATGAGATTTTAACGGGGTGATCAAATATTGCAGGTCAGCTACACCTTTTCGTGTTGAAGCGCCATAATAATCCAACGAGTTTATTTTATCAAAATCAAAGGGTATGGTTACGTTAACCTGGGTTCCCTTACGCAACTGTTCTTTTTGCCCATCGGAAAGATAGATGCTCTTAAAAAGGTTAAACCGGAGTCCCGTAGTTTGGGGAGGAGTTCCGAAAATTTCCATGGCGGCTTTGTTGACATCAGTCTGAAAGCCCTCGGCATCATAGATTTCGATTCCCACCGGAGACTCTTCAAAATACGTTCTTAACTTCTCTTCACTATCCCGGAGTTCCCGCTCCGCCTTCCGCCTTTCGGTGATGTCCTGTATCAGCACCAAATAACCGGTGATCACTTTTTCGTTGGATCTCAACGGCGTGATGGAATAATTGATTTCGGCTTTCCCCTGCCGGCTGGTTTTGTATTGATCTCGTTTTTTTACTTCCTCAAAATCAAAAAAAGCAGAGTAATCGATCTGGTCTCCTTTTAACAATTTTTCTTTTAAATCCGGGCTTAAAGAAGTTCCTGAGAAAAGGTCAAATCCCAGACTGTCATTTTTTTCGGAGATTCCGAAAATTTCCAGTGCCGTTTTGTTGATATCTACCTGGATACCGTTCGCATCATAGATCTCAATCCCCACTGGTGATTTTTCAAAAAACGTCCTTAATTTCTCTTCGCTGTCGCGTAATTCCCGCTCTGCCCTTTTCCTTTCAGTGATGTCTCTGAAGCTCCAGACTCTGCCGACCGGCCTACCTTCAAAACGCTGGGGCTGAGAGTATCGTTCAAAAAACCGGCTGTCTTTACATTCCAGGATATCAAAGGAGGTTCCTTCCTCATCTTCATAAATTTCAACGTTTCTCTTTCGGAGCCCTTCCGGATCAACGACCTGATCCAGTATAAACTGTCTTAACCAGCTGTCATCTCCTTTAGGCAAAGATTCCGGAATCGCCCATAATTCACTGAATTTTTTGTTGTATTTGGTAATATTTCGGTCCTTATCCACCACGAGAATACCGTCGGCAGTGGATTCCAGGGTGGCATTCAACAGGGAAAAAGATTTTTCAAGTTTCTCCTCCGCCCGTTTTCTTTCGATGACATTGGCAACCTGGCCGGCGATGGAATCCAGAAACCTGAGATGTTTCTTATCATAAACATTTTCCTCCTCATAATGCTGCAAAACCAGCACTCCCACCGTCTTGGAGGATGTCCTTAACGGAATGCCCATCCAGGAAGGAGAAAACGAACCCACCAGCTCCACCTCTCCTTTGCTGACCAGTTTCAAAAAAACATCACCGGGAATCAACATCGACTTTCCCTGCCGCAAAATATAAGCCGTGCAACTCTTTTCAAGGGGATGTTCTCCTTCGGGAGGATCGTCATATTTATCCACAAAATAAGGGAAACTAAAGAGGCCTTTTTCCTCATCGTAAAGCGCAAAGAAACAGTTTTCGGCATACATCACCTTACTGATGGAAACCTGGATCAGATGGAGCAACTCTTCCAGATTAGAAGTAGTTGCTACTCCCTCGGTGATTTCGTGCAACACCTGTGCTTCCAGCTGGAGCTTGTCCGAATTTTTCGCCACATACTTCAAAGTGGGCCTCCGAACAAAAAAATAAAAAAGGGGAACGAGAAAAATAACCAGGACAAGGCCGGAAATGAAGGTGGCAATTACCCGGTAATCGGGCAGCAAATAATCCCATAATAGAGAAGACCCGATGTCCAGGATAAGCACACATGCTAAAAGAAAAAAAAACAGCTTGGGAACCGATTTGTACATTTCCCCTGCCAGGGCGTAAGAATCTTTTACTTTAACTTTTCTCATCGAAAGAAAATTATTCCATGCACTTTATTTGATCAACTTCTTAAGTACTGAAAATACGATCATCGGAATGAACACTCCCTCTCATTCCACACAAAGTCCCGGATAGAATAAATCCCGGTTAAGTATCCAATTCCGTTGACAATACCTTGTCTCAAATTTATATAAATTATCATTATAACCTTGCAAAATGAGCAAAACAGCTTGCAAAAACTGACCGGAAACGTACAACAAGCTGGCTATCAATTCCAATTTATTGCATTTAGCTTCCGGAGTTTCGGAGAAAACTCCGGGCCCAGAAGATTTGCCGTCAAGAAAGTAACTTTCCTGCAAGAAAGGATGATGAAGATTCCTTTCCCATAAACAAAAAAAGCAGCCAAACCATTGTTAAACTGCTCATTTAAGTGATCCCGACGGGATTGCTGCGCGATCCCTTGGGCTCCGAATTCCGAAAACAAAAGCTGTGTTTTCTGCGAAAACAACTTTTTTGTTCCAATTCAACCATCATTAACTAAACTCAAACGCTTGACTTGAAACAAAAAAGCCCGTGTTTAACAACACAGGCTTTCGTTTTCTTAGTGATCCCACCGGGATTCGAACCCAGATCATCAGAACCGGAATCTGACATTCTA
>CAYWBO010000110.1:0-6225 GCA_964456625.1 uncultured Lentimicrobiaceae bacterium | reverse complement strand
GCCAGCAGGTTGTAGGTCGTGGCATTTTCGGAAGCCGTATAGCGGGCGTCCTCCAGATATTTCTGTGCCAGAGCGGATTTTCCAAGTTTCAGTGCTGCCACGCCGGCTTTGGTAAAATAAGGGCATTTGACGGCCTTGTTTCTTTTGATGTAGGTATTAATTTCTTTGGTCCAGACCTTCAGGGCTTCGGCATAATTTCCCTGATTGAAGGCGATCTGTCCTTTGTCTTTTTTCCTGGCAAAGGCGGAATAGGAAGTAAAGGTAATTGTCAATGTCAGTACCAGGGCAAACTTGAAAAATTTCATCTGTCTCTACAATCTGTTTTAAGGGTGAAAAGGAACCTGATATGACGGGTTCCGGATTAAAAAGCGACAAAAGTAGAACTTTTTTGTTTTGACGCTCAGAAACGATTCGGTGAAAAGATTATTTTTGCACAAAAAATCAGAACATGGATTTAAGTAAGATATTGTCAATCTCGGGAAAACCAGGCCTCTATAAGTTGGTTGGCGAAGCCAAAAGCAATCTCGTGGTGGAATCGCTGCTGGATGGAAAAAGAGGTCCTGCGTTTCCTCACGAACGTATCAGCTCACTGAAAGAAATCAGCATCTATGCCGCCAACGACGATGTGCCGTTGAAGGATGTTTTCAAAAACCTGCACGAGATCCAAAACGGGACTCCGGTAGCCAATGTGAAGAACATGGACTCCAACACGCTGAAGGCACTTTTTGAAAAGGTGCTGCCCGACTACGACAAGGATGCCGTGTACACTTCGGACATGAAAAAGGTATTCAGCTGGTACAACATTTTACTCAACAAAGATCTGCTCGACTTCACGGAAGAAGCGCAGGAAGAAGCCAAAGAAGACAGCGCCGAAGCCAAGGCTGCTGAATAAAGTTACGATGTTTTACAAACCGGTCATACGCCCCTTGTTGTTCCGGCTGCAGCCGGAGCGGGTGCATCATCTTGTCGCCGCATTGCTGAAGACCGGTTTTGCCGTTCCCGGTGTGGCCCCGATGGTCAGGGCCATGACTGCCGTGAAGCATCCTGCCTTACGGCGAAATTTGTTCGGACTGGAGTTTAAAAATCCTGTGGGCGTTGCTGCCGGTTTCGATAAGGAAGCCCGGCTTTACCGCGAGTTGGACATGCTGGGATTCGGATTTGTGGAAGTGGGCACCATCACGCCCAAAGGGCAACCCGGGAACCCGCAACCACGGTTGTTCCGCCTCCCGCAGGACCAAGGCCTCATCAACCGGATGGGATTCAACAACCGGGGTGCAGAGGCAGCCATTGAAAGGCTGAGTAACAGAAAACCAGGGATGATTGTCGGTGGCAACCTGGGAAAAAATACACTCACCCCCAACGAAACGGCGGTAGAGGATTATGTGACGCTTTTCGAAAAGCTGTTCGATTCGGTGGATTATTTCGTCATCAATGTCAGCTGTCCCAACATCAGCAACCTGCAGGAGTTGCAGGATTCGGAAGCGCTGCTGGAGATTGCCTCGCGGCTGCAAGACCTCAACAATGCCAAACCCCGGCGGAAACCCATCCTGATCAAAGTATCTCCGGATCTTAATTTCGGTCAGCTGAATGATGTCATCGACATTGTCATCAAAACGAAGATCGACGGGGTGATTGCCGTAAATACCACCATCACCCGCGACAATCTGAAGACTTCAGAAAATACGGTGAAAGCCATCGGCCGCGGCGGCCTGAGCGGGAAACCCGTTGCAGCCCGGGCGCTGGAAGTGGTACGCTATCTGAAAGAGCAATCGAAAAACGCCTTCCCGGTGATCGGGGTCGGCGGGATCTTTACGCCGGAAGATGCGTTGAAGATGCTGGATGCCGGTGCCGACCTGATCCAGGTTTACACGGGCTTTATCTACGAAGGCCCCTTTATCGCCAAAAGGATCAACAAAGCGATTTTGAAAAGATCTATTCAGGGAAAAGGCGTTTAAGAGGACACTGATCTGACTGATCGTTATGATCAGCACTGATCTTTAATCTTAATTCATCAGTTTCATCATAAAAAATCAGTGTACTATTTTTCGGAACCAAAATTCTCTATTTTTGGTTCATGAGACTTCGAATTTTCACAATCCTGATATTTTTACTGGCGCTCGGTACTTTCACAAACAAGGCGGAAGCGCAGTATTATCTGAGTGGCCAGGACCCGGCATCGGTGAAGTGGCGTCAGATCGACACCAAACATTTTAAGCTTGTTTTTCCAAAAGAGTACGACTCGGTGGCGCAGCATTATGCCAACCTGCTGATGCTTTCCATGCCTCATGTGGCGCATCCTTACCTGAAGCAGGCGCGCCCGCTGACCATTGTATTGCACAACCTGTCCACCCAGGCCAATGCCATGGTTTCGCCGGCACCGTACCATGCCGACATCTTCGACATCCCCTCGCAGGAGACCTATGCACAGACCTGGCAGAAGCAACTGGTGTTGCACGAGTTCCGGCACGCCGTGCAGATGAGCAAGATGCGGCAGGGATTCGGCAACGCGTTGTATGCCGTGCTGGGAGCCCAGGGGACGGCGCTGCTGATGTTTGCCCTTCCTCAGTGGTTTATCGAAGGCGACGCCGTGTATAGTGAGACCATCCACAGCAACAGCGGTCGCGGACGGCAGCCGGACTTTGTCTATCCGCTGGAAGCACAGGTGCTGGGCAAGAAGATCTATCCGCTCGATAAGGCCCAGTTCGGTTCCTACCGGGATTTTGTTCCTGACCACTACACGCTGGGATACCAGCTGGTGCTCAACGGCGTGGAGCATTACGGTACCGGTTTGTGGAACAACGTCCTGAACGAAGTCGCCCGGAGATCCTATACGCTGTTCCCTTTCTCCATCGGGCTACATCAGACCACGCACATGGGGAAGGTGAAGTATTATCATCATGTGATGAACAGCCTCAAAGCACAATGGGAACATGAAAATGCGCATTATCAAAAACCGGATTATAAAACCATTCCCACCAAAAACCGTTTTTATACCAATTACCGGTTTCCGCAGATCTTAAGCAACGGCAATCTCATCTTCGAGAAATCAGGCCCGGACGACATCAACCGTTTTGTGATGCTGACGCCTTCGGGAAAAGAAACCCGGTTGTTTACGCCCGGTTTTGATTACGACCAGTCGCTGTCGGCCAACGACAGTCTGCTGTGCTGGAATGAAATGGGTTTTGATCTGAGATGGAGCAACCGCGATTACTCAGACATCAAAGTCTACAATTACCACACGAAAACCCTGCGGCAGCTGACGCACAAGAGCCGCTATTTCGCTCCTGCCCTGTCGCCGGATTCGAAATATATTGTGGCAGTGCGCGTGGATCTGCAGGGCCGTTATTTTCTGGACATCCTTAACGAACAAAGCGGCCGGGTGCTGAAATCGTTCCATACGCCGGACAATCTCTTTTTCCTGACGCCGCACTGGTCTGCCGACGGGAAACACGTGGTAGCCACCGTGTTGGGAAACAAGGGCAAATCTCTGCTGTGGCTGGATGTGAGCACGATGCAATACCGTTTCCTGCTGCCGTTCTCCTATACCGAGATCAAATGGCCGGTGAGTAACGGCGACTGGGTACTCTACGACGGGGGTTACGAGGGTAAGGACAACCTGTATGCCGTGAACATCTCCAGCGGGAAGATCTTCCGCTACGTGGATGCACGCTTCGGTGCCGTGGACGCCACTTTTTCCGCGAACGGAAAGCAGGCTTACTTTGTTCATTACACCGCCGACGGATACAAACCGGCCTTCATGAATTTTAATGTCAGTAAGCTGACCTCTTTCAGTCCGGAGAAAAATTCCGTGCCTTATCCTGTGGACAAACGGGCAAAGCATGCCGCTTTTATTCTGGATGATTCCGTCGTGCCGAAGAAAGTCTATCCTGTAAAGAAATACAGCCGGCTGGCGCATCTTTTCAATCCTTATGCCTGGGGGCCGTTTTCGCTGGATGCCAACACCTATGCCTTCAAGCCCGGCGTTTCCATCCTTTCGCAAAACGACCTGAGCACAACTGTCAGTGCGTTGAAATATACCTGGGACCGCAACCAGCAAACAGGGAAATACAGCTTCTCGTTCAATTATTACGGCTGGTATCCGCAAATCGGGCTGGAAGCTTCCACGCAGAACCGCAGGGATTATCTGAGAGACAGTACGGGCATCCATGAGATCCTGTGGAACGAGTCCATTCTGTCGGCGAGCGTGGGCATTCCGCTGAACCTGAGCCATGGGAAAACCATAGCAGGGCTGCAACCGCTGGCAAAATACGAGATCCGCTATCTGACCATGAAACCCGGTTCCCATTATTATTTCAGGGATCCGCAGATCGCCGATCTGACACTCCAGCTTTACGAATACAGTTATGAGAAAATGTCGCCCAAGGATCTTTTCCCGAAGTGGGGGCAGACGCTGCAGGTCACATTCCGGAACACGCCGCTGCTGGCAGGCACCAACAGCCAGTTTGCCGCCCAGGGAACTTTTTACCTGCCCGGTCTGGTGAAGCACCAGGGCATCTCGCTTTATGCCGGGTATGAAGACCAGCAGGCCGGCGATTATCCTTTCGGTACGATGGTAAACATCCCACGCGGGTATTCCGGCCTGTTTTTCTACCGGTATTTTACACTGCAGTTCGATTATGCTTTTCCGATCGCGTATCCTGACTGGGATCTGATCCAGGGTGGATTTTATCTAAAGCGGGTCTATTCCCATCTCTTCTTTGACTATCTGAACCGGATTCCTTACAACGAAATATTTCCCAGCGCCGGGATAGAATTGTATACAGAATGGAATTTACTCAATAAATTCCCCACGGCTACGTTAGGATTACGTTGGAGTTATAAAACAATGCAGAGCAGCAATACGTTTGATTTATTATTTGGTATCCATTTTTAAAATTATATACCTATGATTCAACCCATCATGCGGTTTTTAATTACCGTTGTGTCCATTATTATTATCGGTGGATTGCTCCCCGGAATCCGTATCAGGGGTTCCGCATTCCTGACGGCCACACTGGTGGCCATCGTCATCGCCGTGCTGAACGTGCTGGTGTATCCCATCATGGTACTCATCACGCTGCCTGTCACTTTGCTGACGATGGGCCTGTTTTTACTGGTGCTGAATGCCGTCGTCGTTGAACTGGCATCCTGGATCATCCCTCCCTTTAAAGTAGACGGGTTTGGGTGGGCTTTTCTTTTCAGCATTTTGCTGTCACTGGTAACTTTTGCGCTGCGGGGCCTGATTTTAACGCCTCACGGACATCTTTGGCTTCGATAAATTTTTCATAAGGAGAACCCGACGGATTTGCCGAAAAGGAATTCCCGGGATTACACCCTAAAAACATTATTTTTGCGTTGCTGTAAGATAAAAAGCATCAATAAAAATGTGGGCACTGTATAAGAAAGAAATCACTAGTTTTCTCACTTCCGTGACCGGATTTGTGGTCGTGGGCATTTTTCTTTTGATTACCAGCCTCTTTTTATGGGTCCTGCCATCCGGGATGAATGTCTTCGAGAACGGCTATGCCAATCTGGACGGCTATTTCAGTCTGGCGCCTTACGTTTTTCTGTTTCTGGTACCCGCGGTCAGCATGCGCAGCTTCTCGGAAGAAAAGAAATCAGGCACCATCGAATTGCTGCTCACACGCCCTGTCAGCGACCTAAAGATCATCCTGGCCAAATATCTGGCCGCTTTTTCACTGGTGGTGCTGGCATTGATCCCAACACTGGTCTATTATTTTTCTGTTTACAGGCTGGGTTACCCTGTCGGGGATATTGACAGCGGTGCCTTCTGGGGCTCTTTTATCGGACTGCTGTTTCTGAGTGCCGTGTTCGTAAGTATCGGGATCTGTATCTCATCGCTCACCGACAACCAGATCGTTTCGTTTCTCATCACCGTGCTGGTGAGTGCTTTTCTGTATATGGGATTCGAATATCTGTATCCCCTTTTCGGGAACTGGGGTTACTGGGTAGAGATGCTGGGCATCAGTGCACACTACACTTCCATGAGCCGCGGGGTGATCGACTCCCGGGATGTGATCTATTTCCTCAGTCTGATTATTTTCTTTGTTTCTCTCACAAATTATAACCTCTTCCGGAGAAAATGGTAAAAGACAAAGGAAATACGACAAGGCTTCGCATGAAGCGGCATCATCAGAAGAATCTGCTTTGGTTGATCCTGGTGCTGGTGCTGGCCAACTGGATCGGTTCGATGTATTATGGCCG
>CAYWBO010000109.1:0-6306 GCA_964456625.1 uncultured Lentimicrobiaceae bacterium | reverse complement strand
GGTTTCCCCAGAACGCGGCAACCGTTTTCGGTAACCAGCAGGTCGTCTTCAATACGGATTCCGCCGAAGCTTCTGTAGGATTCCAGTTTATCATAATTTACGAATTGTGTGAACTTGCCTTCTGATTTGAATTTGTCAATCAAATCCGGAATAAAATAAATTCCGGGCTCATCAGTCAGAACAAAACCGGGTTTCAACGGTTTTGCCAGCCTCAGATAAGCTGTTCCGAAGGCGTCAGAACGCTTGATGGTATCATTGTATCCGACAAAATCTTCTCCCAGACCTTCCATATCATGAACATCCAGTCCCATCATATGACCCAATCCGTGAGGCAGGAACAATGTATGTGCTCCGGCCTGTACAGCTTCTTCCGTATCTCCTTTCATGATGCCGAGACTCTTCAGTCCGTTTACGATGGTACGGCAGGCCAGGAAATGCACGTCTCTATAGAGGACGCCGGGCTTTGTGGCGTCGATGGCAGCCATATTAGCGTCCAGCACGATCTGGTATACCTCGGCCTGGCGTGTATCAAATTTTCCGCCGACAGGAACCGTCCGGGTAATATCACTGGCGTAGTGCAGGCTGCTTTCCGAGCCGGCATCGGTGACCATCATCCGCCCTTTTTCCAGGATGTTTCCATGTGCATGATTGTGCAGGGTCTGCCCGTTGATACTCAAAATAACGGGAAAAGAAACAGGCCCTCCCAGCGCAAGAGAAATCCCTTCGATGGTTCCCGCGATGTCCTGCTCAAGCACGCCGGGTTGTGCCATCTTCATGGCGGTGGTATGCATGTAGTAAGCTGTGAGCATCGCTTTTTCAATTTCAGCAATCTCATGCTCGTCTTTAATTTCTCTGAGTTTTACAAGGGCTTTAATCAGCTCGACAGAAGCATTTTGTTTGACTGCTCCGGTATGGATTCCCAGCAAGTTTGCGATTTCTATAATCGTCTCTCCTCGGTAAGGAGGAGCGAAGTGGATCTTTCTTCCCTGATCCGAAGCTTTTTTGATAAACCTGGCCAGCTCACTATACGGAGCAGTGTTGTGAACTCCGACTTCTGTAGCCAGATCTTTTACAAAGGGCTGTTTGCCCATCCAGATAATATCGTCGATGTCTACATCATTTCCAAAAATAAATTCCTGGTCGTTATCTACATCAATGACCCCCGTGAAGCCGGGCATGTCAAGCCCAAAAAAGTAAAGGAAATTGCTGTCCTGCCTGAAGTGATATTCGTTGGAAGGATAATTAAATGCCGCGTTAACATTTCCAGGAAACAGAGCTACCCCTGATCCCAGTTCTTTTTTTAGCCGATTTCTTCTGTCGGTATAAATGGATTTATGAAACATAACAGATCATTTTATGATTTTAAGGGGTAAAATTAAGGAAATTTCCAGCGTTATTTTCTTAAATATTGCGAAAATGACGGCTTTCGATTTATCTCAGCTTTAATCGGGTGCCCACCGGCGGCTGATAATTTTTCGGCAGGTTGTTTTTGGATCTTAGTTTTTTCAACCGGATGCCGTAAAGTTGAGAAATATTCCAGAGGTTTTCTCCTTGTTTTACAATGTGATACGGATACTTTCTCTCGGCGCGCCCGGCTTTCCGCTGAAGATAAATAATGTCGCCGGGATGCAGGATGAATTTTCTTTTGACATCATTAAATCTCCGCAATTTTGATCTGCTGATCTCAAAATCAGATGCCAGTCGTTTAAAGGTATCGCCCGGTTTGATGATCACCAGCTTTTTGCCGTTGTTTTCAAAAAAAGGCCGGTTGTTTACATTGGTTCCCTTGACTTCGAAATTGGCAGGAATGGGCTCGATATAAGGCCCGGAATACCTGCGGCTGCGTCTGTGCTTTACAGGTGCTCCTCGGTCATATTGATACAATTTATAACGCTGAATCAGGTTGATCAGCAACTGGGGATACATGGGGTTTGTAGCATATCCGGCTCTTTTCAGTCCGTAGGCCCAACTTCTGTAATCCGTGATGGGATACCTGAAAAGAAAGGCGTAACGTTCTCCTTTTCTCAGAAATTTGGAATGATCCTTAAAAGAAGCTTCCGGATTTCTATATTTTCTGAAACATTCGTGTTTTACGTCGTCATTCATCCGGATGCTCTTACCCGCCCAGCCATGGCATTTAATACCGAAATGATTGTTGGCCCTGCGTGCCAGTTTTCCTTCGCCGCTGCCGGATTCCAAAATTGCCTGTGCTAATGTGATGGATGCAGGAATCTTATAGGTTTTCATCTCCTTGATGGCGATGTCTTTATATCTGTGAATGTATTCTTTGGTAATACGGTTTATAGACTGACCCGATGCGGACAACATTGCCATCAGAAAAAAAAGAGAAAATGCCCCTTGTCGAATAAATTTTTTGATTCCTGCCATTTACAACAAAATTAGAGCATTCGATTTGGTTATAACTTTGACGAAATTTTTTTTGTTCACAAAAAAAAGTTATTAATAAATTTAAAAAAATTAGGGGGCCAGACCCGTGCTTTGATTCATCTGCTTCAGGTATTTTTTATCCGGAAAAATCCAAAAAAGAGGTTGCCAACGGGTGTTTCCCGAAGCGTCTGTTATCTTTGCTACAGGGGCGATGCCTACCACCCTTTTTGTGAATGACAAATCTCTCGGATTGATATACCATTCTTCCATGAAACGTAACTTTTCCACACGCTTCCAGGTGATCTGGTTTGTGATCAAAGTGTCTTTCAGCTCGTAAGGCGGATTTTCGCCCCTGATTTCACGACGAAGGGTGTCGAAAAGGATCTGTGCCACCTTTTCTTTCGTGATCGGCTTATAGAAATAATCATAAGCTTGATATTTGCCGTCCAGAGCGCCCTGAAGAATCATTTGCACCAGTGATTCACGCTGTGGCCCCGAAATATTCTGTATCCACCAGTCATAATCCGGATTGGGACTTTTTATGGGAACGTCGTACTGTATTTTTTTTGTAACAACCTTTTCCTCATGACGTTGACAAGAGCTGAGAAAGATTGCCAACACTAAAATGATGAAGTAAAAAGTGTGTTTCATACGCCGTCTTTTCTAAAATCTAAAGATAGTAATTCCACCTTTATAGTTCTGATTAATACAACGCAGGAATAAAAAAACTATTATCTGTGTTATTGAATAGCTATAACTAATTGTAATAGTCTTAACGCGAATCTTTGGGTTTGATTACAATGCCGAGATTCTTTTTCCCGTCTATCTTGATCACCAGTGAATCTGAAAACTGCACGTGCCTGATGATCTCATTTTCAAAAACCGCGGGTTGTCTGTCGAGATAGTCCAGATCGAAAACTCCGTCATCCAGATATGGATTTACTGTGAAGTATCCCACCCTGAAGGATGTCAGATTCTGGAAGAAGTGAGTCCCCTGACTGGGGTCGATACGGTAATTCTTGAGCCCTGATTCCACGATCAGCCGTGCTGACGATATCTGCGACCATTTTACAGGCACCCCCAATGAAGGGTCGGTGGACCCCCAGCGGCCGGGGCCGATGAGAATATAGTTTTTATTCTCCTCACTGAATTTCTTATTGATCTCTCCAATCAAGGCAGCTGTTTCCGGGTTCTTCAGCGCATTAAAAGTTTGGGGCCTGACATAGACTACATCCTTGATGTCTTCGATCGTACCGTTGCCAAGGGCAGAATGCGAAAGGATGATGCAGTTATCCGGCACGATGTTTTTCAAGCTCAGGTGAACTGTTTCTCCTTTTGCGGCAATGGGTCTGACCTGTAAAAGGTACAACGTGATTTTCTGATTTTTTTTCACATTCAGGTCAGCCACAAACTCCATTTCCACGGGTTTGTCCATTTCTTTGGAGCCCAGGTAAAGTATTTTCTGAAGTATTTCTGCTAAAGGAAATGTGTTGTGCTTCAGGATCGAAGAAAAGGTAATGACTTTTTTACCTTCGTAGTTATAACCATCACGAATGACATTGTTTTGCAGGTCGTAGGTGCTGGCAACCTTTCGTATCGAGCCGTCTTTTTCAGCTTGTTTGATGCTCAGTTTTACCAGGTTAGAGCTGTCATTGGTGTCGGGCGTAAATTTGTCCTTGGAAAGGTCCAGCGCATAAAAAAATTTCTGTGTATCACGCAGCGTGTTCATCGGCGTTGAGGTCTGGATGATCTTTGTGGGATACCGGGGTGAAAAACGCAAAGATGAGCCCCCACCGTCAACAATAAATTTTCCGAGCCCCATCGCAATATTGGCCGTTCCGTCTTCTGATTTTTCCGGTGGGATGGGATAAAAATCCAACGAACGGGCTACGCCCGAAAGTGTCGGATAAAAATAATCGCCATAGCGTGTTCCACAGACTTCCTCTAACACAACGGCCATTTTCTCTTCGTCGATCACATTGGCAGTTGCTTTCATGTATGCCTTACTGTCGGCAAAAAAAGCGGATGCATAAACGCTCTTGATGGCCAGATTGATCATCTCGGCTTTTTTGTTCAGATCTTTGTCGACCGTCGGGATCATATAAGTATTATAAATCCCGGCAAACGGTTGGTAGTGAGAGTCTTCTAAAAGACTGGAAGACCTGACTGCCATCGGGTTGTTTACCCTGGAAGCGATCGTAAAGAGATCTTCCTGCACGTTTTCGGGCAAACTGGCATCGGTAAAAAATTGAAGGATTTCACTATCACTATGCTGATCAGATAAAGCGATGGGATAGAGCTTGTTCGTTTCCATGAACTCGTCGAATACGTCTGTTCCGAGCACAACGGTCTTGGGAATGGAAATATCCACGTCGGGATACATCCTGTAAAGCTGGTTGCGGTTGATCAGGGAATCCAGGAAAGCCAGTCCCCGGGCTTTACCACCGATAGAACCTTCGCCGATCCTCGCAATGGTAAAATACTGATCGAAGGTCTCGCGGTCAAACTGTGAGATGACACCCCTGGATTTGGTGATCCTGAAGCTGCTGATGGCGTTGAAAATGAAGTATCGTACTTCGCGGATGTTCTCAAAATCGGTGGCTGTAAAACTCTGGAAGATCTGTGCGAGTGAAAATAAAGCCCTGGCGCGAAGCCATTTTGAAAAATGCTCTTTTTCGATGTGATACTGAAGCGATTCCTGCGGGATTTGAAAGATCTTTTCCTGCATGTCTTTCAAATTATGTGCACGTCCTACTTCAGCCCCCGTATTCGGGTCCTTGAAGACAAAATCACCAAAGGCGAAATAAGTCTTGATGAATTCACGCAGGTCGTAGGTCAGGCTGGGGGAGTTCTTTACCAAAAATCCCACCTCCATCTCCTTGGCTTTTGTGACATTGTCAGGGTCGGAAGACTGCAAGAGCATGGGCAGGAAGGGATTTTCCTTTTTGATCCTTTTAAATAACCGGATCCCGGCTTCCGGATCTTTCTTGCCACGCCGCGGATAACTGATGTCGGATATGATCCCCAGCAGGTTATTCATGTATTTCTTGTAGAGAAAAACACCGTCTTCGTAATTGGTGGCCAGCAGGATTTTCGGGCGCCCGCGTGCCCGCAGCATTTTCTGGTGTTCGTTCAAACCTTCGGTAACGAAGGCCTGCGATTGTTTGAAAAGAATCTTATAAATGATGGGCAGGTAACTGGAGTAAAAACGCACGTTGTCTTCGATCAGAAGAATGGCCTGAACCCCGACTTCCTTCACATCCTGCTCCACGTTCATCTTATCTTCGATCAGCTTGATGATGGCCATCAGCAAATCGTTGTTTCCCAGCCAGCTGAAGACATAATCGATGTGACTCAGGTCCAGCCTTTCGATGTTCAGCCTGGTTTCCCTTGAAAAAGGCGAAAGCGCCACAAACGGAATGTCGGGATAATCCGCTTTGACATCCCGTGCCAGCTTAAAGGTACCTTTGGTATTAAAGGCCAGCATGGAAATCACCAGGTCGATGGACTCCTCCCTGAGCAGTTTCAGGGCTTCCTTTTGCGAGGTGGCTTTGATGATGCGGGGCGGATAACGCAGGTTCAGCGTCATGTATTCGTTAAAGATCTGTTCCTCGATGCGGCCGTCTTCTTCCAGCACAAAAGCATCGTAAACACTGGTTACCAGCAACACGTGATAAATCCGTTTCCTGATCAGCTTGCTGAAAGAGATCTCGTTGAAGAAAAAATCAGCGGATGTAAAGTCTTTTTTTCCCGGAATCATAGCTCAACTTTAGACAACAAAGATAGTTGAGAATGTTTTATCCTGCATCGCAAAACCACTGAAGATGTCACTTTAGGTGACAAAAGTTGCTCCGGATTCAGATCTCAATAAAAAATCTGCTTCCCGTCCGAACCTACCACAAAGATCCTTTCCAAGTG
>CAYWBO010000108.1:0-6584 GCA_964456625.1 uncultured Lentimicrobiaceae bacterium | reverse complement strand
GTTTTATGGAGAATCAAATAAACAACATCCTTTATAGAAATCCATGGTGGTTTTCCGCCATTTTAAAATAATAGTGGTTTTCAGGGATACTTTTTTGGGGAAACGTTATGGCATTTTCCGGTTCCCGATGGAAAATTTATAACCGAACTGAAACTGGTAAAAGGCTTCGTTGTTATTGTGTCTGGAATTATTAAAAGTTAGTAGTCTTATAAATACAGCTGAATTTACAGAGGAAGTGGGGTGGTAGGATACTTCCGCCTCATTTCTGATGACGAAAAGTAATTTTTTAGGG
Source organism: uncultured Lentimicrobiaceae bacterium (assembly GCA_964456625.1). GTDB lineage: Bacteria > Bacteroidota > Bacteroidia > Bacteroidales > F082 > Sulfidibacterium. Next base: position 6,292 of record CAYWBO010000108.1, on the reverse strand, counting down.
GTAAACAGATTCTCAATGTTGTTAAAATCCCGATAGTTATACCATGCAAGTTCAAACCTGTAGTTAAACCCGAAATTGTTCAAACGTTTTGCCGTCAATTCCAGGCCAAAACCCAGGCTCAGCGCTTTTATATCATTTAACTTGGGAACACTATCATTTCCTAAGTTGACCTTGGACAACTGATAATTGGCAAAACCATATAAACTGGCTTCGACCGGATAGTCCTTCTGTTCAAAATTGAAAAAGTTGCCTTCCACACCCATGGTCAAATACCGTTTCTTTACAAGATCCAACGCTGATAAAATGCTGTCTTTATTGCTGTTAAGATTTACGTCCCCGGCACTACTGGCAAACCGAGAATAACTGACGTGTGGTGACAGTGAACTGAGTACCTCACACTGTGCCCCCCAAATTTTCATCGGAAAAGGAAAAACATAAAATTTGGCTTTTCCTTCCACCTGCACCAGCCCGTTGTCAGAGTTGCCAAAAAGGGCCAGGAAGTCGGAATAGGTCCTTAATTCCACGATTTTGTTTAAATCTGTTTCCTGTTTGATCTGGTATTCGGCAGAACCGTTTTTGTTTGTCAATGAATCGTGTATGTCTTTTTTTGGGAGTTCGAGAGTTAAATTATTGGGTACATAGTGGTTGCCTATCTTATAATCGTATACCATTACATCGCTCAGTCTGATGCAGAATTTACGCATGGTATCCAAACTGAACTTTGTGGAGCCTATAATAGATTGTTTGTAAAACAAATAATTTTTTTGCGCTACACTTGAAAAACGTAATAGTCCGACCCCTTTTTTGTTGCTGAAAATATGTGTACTGCCATTGTATTCGACATACACTTTGATGTCGCTGAACTCTCCGTCTTTAATTTCAATGTCTATTTTTTTAAAGCGATAGCTTACAGGACTTTTCTTAAGGTCCTTTAGCTTTTGCTTTTGTACGTCTTTACTCTGTTCCAGATTATTGACTAATTTCTTGTGTTTTTCCTTATATTTTTTTGTTTTGTGTTTAAGTTTTGTCGGCTCTCCGATATTATCTTTGCCTCTGCTAATCTTTTTTTCGATTGTATTTCTCTTGTTCCAATAGAAATTGAATTTCTGGTTTTCTTTCGGGATGGTGATGTCACCAAAATATGTCTCACTTTTTTGTGCCAGTTCCTCTTTTAAAATTCTTTGTGCCCTGGTGTTTTGCCGAAATATGCTGTCGGGAGCAAAAATGAAATCTTTGCTGATGTACGTATAGACTGTAGTTTTTTGTATGGTATCTTTTGTTTCGGGCATTGTGTCGGGTACGTATTTAAATATATCCGGTGCCCATTTTTTTTCGATGGAATTTTTGTTGACATTCTTAGCATTAACGAAGTAAGTCTCAGATTCCTTTGCCAGGTTGTACAAACTATCTGATATTTTGTCGTTGGCTCTTATCTTCTGTCTGATTGAATCGAGGGATTTAAAAAGAGCCTCGCTTAAAGAGTGGATGGAAACGCTTTCCTTAATTTTTTTAAATGCAATTTTGAGTGTGTCCAGTTGTGGTTGTTCTTTTTTGAAGTTGGTATTTAATCCGATATAAAAGCTCTTTGCAGTTGAATCGGTTTTGGTTTCCTGTCCCCAACAGACGGTAACGGAGAAAACAAATGCCAATAGAAGTATTAGTTTTTTCATGTTGTCAAGTTTTCAGGGTATTATTGAATTTTTTTTGTTCTCTTTGGAAATGAATCGGTGTGAAAAGAAATAATGGGTCATACCCACCACAATCACGATATGAATCATGGTGTCATGGCGAATGAGCGGATTTTTGTTTTCACGATATGAATCATTGGCAATCAGTTCCTCAAAGGAAAAACAGCCTTATGAATTATACAAGGTGGTTTTCAGCCATATTAAAAAAATAGTGGTTTTCAGGGATAGAGCGGTGACAATGTGACTTAGTGACGGAGTGACGAAAGGGACGCTAACTTTTTTTCAATTGTCATGCTGAACAGCGTGAAGCATCTCTTTAAATAATTCAGGAGTTCGTGGTTATCGGTAGGGAAAGATAATTTCTACCTTGACGCCTTGGCCCGGTGCGCTTTGAAATTTCATGCTTCCTTTCAGGAATTCAACCCGGTTGTGGAGTCCCGACAGTCCGATGCCGTCTCCCTTATCTTTGTCTTTCATGTCGAAACCTTTGCCGTTGTCTTTGTATTGAAAATGCACGTTGTTATCTTTTAGCGAACATGAAATGGCTACTGCGGTGGCTTCCGCATGTTTTAGGGTGTTGTTCAGCAATTCCTGAGTCAGGCGATACAACATAAACGCTATGGATTCGGGCAGGCTTTTACTCACTTTTACGGAAAGGTGGATCGACAGATCCCCGGAAACTTTATCTACCATATCTTCCAGTGCTGCTTTCAGTCCGAAACGGGATAAAACCATGGGCATCATGTTATGTGAAATCCTACGGACCTCAACATTGGCTTTTTCCACCAGTTCCCTTGCATTTTGCAGGTTTTTTTCCCTTTCCGGGTCAGTGTCTTCTTCCAGATTGGAGAAAAAAATACTGGCCGATGAAAGTAAAACGCCCAGTCCGTCGTGCAGTTCGCCGGCAATACGCTTGCGCTCATTATCTTCGCCTTCCAACAACGATTGGGCTACGGTTACCTCTTTTTCTTTGCGAAGAAATGCTATTTCCTGTTCACGGATTTTTTTGTCTTTCTTATGCTTATAAAAATAGAACCAGATCAACAGCAGAACGATAAGCAGTAATGTAAAACTACTACCCAGTAAGGTATTCATCTGTATTTTGCGAGAACTGTCTTCCAGTTCACTTTTCAGTATTCTATTCTTTAGGTGAACAAGTTCATTTTCTTTTTGCTGTGCCCGGTATTTTACCCGCAGTTCCATCAGGTATTTTTGCCGCTGTTGCACGTGGATGTTATCTTTGGCGGTCATCAATTTTTCAGTATAATACAGTGCCGAATCCGATTGTCCTTTCAGTTTCCAGGCATTGGCAAATGTTTCATAATAAATGGCCATATCGATTCGCCCCTCCAGCTTTTCTTCATTTTGCCGGACTCTTTTCAACAGCGAAAGTGCTTTCATGGGTCGCCTGGCATCCAGGTTTGCCATCGCTTTGCTAATAAGAATGTTCAGTTGTGAAATTGTATCGCGATTTTGTGCCGCAACAGCCAGCGCGCTGTCATAGAAATAAATTGCCGAATCCGTTTTTTTGCTGTCTTTTAATCTGTTGGCCAAGGTAAGGTAATAGGGCAGCAAGTTGCGTCGTTTCTGAATGCTCAGGGCCAACTTGTTGTAATAGGCAGCCGAATCCGGGTCGTGTTTCATGCGATACAGCCGGGCCATCAGATGATAAACTCCCATTTTCAGATCAGCATTTTTGTTTTTCTGAGCCCAGGCAAGGGCTTTTTTTGAGCAGAGCAAGGCATTTTTAAAGTCGTTTAACTGGCTGTATGTCAACGCCAGGTTATAAATAATAAATTGCGCGTCCTGCTCATCGCCGACATCCAGTAACATTTTATGGGCTTTTTGAAATAAGGAAACCGCTTCCAGCAGCCGGTCTTGCCGCAGGGCTATATTTCCCAGTCCGTCGTAAGCCATGGCTTCTTTTTTCGCCCAATGATTTTTATGACTGATGTCTATTGTTTTTTGTTCCCAGAAGCGTGCACTGTCAAAATTCCTTTCGTCGATAAATAAAGAAGAAAGTTGCAAGGCGGCATCACAGTAGGAGCTCATATCCTTTTCCTGTGCTGCGGATTTCAGGGCCGAACGGAGATAAAATGCGACCGAATCCATTTGATGCAGTTGTCGGAAACGCACACTTTTATTTATGAATTCCCGGGTGGTTGTTTCCCGGGCCTCCAAAGCTGTTATATTCGTATAAGTGAAGATAAAAAGTATAAACAGTAAATACTTCATTCCATCAGTCGGTTATTTCATTTTCAAGGGCCCACTTTACCAGTCCAACAATGTTGCGGGCTCCGGTTTTTTGCATTAAGTTGGCCCGGTGCGTTTCCACGGTATGCAAACTGATAAACAGCTCATCTGCAATTTCACGGGTGTTTTTTTCTTCGCAGATCAGTTTTAAAACCTCCAACTCTCTTTGGGTAAGCATAGGGTCAAAAGCCGATTTGGATTTTTTCTCACGGGTATAAAAATCGGGCAATCCCTTTCCGAGATAAACGGAGCCTTCGTGAACAAGCTTTACGGCTTTGATCAGCTCTTTGACAGGCGTGCTTTTTAGCAAATAGCCTTTCGCTCCTGCATTTAGCATGCGTTTGATAAAATGCTTATCGTCGTACTGTGAGAAAGCAATTACCTTAACACCTGGAAACTTCTTTCGAACTTTTGATGTGGCTTCTATCCCGTCCATGTCGGGCATATTAATATCCATGATCACCACATCCGGCGGTTCCGACTCCATTTTCTTCAGCAACTGCACTCCGTTCCGCACCTCGTCTGTGAGCAAAATATCTTCGTCCTTTTTAAGTGCAGCGCGCATGCCCTCTACAATGAGCGGATGGTCGTCAGCGATGATGAGTTTGATCATTTATCCGGTTTATAAAATTGGTTTACAATATAATAAAAAATATTCTTTTCGCTTTTCGGAGCTATATATGAATTGTAATCAGCAAAATAATAAAATTCCGTCTGTGTTTTTGTAGTGGTTTACCACTACGAAAAATAAATGGCTGAAAACAAGGAGGCGGAAGCGTTGCATCTATTTTTCTTCTTAAGGCTGTAATTTCTTTGGTTTATGAAATGATACGGAATAGCTCCCTAACAAAATTTAACACGGGGAAGCCCTGTATATGCGACACCACATTAAAAAAACAGTTACATTTGCCCTCGAATTTAATAATTGATTCTTCGGGGCAGGGTGACCCTGTGCAGATAACACAGAGGAATTCCCGACCGGCGGTGACAGTCCGCGACTCCCGATGCGCCGGAAGGCTTATCGGGACTGAGATGGTGAAATTCCATTGCCGACAGTAAAGTCTGGATGATAGAAGAATTGAGGAACGACCGGGCGTTGTTGTGATGCTTGGTGGTTTTTGGTTACGTTGCCCCGGATTGTCATTTGGGGTTTTTTTATGCACGATATCTGGGAAAAAGTAGGCGAAGCGCGTGATGCATTTTACATGCAGCAGGCCATCGAATTGTCGAAAAACGGGATGGGATTTGTGAACCCCAATCCGCTGGTGGGCGCTGTCATCGTGAAGGAGAATCGTGTGGTTGGAAAGGGCTGGCATGAGTATTTCGGCGGCCCCCATGCGGAAGTCAACGCCATCCGCGAGGCCGGCAGTGAAACCGAAGGAGCTACCATTTACGTGACTTTGGAGCCCTGTTCCCATTATGGAAAAACCCCGCCCTGTTCCCTGGCCATCATTCAGAGCAAGTTTGCACGCGTGGTTGTGGGAAGTGTCGATCCCAATCCATTGGTTGCCGGAAAAGGTATAGAAATGATACGTCAGGCTGGTATTGAAGTGCAAAGCGGTATCATGGAAAAGGAAGTACTGGAACTGAATGAAGTATTCTTCAAATTCATCCGTACCAAATTGCCTTTTGTGGTAATGAAAACCGCCATAAGCCTTGACGGCAAAATCGCTACTGCTACAGGGGATTCCCATTGGATCTCAGGAGAAGCTTCCCGGAAACGGGTACATCAGCTCAGAAACCAATATTCCGCTGTGATGGTGGGTATTAATACGGCCTTAAAAGACGACCCGCTGCTCAATGTGCGGGATGTGGAAGGCAAATCTAAAAACCCGGTCCGTATTGTGGTGGATTCCTTAGCCAGAATTCCGCTTCAATCTAAACTCCTTAATACACCCGAGATTGCGGAAACAATTATTGCAGTAACAAATCATGCTTCGGAGTCCAAAATAAACGCGCTGAAAGAAAAGGGCGCAACCGTTTTTGTATGTCCGGAGGTGAAGGGCAGGGTTGACCTGTCTTTTCTGATGAAGGAGCTGGCAACGCGTGATATCGACAGTATTTTGCTGGAAGGCGGCGGCACACTCAACTTCGAGGCGTTGCGGCAAGGGGTTGTGGACAAATTAATTGCTTTTGTGGCACCAAAGATTCTGGGGGGAAAAGAGGCCCTCACTTCCGTGGAAGGTACCGGCTTTGCGTCGTTGCCGGAAGCCGTGCAAATAGAAAATTTAAAAGCAGAATCCTCGGGCGAGGACATTATGATTACTGGATATGTGAAAACAGTTCACAGAGTGCGCTAAAGTTCATAAAGTGACTAAAGTTGGAAGCCTTTCAAATGATGAAAGAAGAAC
>CAYWBO010000107.1:0-6611 GCA_964456625.1 uncultured Lentimicrobiaceae bacterium | reverse complement strand
TGACTGACAATCGCAAAAGTACGCCTCCTGTTTATTTCTTTCTTATTGGACATAAGGTGTCAAAATTGGAGTGCAAAAGTAGGAAATTAGAATTTAACCGCAGCATTTGAATTTGGTGCGTAAGTTTTCCGGGGAGAATAAGAGGGATCAACAGCTATTTACATCAGCTTCTGCTGCAATTTCCACCAACGATCAGGAATTTCCTGTCGCAGGGCAGTCTGATAATCTTCGTAAGAGCAAGGAACAAAATGGTTGGCATTGACATTGGTATCCGATTCGTCCTTGGGCGGGATTTGGATCCACCAGCGATCGGTTTTTTTGCTCTTCAGGAAGAACAACTCCTCGCCGTGGTCTTCGAGAAATACTCTGAAACGGACAAAATCTTTGTTGTTTTGTTCCGGAAAATCCTGATGCCGGTTAGCAAAGCCATCCAGAAAATACCAGATCATCTGAGCTACGAGATCCGCTGTTTGTCCATGGGCATCAAATTTGGGATTCACTTCATAAAACCCGATGCTGGTAAGCTTATCGCTCATGCCGGCATAACGGCAGATCTGGCAAGCCTCCTCGCCCGCCAACCCGTTGGCAGCGGCATAAAAACTGCCCGGCGCATCGGAAGCCCTCACAGCAGAAATATCAAACGACAAAATATCGGCATTGCGAACCATGGGCTCCGTATCGGCCAGGTCAGCCCGCACATTCCCCAGCCGGTTGATATCAAAAAAGAGATTTTTCATCAGTTGCAAAGCATCCAGATTCACAAAATACGTCTGATAACCGATGTTGGTGTAATTGAACAGATAATTCGGCTGATGCATGATGATTCGGCTCAGGTAAGAACGTGAATTCAACTCATCGTCTTCATGCCCCAGATCGAAAACGGAATCCACTGAAACAATGTTCACCACCTTTCCGGTGTTTTCATAAGCCAGATAGTTGGCGTAGGTCAGATCCTGGCTTCCGCCGATTAGCACCGGTAGGATCTTATTTTTCAGTAGATAATTCACAACCTCCTTGACAGCAAAATAGGTGTCCTCGATCGTGTGACCGGATTTGATATTTCCCAAATCCACAATGTGGAGCGTACTCCAGTGGGAGTAAAGCTTGTACAGATAACTGCGTACCACGTCCGCAGCTCCGGCACAACCCTGGTTTTCCAGGGCATTGCGGTCCTCTTCCACGCCGATGATGGCAATTTGTGCCTCTTCCAGATCAGGGAAATTTCCCTTTTCGGTATGCGTTTGGATCACAGATCCAAGGCTTTGATTTTTGGATTCCTGAAGCGCTGTCAGGTCAACATTTACAGGGTTAAAATAAATCTCCGGTTCCATGGGCATGCATACTTTTCTCAACGAAAATAACAATTTTATTCAATCCCTGAAGGAAGATTTATCCGTCGCGAAAACAGGTTTATTTCTTCTTTTTGAAGGACCTTTTTTTGGGAAGATTTTTGGGGTCTTTCGCAATTTCATAGCAGTCCTCCAGCGACAGCCCGGCGGGATCTGTTCCTTTCGGGATCTTGTAATTCTGCTTGTCGATGGTAAGATAAGGACCGTAACGGCCGTTCAAAACCTGCACCTTGTCATCTTCCTTGAATTCCCTGATGATCTTTTGCTTTTCGGCTTCCCGTTTTTCATAGATGATCTCAATCGCTTGTTCCAGCGAAACTTCTGCGGGATTTATCTCTTTTTTGATGGAATAAAAAAGCTTTTTGTGGTTAACATAAGGCCCGAAACGACCGATGGCTACCACCACTTTTTCACCTTCAAACTCACCGAGATTTCTGGGAAATTCAAACAACTTCAAAGCTTCTTCCAGCGTAATGGTCTCCAGGCTTTGTCCTTTTTGTAAACCGGCAAACGAAGGCTTTTCCTCGGAATCGGTATCACCGATCTGTGCCATAGCACCGTATCTGCCGATTTTCACAAAGACATTCTTTCCGGTCTTCGGATCCTGTCCCAGCAATCGCTCTCCGCTGAATTTTCCGGAGTTGTCCAGCGTGTGTTCGACCTTATTATGAAACGGCCCATAGAAAGATTTGATAATTTTCTTCCAGTCGTTTTTTCCGTCGGCGATCTCGTCAAATTCCTTTTCCACGCTGGCAGTGAAATTGTAATCGATGATATCATCGAAATGCTGCATCAGGAAACGGTTGACCAGGGTTCCGATATCCGTCGGGAACAACTTGCCTTTTTCGTTTCCGGCCACTTCCGTGAAAACAGATTCTTTGACTTTGCCATCTTTCAATTCCAAATTCTGAACTTTTCGCTTCACGCCGTCGCGGTTTTCCTTGACCACATATTCCCGTTTCTGGATGGTGGAAATAGTCGGAGCATAAGTCGAAGGGCGTCCGATTCCCAGTTCTTCCATCTTACGTACCAGGCTGGCTTCCGTATAGCGTGGTGGATATTTTGTGAACTTCTCTGTGGAAGACATTTTGATGAGATCCAGTTTTTCACCTTGGGCCAATGGCGGTAAAAGGTCGCTTTGCTGTTCACCGTTTTCCTCATCGGAATCTTCGATGTAAACTTTCAGGAAACCGTCAAATTTGATCACTTCTCCGCTGGCAACGAAATATTTATCTGCCGCAGTAGACTGGACCTGCACATTTGTTTTCTCCAGCCTGGCTTCGCTCATCTGAGAAGCAATGGTCCTTTTCCAGATCAGGTCATAGAGCCGTTTTTCTTCCCGGCTTCCATCCACAGCAGCCCGGTTCATATACGTTGGCCGGATGGCTTCGTGTGCTTCCTGGGCTCCCTTGCTTTTGGTGGTGAAATTCCGGGACTTGGAATATTCTTTTCCGTAACTTTTTTCAATTTCTTCTTTTGCAGCGGCGATGGCGAAACCGGAGAGGTTTACCGAGTCGGTTCTCATGTAAGTAATGAGCCCGGATTCATAAAGATGTTGTGCAATCCGCATGGTATTGGCCACCGAATATCCCAGCTTCCGCGAAGCTTCCTGCTGCAAGGTACTGGTAGTAAATGGGGGTGCAGGCGATTTCTTTCCGGGTTTTTTCTCAACCGAGGAAACGGAAAACATAGCACCTGCCTGTTTTTCAAGGAAAGCTTTTGCCGTTTCTTGATCCGGAAAACGTTCGGCATATTCTGCCGTGAAAACCTGTTTGTTTTTTCCGTCACTCACCGTAAATTCGGCCAGGGTACGGAATGCGGAGGTAGTTTTGAATTTTTGAATTTCTTCTTCCCGCTCTACGATCAGGCGCACCGCCACAGACTGAACGCGGCCGGCAGAAAGCATCGGCTTCACTTTTCGCCACAACAGTGGCGACAACTCATAACCCACCAGCCGGTCGAGCACCCGGCGTGCCTGTTGGGCATCCACCAGATTTTTGTCGATGCTGCGTGGATTTTCGATGGCATTCAGAATGGCATTTTTTGTAATCTCATGGAAAACAATACGTTTGCTACGATCTTCTTTTAAATCCAGCGCATTAAAAAGGTGCCATGAAATAGCTTCTCCCTCACGGTCCTCATCAGACGCCAGCCAAACCATATCTGATTCTTTGGCCATCTTTTTAAGTTCGGTCACCAATTTCTTTTTATCGGGACTGATCTCATATTGAGGCTCAAATTCATTTTCTACATCGACACTCAGCTTTTTCTTGTTCAAATCCATCACATGTCCGAAGCTGGACCGGACAGTAAACTCTTTCCCCAAGAAATTTTCAATGGTTTTTGCTTTAGCGGGTGACTCAACGATCACAAGGTTTTTGGCCATAATAAATTCAATTTCATTTCACCTTCGGCGGTGCAAAAGTAATACATTTAAATAATACGCACGCCACACGAAACAATCCCCTTGCCGGTGGGCCTGCTGTACGGGAACAAGAAACAGATTTTTATTTAATGGGAAGACGGATTATAATCTGCTCTACAGCAGGTTAAAAAGAAGATGCAAAAACAGTATTTAAATGAGGAATAAATTATACGCCTGATAATATATCGTCGAGGTTCTCAAATCGTGCCTGGTAATCCTTTACGGAATTTTTGATGACTTCATAAGCTTCTTCCCTGCCGTAAACGGTCGTTATTTCCACATCGATCTTTTTTCCGGGAAGATCCTTATAGGTGAGAAAATAGTGCTTCAACCGGTCGATGACATTCTCGGGTAATTCCGAAATATCATTGAACTGGCTGTAAAAAGCGTCGTTGTTCAAAACGGCCACAATCTTGTCGTCGGCTTCGTTGCTGTCGATCATACGAAACCCGCCGATGGGCTTTGACCTCACCAGGATATCGCCGTGTGAAATCACCTTTTCCGTCAAAACGCAAATATCCATCGGGTCGGAGTCGCCGATGATGTCAGTGCGGCCGGTTTTGGAATTACAATAAGCAGCGACATTTTTTCCGCTGTAAGTCTGCGGAATAAATCCGTAAAGTGCGGGAACCACATTGGAATATTTCTGTGGACGGTCGATACGTAAATAACCCGATTCCTTGTCCACTTCGTATTTCACCGTATCGGTAGGAACCATTTCGATGTAGCAGGTAATAATTTCGGGGGCATTTTCACCGATGTCGACTCCATGCCAGGGATGTGATTTATAACGAAGGCCCATAAGGCGGCCGATGGGTTGCATTAATCTGTTTGACATATTTTTATTTTTATTCGCCATACTTCTCGTTGAAATTTAAGCAGCGTCTTTTATTAGTACGAGGTTTGTTTTGATAAAAACGGGTGATAATCGCCCTTGATTCCTGTTGGTTTCTGATTCCGGATATCGTGCACGATCTCGATGCTGTTCCTGGCTTCTACGATGCCGAAGCCATTACCGGCCAGTATCTGCTTGTAGCTCTCGGTATGCAGGTCGGTGAAACCGCCGCTGAACTCAATCTCCTCACCGTCTACCGTAATAGAACGGTACGTCGGGATCTGTTTCTCGACAGCCTTTTGAGGCAAATCATTCCGGTCGATGCTCAGGAACCAACGCACACGGGCCTGTTTCAGCTGGAGGTTTCCGGCGGCTTTATTCTCATGATATAGATGTACTTCGCTTTTAACAACATCACCGAAAATCCAGCTCAGCATATCAAAGAAATGGATCCCGATGTTGGTTACCACGCCGCCCGATTTCTCCGGATTGCCCTTCCAGGAATAGAAATACCATTTCCCCCGGGAAGTGATATACGTCAGATCTATGTCATGTACTTTGTCTTTTGGCAGCACATCGATTTTTTGCTTGAGCGCGATAAGCGAAGGATGCAGTCTCAGCTGCAGAATATTGAAAACCTTTTTTCCACGCTCCTGTTCAATTTCTTCCAGGCCGTCCAGATTCCACGGATTCAGCACCAGCGGTTTTTCACAGATGGCATGGGCACCGTTTCGCAGGGCCAGACGGATGTGGGCATCATGCAGGTAATTGGGGGAGCAGATGCTGACATATTCCACCCCACCTTCTTTCGACCGCCTGAGCTTATCCAGATGCCGGTCGAAACGCTCGGGTTCGGTAAAGAAATCGGCATGCGGGAAGTAGGAATCAATGATCCCCACACTGTCAAAGGGGTCCAAAACCGCCACGAGATCATTGGAAGTTTCTTTGATGGCTTTCATGTGCCTGGGGGCAACATAACCTGCGGCTCCGATCAACGCAAATTTTCTGGACATGATATCAAGATATTTTTTGCAAAGATGAGAAAATTCCGGCTTGTATCTTCGATTCACGGTCATTCCCGAAAAGGAAAACCTACAAGCTTTCTTCTATCTTCAGGGTGTTGTTGTTTCAGGGTCGTAACTCAGCTATTTAAAAGGATGTGTTCAACAATTCCCGGGAAGTATTCGTACTCCAGTTTATGGATCCGTGCGGCCAGCGTTTCGGGCGTATCTTCTACCAAAATCGCCGTTTCTGCCTGAAAAATGATGGCTCCTTCGTCATACTTTTCGTTTACATAATGTATGGTGATACCGCTTTTGGGCTCCTTATTTTCAAGGACTGCTTCATGCACATGCATGCCATACATCCCTTTTCCGCCGTATTTTGGCAGCAGCGCCGGGTGAATGTTGATGATCCTGTCTGGAAAAGCCTGAATGAGTTCGTCCGGGACCTTCCATAGAAAACCAGCCAACACGATCAAATCTGTCTCCAGTTCCTTGAGCTGGGCCAGCAATTCTTCCGGATTCTTAAGGGCTTCCCGGTCGAAGATCTTCACGGGCACACCCAGTCCTTTTGCTCTTTCGATAACTCCGGCATTCGGGTTATTGGTCATCACACACCGGACGGCAGCAGATTTTTTTTCGCCGAAATAACGAATAATATTCTCGGCATTGGTGCCGCTACCCGAAGCAAAAATTACGATGTTTTTCATTGCATCCTTTTTACGGAAAAGTCCATTTTAACAAACAAATTCCAAATTCAGCTGAATCCTCATTAATCATAGGAATCACGTTACAAGGAACTTAGAATCCGGGGGTACTGCTTACAGACAATTTTCAAAAATACGGATTATTTTCCGGCAGGGAAAGAAGCCGCCGGGGATTCCCGGAAAAAACTTCATCTACATTGGATTTCAAGATATTAAATATGAGCCCAAATTTAAATCTCATCTTTTTTTTGTTTTTTATTGCATTAATGCATTACTTTGCAGCCTGTTTTAACT
>CAYWBO010000106.1:0-6701 GCA_964456625.1 uncultured Lentimicrobiaceae bacterium | reverse complement strand
TGATTTTGGGATAAAATTTTTTATCATAACGTGTTTTGTTTATAAAATAAAAAAAAAGAAATCTCTTCTTGAATTTTTTAGGTTTTAAATTTACATAATTTTAACTTAAAATACAATATAATAGGTGTTTTTTAGTAATTCATATAGCCGATTTACTAGACAAACCGTTTATGGAGTTAAAGTATGTTAATTTCACATACTTGCAAATGTATATTTTTTTTAAGCTGTCGTCTTTTTCATCAGTTTTCACTGCGAAACGCAAAAATTCAACTTGGCTGCAACCGTTTGAAAAATAAACAAATAGTGGATGCATTTCTCTTTCTCAGGAAACGTTTGAATCATCGAGTTTGACTTGTTGCAAACGATTGAAATGGCTTTTTTTTGGGTGTTTGAACCTGAAGTTAAGAAAAAGTTAAGAAAAAATGAGACTTAGTGCATAAAATCTCTTTACTGGCGCCACTTATAGCATTTTTGTACACTAAGTCCGGCGCTCCCGATAAGACTACTTTTCGGCTTTGGACGGCCCCTTTTTGCAAACAAGATCAAAGGAGTGATTTATCAGCGATTTTAGTAGCCGGTCATCATTTAAATTTTCGACATCAATCGTATTCCAATGCCTTTTATTCATGTGAAAACCAGGAATTATCGCTGCATGGTGTTCCCTGAGTTCAATCGCTTTCTCAGGGTCACACTTAAGATTTACACTAAGGGGATAGTCCAAACTTATCAATGCGAACATTTTTCCGTCTACTTTGAAAACCAGGGTGGATTCCCCGAATGGGAAACTTTCGGTGGCTCTGGCTTTGTTTAAACAATAGTCTCTGATTTCCTCCACATTCATAGTAGGTGGCTATGGTGTCTTCACAAAGGTAAAAATTTAACAGACGGCTTTTTTACCCCATGGGGTAGTTTTGTTTTTGTTTTTAATTACTTTTGCAACGCAGAGATAAGTGAATTTGGCGGGATTAAAGTAACTGAACCCGCAGAACTTATCTCTTTTTTTTCTTATAAATTTTGGTCACAAAACTTAAATTATGGGACTTAAAGAAAAATCGATCGACTTAAGGAGGCGCATGAGAAACGCGCTGATGGGCGGTGGCGAAAAGGCCATCAAAAAACAGAAGGCCATTGGTAAGCTTACGGCCCGTGAGCGCATTCTGGCATTACTCGATCCTGATTCTTTCCACGAATATGATCTGTTTGTGGAACACGCAGGAAGAGATTTTGATATGGACAAAAAATACCTTCCGGGCGATGGTGTGATTACCGGAACAGGAACTATAATGGGACACACCGTTTGCATCTATGCTCAGGATTTCACCGTTGCCGGTGGTTCTTTGGGATGGATGCACGCAAAGAAGATCACCAAGATTATGGACCACGCGCTGAAACTGAAGGTCCCCTTGATTGGAATCAACGATTCAGGTGGTGCCCGTATCCAGGAGGGGGTTAACTCTCTGGCAGGATACGGTGAAATTTTTTACAGAAACACCCTCGCGTCCGGAGTGATCCCTCAGATTTCTGTGATCCTCGGACCGTGTGCCGGCGGTGCTGTCTATTCACCGGCCCTGACAGACTTTGTTTTTGTAGTGGAGAATATCTCAAAGATGTTCATTACAGGTCCGGAAGTCATTAAAACCGTATTGGGTGAAGAGATTTCCATGGAAGCCCTGGGTGGCGCCCGCGTGCATTGCGAAACTACCGGTAATGCCCACTTTTTTGCAAGAACTGAAGATGAATGTTTCAGCCAGATTAAGAGCCTCATTGGCTACATCCCCTGGAATAATATGAGGAAAGCTGAAGTCTTCCCTAAGAAAAAACCCAATACCAGAAAATACGACATTGAAGAGATTATTCCCGCTGATCCCCGCGAACCTTATGATGTAAGGGATGTCATCCGCGCCATTACCGACGATTCCGACTTTCTTGAAATTCAGGAATTGTTTGCGCAAAATATGGTAATCGGGTTCGGAAGAATGGAAGGCGCTACGGTGGGTTTTGTAGCCAACCAGCCGCTCTATCTTGCCGGGGTCCTGGATGTGGATTCCTCCGATAAAGCCGCCCGATTCATCCGCTATTGCGATGCTTTCAACATTCCTCTGGTGACATTGGTCGACTTACCGGGTTATCTGCCGGGTATTGATCAGGAGCATGCCGGCGTGATCAGACATGGTGCCAAAGTGCTGTATGCTTATTCGGAAGCTACCGTGGCAAAAATTACGCTGATCATGCGGAAAGCTTATGGAGGCGGTTACATCGCCATGTGCTCGCACCATTTACGTGCTGATTTCGTCTTTGCCTGGCCCACGGCTGAAATTGCCGTTATGGGTCCTGAAGGCGCTGCCAATATCATTTTCAGAAAAGAAATCTCTTCTGCCGAAAATCCTGATGAATACAGGAAGCAGAAGGTTGAAGAATACAAAGAGAAGTTCGCCAATCCTTATGTGGCCGCTGCTTATGGTTATATCGATGCCGTTATCGAACCGGTAGATACCCGGAAAATGCTGACCCGGGCATTGGTAATCTCTTCTGATAAATCTGTGGAGATGCCCAGGAAAAAACACGGAATTCCTCCATTTTAATACTTGCTGCCATGGATGAAAGAAATAATGAAATGATGGATTTTTCCATTGGTGGGATGTTTTTCAAGACGCTTCCTACGGAAAAGTTTAAAAAACGGAAACGTTACGAAGAAGACAATCCGAAGCTATTAAAGGCTTTTATTCCCGGAACGATCGTGGAGATGTTCGTAAAGCCGGGCAGCAGTGTAAAAGCCGGAGAGGAGCTCCTGATCCTGGAAGCCATGAAAATGCGCAATGTTGTGGCAGCACCTTTCGATGGAAAAATAAAATATATCTGGGTTAAAGAAAACGAAATAGTTGGCAAAAACCAGCTGATGATCGAGATGTTTTAAAGACTGAAAACCTGATTGGTCTTTTCGATATAAGCAAGAAGTTCTTCTTTGCCGAGTGATGTCTCCGCAGATGTCACCAGCATAGGGGGAACTTCTTCCCAGTTTTCCAAGAGCGTATTCTTATATCTCTCCACACTGGCATCTACTTTCGCCAGCCCCACTTTATCTGCTTTTGTAAAAGCGATGACAAACGGGATCCGTGAAGTGGCCAGCCATTCCATGAATTCCAGGTCGTTTTTTTGCGGTTCGATACGTAAATCCACGAGCAGAAAAACTGTCAGAAGATTTGTCCTTGTTAAAAGATACTGTCTGATCATCTTTTCCCATTTGGCACGTTCTGTTTTGGAACGTTTGGCGTAACCGTAGCCGGGCAGGTCTACCAAATACCATTCTTTGTTGATGAGAAAGTGGTTCATGGTGATGGTTTTGCCCGGATTGGAGGAAATTTTGGCCAGCTTCCTGCGGTTGGTGAGCATGTTTACCAGAGACGACTTCCCGACATTCGAGCGACCGATAAAAGCATACTCAGGCTTGTCAGGCTTGGGACATTGCTTTTCTTGTGTGGAACTGGTAATAAATTCTGAATTTTGAATCTTCATGACAATTCGGATTTTAGCGTTCAGATTGAATGAACGGGTTTATAGAAAGAAAGCCAACAGTGAAAAGAGAGAATCCCGTTATCAGTCGAATTTGGGCCTTACATAGGAATTCACGTGTTTATCCTTTTTCTGATGGTAGATATCTTTGATAGTCACCAGGATTCCAGTTTCTTCCACATCACCGAAATGGTCGTTCAGGCTGGTGCCGAACGTCCTCATGGTGGAAGAAAGGCTCATATAGGCGCTCACCAGCGGTGGAACATTTTCTCCCTGCTTTCTCACATTTTTCACCAGTGTTTTGTAGTTTTCATCATAGTTGGAACCCCGAAAATAACCTGTAAGGGTTTCCTGATCCATTTCAATGACGAGAGGTTTTTTGGGATATATAAGTTTTTCATTATCAGGAAAATATTTCTGCATGAAAAAGAGGATCAAATTACGTGCGAGCCGGTCGAACTGCGGATACATGGTCACTTTTCCGAAAAGATAATTGATATGGGCGTTCTCAACGATCAGCGCTCCCAACCCATCCCAGAGGTTGTTCAGGGCAAACAATCCGCGTTTCAGATTATAAGTAGGCTGATAGAAAGGCTGCACAAAGGAACGGCCCAATTCGATCGTGTGGGGCAAATATTCATCGATAAATGTTTTCGAATAAGAAAAAAGTCTTGAGGTGGGTGATGCTACAACACCATCAACAACCGGGAGTTTGCCGCAGTCGATATAACGGTAACCTCCTACAATTTGCTGTTCTTCCGGATCCCAGACAATCATTTGCTTAAACCCATTGTCACCCAGATCGTATTCGTCAATATCCGTGCTTTTTCCTGTGCCGCCGCCGGCATCACGAAAAGTTACTTCCCGTAAACGGCCGATTTCCTGCATCACATTTGGAGAGTCCTCAGCTGTGATGATATAAATCTCGTTGCTTTTGTTATTTGTGAACCGTAAAAGTTTGTCTTTGGTCAGCTCTGCGACCAGAATTTCTTTAGCAACGGGCGAAACAATTTTATCCATATATACTATTTCTTTTGACAAATATACAATAATCAATCTGTAATAAATTCCTGATTCGGGTTATCTTTAAGTAAATAAATATAATCCCGCATCGTATTGGCCCATTGGGGAGGAGACTTTCTTTTGTCGAAGGTTCGATAAGGGACGGGCTTGCCAAAAGTGATGGTGATGGTCTTGTTTTTCTGCTTGTGAAACTCATCTACCAGGTACAGCATCTCAATGTTGGTTTTGATCTTTAAAAACCCCCGGAGATTGGCAAGGTTGTAAAAGAAATTGGTGTTGCGCCCGCTGATGAAAGTCGGGATGACATCTCGTTTGAACCGTTTTGCTTTGGTGATGAAGGTAGGATGCCACACCAGGTCTTTTATGATCCCTTTCTTTTTTCTGGAAACCAGGCCGAATGGGAAATAGCAGATTATTTTATCCGAAGCAAAGGTGTTGTTGATGATCTGGATGTTTTCTGTATTCGATCCGTGCTTGTTGATAGGGATGAACAAGGGTTCCAGATTTTTCACATTCATCAGGATGTCGTTAACCGGAAAGACGATGTCTTTTCTCTTTTTTCCCACCGTTCCCATCAATGCCAGGCCGTCCAGACCTCCCAACGGATGGTTGGAAGCGATGATGGCTCTTTTGTCTACCGGAATGTTCTCCAGTCCAATTACCTCTACCCTGGTATTCATAAACTCCAGCACGCCGTCGATAAAAGCCAGTCCGGTAAGATGCCCGTACTGTTTCAGAAAATCATTCAGCTCGTCTTCGTGTATGATATGCCGCAAATACCGGATGATAAATCCGGGCAACGCTTTCCGAAGTTTCGGACTCTTGTTTCCGATAATTTCCTTGATGTTAATGTATTCCGGAGTAAAATTCCCTTCGGGCAGTTTGTTTTCCTGCATCTTTCCTCTGTTTTTTCATCACAAAACTAAGGAATTTATAGTTAGATAGAAACGGATTCTTTCAGGCAAAAGGGCCTAATCGGAGTTATTAACAAATTTCAGGGTGGGAATTTGTTGATAAATCCGGCTCTGAAAATACCCGCTTCATTTTTGGTTTGAAATCCAGCAAGATACAGGCTTTCTAATGCGAAAAACGATTAAAAAAACGTGATTATTTTTCAACAATGTGGTAAATTGTGGTAAATAATGTCAAAATGTGGTAAATAAAATGTATATTTGAGCCATAAAAGCGCCATTTAATGCTCAACGTTTTAGGAACATACGAAGTCAAAATTGATGCCAAGGGGAGATTCATGTTTCCAGCACCTTACAAAGCCCAGTTGGGTGAAGAGGTGAAAAACGGCTTTGTACTGAAGCGGAGCATTTTCAAAAAGTGTCTTGAACTTTTCACGCTTGAGCAGTGGAAACAGGAGAGTGCCATGGTCAGCAAGCTGAATATGTTTAAAAAGAAAAACGCAGATTTTGTTACCAAGTTTATGGCTGGTGTCAAGCCGGTCGAGATGGATGGTAATGGAAGGTTGTTGCTCCCCAAAGACCTCCTTAGCTATTGCGGAATCAAGAAGCAGATCGTACTCACATCAGTTGTAAACAGAATTGAAATCTGGGATAAAGAGGTTTATGAAGCTGCCGTGGATTACAACCCGGATGACTTTGCAAACCTTGCTGAAGAAGTTATGGGTGAGTTTGAAACTGAATGACAAAAATGTATCACAATCCGGTATTGCTTCATCAAAGTGTGGAGGGGCTTAAGATCTCTCCGGAAGGAGTTTATGTTGATGCCACTTTCGGTGGCGGTGGCCATTCGCGGCTAATTCTGCAGCATCTTGGTTCCGATGGCAGTTTGGTTGCTTTTGACCAGGATCCTGACGCGGCTTCCAACCTGCCTGATGACGACCGGTTGCAGTTTGTAGATCAGAATTTCCGGTACCTAAAAAATTTCCTGACGTTTTACGATAAAGTGCCGGTTGACGGGATTCTTGCTGATCTCGGAGTAAGTTCTTACCAGTTTGATGAGCCTGAAAGAGGTTTCTCCACGCGCTTCAACGGACCGTTGGATATGCGTATGATGAAGAATCAGGGTAAAAGTGCTTCGGATGTTGTCAACACTTATTCCGAGGATGAATTGAATCGGATCTTTCGTCAGTATGGGGAAATTAAGAACAGTCGCTGCATGGCAAAAATGATTCTGGAACAAAGGGAGATCAAGAAAAT
>CAYWBO010000105.1:0-6906 GCA_964456625.1 uncultured Lentimicrobiaceae bacterium | reverse complement strand
CCGCTAAGGTTGTATTTTTGCACTATGTCGAAAAAAACGGGACAAAAATATTACGTGGTATGGCGCGGTATCAAACCGGGGATTTATACCTCGTGGGAAGACTGCAAAAAACAGGTGACAGGTTTCGATCATGCCCAGTATAAATCTTTTGCTTCCAGGGAAGAAGCGGAAAGTGCTTTCAGGCAATCCTACGAAAGCATCAGGGAATTGAAAGGAAAAAAGAATCTGCTGGAGTTGAAAACGGATAAAAAGCCCATCCTGAACAGCCTTTCGGTGGATGCTGCCTGCAAAGGAAATCCGGGGATTCTGGAATTCAGAGGCGTTTATACCGATACCGGTACTGAAATTTTCGATCGCGGGCCCTATGACGAAGGAACGGTGAACCTTGGTGAATTTCTTGCCATCGTCCTGGGACTTGCCTGGCTGAAAAAGAATAAGCTCAGCATGCCGATTTATTCCGATTCCAGAACCGCCATTTCCTGGATCAAGAAGAAACAGGTAAATACGAAATTGGAATGGAACAAAAAAAACGAACCACTGCTTAAAGCAGTCCTTAACGCCCAGAAGTGGCTGAAGGAAAATGATATCGGAAATATCCCCATTTTAAAGTGGGAAACCCATCTCTGGGGAGAGATTCCTGCCGATTACGGAAGAAAATAATCCTGTGTAAATTAACAATATCATTTTAAACATATTAAAATCAATTTTTTAATTAAATGTTAAAATTTTTATAAAGGCAATGAAGTACCTTTATAATTGATATTTTTGGTTCCTGAAAAGCATTTGAATAGTAAGGACGAAAAGAGGCGATACAAAGTACATGTTAATCTCGACAAAAAATAAAAGGCGCCATCTAACCCTCAGGAAATATGGGCAGATACTTTTCCTGCTATTATTTCTAGGTCCTTATGCTGTAAAAGCTTTCCACTTTCACAGTCTGGATGACCTTACGCTGCGTAACCCACTTCCCAAATCTACCTTAACCCATTACCATCCACCTTGTTACATTTGTGAATATCAGCTGGTACATTTTGTGGATAAGGATCCGCTTCCTTATTCAGTTCATTTACCCGGTGTATTTATAACCTCCCCTCAAATCATCGACAGACTAACAAGTACTGTCTTTTACTACTACAAACATCGGGGCCCACCCACCATCATCTGACTTTTCTTTCATAGGATTCCCTATGACACCTGTTGTTCCGCAAACTTTTTAATGAAAGTACGCTACCTCAAATTGAGGAAACAGAATACATTAAAATTTGCATAACAGATCTATATCAGAATCCAATGCGCTGATCAGGAGAGGAATACGAATTTTCAAATTCCTCCGGCAAAGAAATACTGAATCCGGCGCTATTCGATTACAACAGGTGAAATTTTATTTACACAAAACATGTTTTATTTTTCAATTTCCAGTCATTATGATAAAAAGAATAATCCTATTCCTATTGATAACAAATATATTTTACCCGCTTTTCGCCGAGAATGATACAACCAATGGAAAAACCTATTTACAAGGCACCGTGACAGACAAATCTTCCGGAACTCCGTTAATTGGCGTCGACCTCTATTTTCCGGATCTGAAAATCGGCGGGGTTACCGACACCCAAGGACACTATTATATAGACGGCCTTCCCAGGTCAGCAGCTATGATTGAAGTGAGTTACGTCGGTTATCAAACCATCTCCAGAAAAATAGATTTAAGTGCGACTCATACGGCCAACTTCTCGATCAGCGAATCGGCAGATGAAATGAATGAAGTTGTGGTGACAGGAGTAAGTAAAGCCACGCAAATAAAAATAGATCCGGTGCCTTTGGTTGCCGTGAATAACGTTTATATCAACCAGCATTCAACGGCAGGTAATATTATTGCTGAGATTGCCAATCTGCCGGGGATCAGTGCCGTTACCACCGGCCCGAACATTTCTAAACCGTTCATTCACGGCTTAGGTTATAACAGCGTGGTCACGCTTGAAGACGGTATCCGGCAAGAAGGCCAGCAATGGGGTGATGAGCATGGGATTGAAGTGGATCAAAACTCGATTAACCGTGTGGAAATCATCAAAGGCCCGGCCAGTTTAAGCTACGGTTCGGATGCGATAGCCGGTGTGATCAACCTGCTTACTGCACCGCCGGTTCCCGATGGCAAGATCTTGGGATCGGTAACGGGAGTTTATGGCACAAATAATGGATTGATCAACGGCTCTATTAAGCTACAGGGAAATCACCACGGCCTGGTCTGGGGGACGGTCATTTCTCATAAGGAGGCCAAAAACTATCAGAACCGTCATGACGGCCGGGTCTATGCCACCGGTTTCAAAGAAAGAGATGCACGGGCTATGGTCGGCATCAATAAATCCTGGGGCTATTCGTACCTGAACGCCTCTCTGTATGATGATTTGCAGGACATTCCTGACGGAAGTCGTGATTCACTGACCCGGAAGTTTACTTATCAAATCACAGATGCGGATACGTATCGTCCTATCGTCCCTGAATCGGTACTGAACTCGTATGCCATCCCAACCCTGCATCAACATGTTCAGTTTTACCGCATCTATGACAACAGCAATTTTAATCTCGGAAAGGGAAATCTGATCGTAAATCTTGGTTATCAATACAGCCACCGGAGGGAATATACGCATCCGCAGGCACCAACAGTACCCGGATTAAATCTGGAATTAACCACTTACACCTATGATGTCAAATACAACTTTAATCCGGGAAAAGGATACGAGACTACCTTTGGTATAAATGGCCTGTATCAAAAAAATGCTTTGGGTGCCTGCACCGATTTTCCCATACCGGCTTATCATGAGTTCGACATCGGGGGATTCTTCATTACAAAAAAGAGTTTCGGAAAGTTGAACCTTTCTTTCGGGGCCAGGTACGACGGGCGTTCCATAAAATCTATGGCAGCTTATGTTGACACTACAGTTCAATATTTCCCGACGCTTTACAAAGGGTCCAATCCGGCCGAAGCGCCCAATGTGATAGAACAATTTAGTCCGTTACAAAAAACATTTTCGGGAGCAACAGGCAGTTTTGGCGCCACCTACAATTTCTCACATCAATTTCTGATAAAGGCAAACATTGCAAGGGGATTCAGGGCACCGAACATTGCTGAATTATCAGCCAACGGCCCTGATCCGGGTTCACAGATATACCATGTAGGGGACACGCATTTCAAACCGGAATTCAGCTTACAAGCCGATTTAGGGTTTACGCTTACTCTTCCTTATCTTTCGGCCACTGTGGATTTGTTTAATAACAGCCTCCAAAACTATATTTATCAGGAACAAATATTAGATGCAAATGGAAATCCCGAAAGAGTGAACGCTAACGGAACACCCAATCCCACTGGTCAATACAACCGATTTACTTATGTACAGAATGCCGCACGTATCAATGGCGGAGATTTTTCTTTGAACATTAACCCTGTCTCCTGGCTTCAGTTTCGAAACTCGCTCAGCCTGACCTATGGTACAAATCTCGGGAATGGGGGAAACGAGCCTGACAGCCTGAAATATTTGCCGTTTATTCCTCCCATGCATTTGCATTCGGAATTGCGGGCCACCTCGGTGAAAGGGTTGGGAAGCTTCAGAAACCTATATCTGTTTGTCGGATTTGATCATTTCAATCCTCAGAATCGCTATTTCGCTGCATACAGCACGGAAACCTATACAGGTGGATATAACCTGATCAGTGCCGGATTGGGAGGTAATATCGTCAACAAGAAAGGGCATCGTGTTTTGGAAATCTTTCTCGAGGGAACCAATCTGGCCAATATCAACTACCAGTCGAACATGAGTCGTTTGAAATATTTCGACAATCCCAATGTCCCCAGAGGGATTCAGCGGGGGATCTTTAATATGGGAAGAGATATTAGTCTGAAAGTGGTGGTTCCGTTTGATTTGTCACCGCGTAAAAGTCATAGTTAAAGCTCAAAATATAGAACTTGATTAACAGGGGAAAACAATCGACCAATCGGGTAAACGAAATGCCGTTCAAAAGTTCTTAATTCTGGATTCTTTGTAATTTTGTGACACTTAAACGTCCGGGAAAATCGCAATCACAGATTATGAAGAATTCAGGAAGGAACGGTAAAAGAAGCAGTTTGAAAGAGGTTTTCCGTTCGCTTCAATATAGAAATTTCCGCCTGTTTTTCATGGGACAAAGCCTATCGCTGATAGGGACCTGGATGCAGCGAATTGCGCTCCCATGGCTGGTATATGATATGACCAAGGACCCTGTCATGCTGGGACTGGTGAGCTTTGCAGGACAAATTCCCACTTTCCTGCTGGCTCCTTTCGGAGGGGTAGTCAGCGATCGTTGGAATAAGTACCGCCTTTTGCTGGGAACACAAACTTCATTTACGATCCAGGCGGTTGCCATGACCGTTTTGTATTTCAGTGGACACCTACAGGTCTGGGAAATTATATTGCTGAGTATCTTCCTGGGCGCCATCAACGCTTTCGATATGCCCACACGACAAGCCTTTATGATTCAGATGGTGGATCGCCGCGAAGATCTGGCGAATGCCATTGCTTTGAATTCTTCCATGGTGAACCTGGCCCGCCTCATTGGTCCATTGCTGGCTGGTGTTTTGATTGCCGTGACCAACGAAGGTGTTTGTTTTCTGATCAACGCCATCAGCTATCTGTTCGTGATTGTTTCCCTGCTGATGATGGTTGTTCACCCTGTCACGAAAGCCGTTCAGAATCAACAGGTCCTCAAGGGACTGAAAGAAGGCTTCAATTACGCCTTTAGATTTCCACCCATCAGGGCCATTATTTTACTGTTGGGATTGATAAGTTTGGTGGGAATGCCTTACACCGTTCTGATGCCCATCTTTGCGAAATCAGTGCTGCACGGCGACTCTCACACCTTCGGATTCCTGATGGGGGCGGCCGGGATCGGGGCTTTGGGAGGCGCTTTGTATCTGGCCTCCCGTAAAAGTGTTTTGGGACTTGAAAAGGTGATTCCTGCTTCTGCAGCGATCTTCGGAGCCGGGCTGATTGCGTTTTCCTTCTCTCGGATAGAGGCGGTTTCTATTTTTCTAATGTTGTTTGTGGGATTTGGAATGATTATGCAGATGGCCTCCAGCAATACCATTATCCAAACCCTGGTCGATGACGACAAGAGAGGCCGGGTGATGAGTATTTACATGATGGCTTTTGTGGGAACGGCCCCCTTTGGAAGTCTGATTGCCGGTGCCCTGGCCAAGAGTATCGGTGCGCCGCTGACTTTGATGATTTGCGGAACCATTTCCATCATTGGCGCTTCCGCTTTTGCAGGGAATCTGAAAAAGTTAAAGACCTTTATGCGACCTGCTTATGTGAAGCTCGGGATTATCCCGGAAGTGGCTTCGGGGATCCAAAACGCTTCAGATATGACCGGATCGCCGGGAAGATAAGAAAGTTTAATATACTGGTCCCGATAGGGTTTATAAGGATAGAGATCTAGAATTCCAAAATATCAGCCTTATCCCAATCCACCTTCTCGGCAGCTTCCCGGACGGAGGTCCAGGATGTCTTTCCTGATAATTTGATCAAATTATGAAGCGCACGTTGCGTTCCAATTCTGTATTTCATTTTCAAATAAGGACTAATCTCTATTTTTCTGTGAATGGACTTATCAAAGTCCCGTGGGTGAAAATAACTCATCACATAAGGCGATGTTGTTAATTTATGATTCAGGGATTTATACGGGGAAATGCGAAAGTAACCGCTGCCATATTTAAAATCAAGCCCCAGCAAAGAAAAGGAGGAAACAGGAAATTCTTTCATGATAATCCCCTGATTTCGGATCAGAAAAGGAGCGGAAGGAATTGAGCGAGATCCGATATATCTTTTAATCACTGTGGAGCTATCATATTCGATTCCTAGTTCTTTTAAAATTTCCAGCGCCCAAAGATTGCCTTCCGCCAGTGAAAAGACCGGAGCGCGATAGCTTTTTACCTTTTCGCCGGTAATGTCCTCTATCGTTTTTACTGCCCTTTCTGTATTGAACCTGAAAATATTTCGGCTGGTCTCTCCGATTTTTGCATGGGAAAAAGAATGGACCCCGATTTCATGTCCTCCATTGTTCAACTCCCGCAATAATGATGGATATTTTTTTGCTTCTTCACCCAACCAGAAGAAAGTTGCTTTTAGGTTTTTCTCCTCCAGTATATGGAAAATCTTAATGGTTTCTTTTTCAAGAGAAAAACGGTAAGCTTTCCTGTGTTCTGATAAGAACTTTTCAGGATGCTTGTATAGGTGATACCATTCTTCTATGTCAAATGTCAATATATACAAAATAAGCAATCGATTTGTGAACCTAAAATTATATCCTTAATCTTGCAAAGCAAACTATTTTGGCCAAATTTATGAAACCGAGAAAACCATTTTATCTATTTACCAATAATTTAAAATTACAGAAACTAAAATTTCTGCAGGATGTTTTCCTGTTTGCTGTAATCATTTATGGTTTTCACCTATTATGGTGGAAAGGGGGGCTGGATCATTTTCTAAGCCGATATACTTCTTTTGCAGAATTGCAGGAGTTCATCGCTCATCAGGTTTATCTTCCTGCTTCATGGCTGGTAAATCATGTGGCGGGATACGCGATTCAAACCGGACACAATACGCTTTATTTCTCCAATGGGGCATATGTTGCCGTGGAAAAAAGCTGCTCCGGTCTCAAGCAAATGTACGAGTGGCTTGCCTTGATGATCCTCTTTCCGGGCCCCTGGAAACGCAAACTCTGGTATATTCCTGTTGGGATTGTTGTCATCCACCTGGAAAATATTCTACGTATTTTCATTTTATCTGTTGTGGCTGTAAATTGGCCCGCCCACTGGGACCTTATCCACATGTGGATTATGAGACCCTTTTATTATGTTGTAATATTTCTGCTTTGGCT
>CAYWBO010000104.1:0-6955 GCA_964456625.1 uncultured Lentimicrobiaceae bacterium | reverse complement strand
GTTGTTGTTATTGGTGAAGATCTGGTGAATACGGCTCCCATGGTAGCACTGGCACTGCGGCAGGCCGTCCGCAACAAATCATTTAAGGAGGCCGCCGAAAAAGGCATTCCTTCCTGGAATGATGCGCCGTTGCGAGAACTGGCCCAGGATGAAAGAAGTCCGTTGTTTGTTATGACGCCTTTCAAAGACAGTCTGGATGAAATCGCCGAAGATACTTTCAGGGCTTCTTATGATGGAATTGCAGATCTGGGAAATGCAGTGGCTTCAATCCTTGATAAAAACGCTCCGGTTCCTTCAGACCTGAATAAGGAGCATCAGAAGCTGGCTGAAAAAATTGCTGATACACTGAAAAATGCAAAAAATCCACTCATCGTTTCGGGCATTCATTCCGGTGACGAATCTGTAGTCTATGCCGCGCTAAACCTGGTGAAGGCATTGACCTCCGTCAACAAAAACGGCCAGCTTAGCATGGTGCTGCCGGAAGCCAACAGTATGGGTCTGGCCATGATGCCCGGAAAATCGTTGGATGAAATCATGGCTTTGAAAGAAATCGATACGCTGGTTATTCTTGAAAACGATCTGTACTGCAGGGCTTCAAAACAATCGGCGGATGCTTTATTTGCCAAAAGCAAAAAGGTGATTGTGCTTGACCACCTCATGAATTCAACGGCACAACAGGCTGATGTGTTGCTGCCTGCTGCCGCTTTTGCGGAAGCCGAAGGCACGCTGGTGAATCACGAGGGCCGTGCCCAGCGGTTTTATAAGGCGTTGCTGGAAAAGGAACCGGTAGTGGAAAGCTGGCGTTGGATTGGAGAAATGATCCGGATCAAAGAACAAAAACAAGAGGCGAACTGGAAACGGTTTGACGATGTGGTGGCCTCTCTGGCAAGTGAACATCCTGTTTTCGAAAAGCTGAAAACCTATCTGCCCAATGCTGATTTCAGGATGCTGAATGAAAAGGTTCCGAGACAAACCTTTAGATACAGCGGGCGGACTTCTATAAATGCAAAACGGGCCGTCAGTGAGTCGGGGGTGTTACAGGATGAAGATTCTCCGTTGGCTTTCAGTATGGAAGGGCAACCGGAAAAACCGGCATCTTCCCTGACTCCGTTTTACTGGTCACCGGGCTGGAATTCGGTGCAGGCGCTTTACAGTTACCTGGATGAACCTAACGGTTCCATGAAGGGCGGCGATCCCGGTATCCGGCTGATAGAACCTTCCGAAAAAAGCGGTGTTGACTATTTCAAAGGGCCAAAAAAATCCGGAGCGTATCATGAAAAAGACTGGCAAATCGTCCCGGTGTATCAGATATTCGGAAGCGAAGAATTGAGCGCTGTCGCACCAGCACTGGCAAAACGCATCAAAGAACCGTTTGTTTATTTGAATCCGGAAGACGCGAAATTAATTGGAGTGAGTGATGAGGATTTAGTACAACTCGAAATAGATGATGGTAAATTAAAAATCAAAGTAAAAATTGAAAACAGTCTGCAAAAAGGCATGGCGGGACTTGCCAGGAATTTGCCGGGGATGCCTTATACAGAATTGCCGGGTTACGGCCGGTTTGAAAAAATAAATAGCTGATGATGGATCACATATTGATTATAATAGGAGTGCTTGTGCTGGCATTGACCATTGCCCCCGGATTGATATGGCTGGAGCGGAGGCTGCTTTCCTTCTGGCAGGACCGGCTGGGGCCGAACCGGGTGGGTCCGTTGGGATTGGCCCAGGTGCTGGCGGATATGATCAAATTGTTCTTCAAAGAAGACTGGATCCCGCCGTTTGCCGACAAACCGGTGTTTGTGCTGGCCCCCGGAATCGTGGTATTCACGATCCTGCTGACTTACGCCGTAATTCCTTTCGGACCGCATTTCTCGGTCTTCAATTCCAACATCGGGATCTTGTTTTTCCTGGGGAATTCGTCACTGGGCGTATACAGTATCGTGCTGGGCGGCTGGGCTTCCAACAACAAATATGCTTTGATAGGTGCCATGCGTGCCTCGGCACAAATGCTGACGTATGAAGTGTTTATGGGGCTTTCACTCATGGGCGTGGTCATGATGGCCGATAGCTTTAATCTGAATACCATCGTGGAAGCGCAGAAAGGCGGCTGGTTTATCCTTCCGCAGATCATCGGTTTCGTGGTGTTTTTCATTGCCGGCGTGGCCGAAACGCACCGGCTTCCGTTCGATATTCCCGAAGCAGAAGGGGAACTGGTAGCCGGATATCATTCGGAATATTCCGGGATGAAGTTCGGGATGTTTTTCGTGGGCGAATATCTGGGGATCACATTGGTATCGGCCCTCATCGCAACACTATTCTTTGGCGGCTGGCTGGGACCGTCGTTCCTGCCGCCGTTTGTCTGGATGATGATCAAAACGTTTTTCTTCATCGGCGTTTTTATCCTGCTGCGAGCCGCGTTGCCCAGGCCTCGCTACGACCAGCTGATGAAGTTCGGATGGAAAGTCCTGCTTCCGCTGGCACTGCTTAACTTATTGGTTACAGGAGCGATCCTGATATTTGTAAAATAACGTTTAATGAACTAAAACAAGGATTATGTTCAGTATACTTCAAACAATCTGGTTGACTTTCCTTCACCTCTTCCACAAGGCGGAAACGGTGGAGTATCCCGAGGTAAAACCATATCTGGCGCCCCGTTACCGGGGAAGGATTGTGCTGACCCGGGATGCGGATATGAACGAAAGGTGCGTGGCCTGTAATCTTTGTGCCGCTGCCTGCCCGGTGGACTGCATTTCGCTTCAGGCTACCGAAGACGAAAACGGCAGGCGTTATCCCGAATTTTTCAGGATCAATTTTTCGAGATGCATCTTCTGCGGCTTTTGCGAAGAAGCCTGCCCGACTTACGCCATTCAGCTGATCCCGGATACTGAAATGGGCGAATACAATCGCCAGAATTTGGTTTACGAAAAGGAACATTTAATGATCAACGGACAGGGAAAATATCACGATTATAATTTTTATAAACAGGCAGGTGTCGACATGGGCGTGAAGGGAAAAGGCGAAGGAGAGAACGAAGAAAAGCCCGTCGACGTGCATGATTTGATGCCATAATACAGGAATAATGAACCTATTTTTTTACATAGCAGCAGCGGTAGCACTTACGACTACGGTTTTGGCCATCTCAAGGAGGAATGCCATTCATGCATTGCTCTATCTGATTTTGTCATTGCTGTCGATTTCGGTAATTTTCTACTTGCTGCAAGCCCCTTTTATTGCGGCTTTGGAGGTCATCATCTACGCCGGTGCCATCATGGTACTTTTCATTTTTGTGACCATGATGCTGAATGTAGGACTTGAAAAGAAAACGGAGAAAAAGTGGTTGCATCCCAGCATGTGGATCGTTCCGGCCATTCTGGCTGCAATTTTGTTGCTCGACCTGTTTTTGGCCACAAAAAATGTGCAGGCGCTACCGGTTGGCACAGATATGATCCATCCCAAGCAGGTGGGAATTTCCATTTTCACGACCTATCTGCTGGCGGTGGAAATAGCTGCCATCCTGCTGATGGCAGGTGTGATCGGGGCTTTTCATTTAGGAAGTCAAAAGAAGAAAGTGTTGCACCGCTTTCTGGAAAAAAAATAAAACTATGCTGACAGTACCCATGGAACTTATGTTGATGTTCGCCGGAATCCTTTTCCTGGTGGGACTTGTGGGATTGCTCGTGCGACGAAACATCCTCTTTATGCTCATGTCCATCGAAATTATGCTCAACAGCGCCGGACTGGTTTTTATCATTGCCGGAACGCACTGGGGTGAGCCCGACGGACAGGTGATGTTCATCTTCATTCTGGCCGTCGCTGCCGTGGAGGTGTCCATCGGACTGGCACTGATCCTTCAGGTTTACCATCATTATAAAACCCTGGATGTGGACGCGATAAACAAATTAAAGGACCAAAACTAAAAGGCAATGACAACGTACATCGGACTTATCCCTGCCATCCCGCTTTTAAGCTTTTTGATACTGGGCCTTTTTGGTTCCAGGATGCGCGGGAAAACGGCAGGCTATATCGGAACCGGTGCCCTGGGTATTTCTGCGCTGCTGACATTTCTCGTTGCCGCCCGCTACCTGAGCGGTTTGCCGGAAATCAAATCGTATACGGTCAATCTCTGGCAATGGATCAGCACCGGAACACTGAATGTCAATATTTCGTTCAGCCTGGATGCGCTGTCGCTGGTTTTCTGTTTTGTCATCACCTTTGTCGGATTCCTGATCCACCTGTATTCCATCGAATTTATGGCTGGTGACGAGAGCTTTTCGAAGTTTTTCGCCTACATGAACCTTTTTGTCAGCTCCATGCTGATCCTGGTGCTTGCCAATAATATTTTGGTGATGTATATGGGCTGGGAAGGCGTTGGTTTGTGCAGCTACCTGCTGATTGGGTTCTGGTATAAGAAACCGGAAAACGGATACGCTGCGCGGAAGGCTTTTATTTATACCCGTATCGGTGATACGGCGATGCTGCTGGGGATCTTCCTCCTGTTCCTGAATTTCGGAACGCTGAACATTCCTCAGATCCTGCAGATGGCACCCGCAAAATGGACTTCCGGTTCGACCATTGCCACCGTCACGGCGGCGTTACTGCTGGGCGGTGCGTTGGGAAAATCGGCGCAGTTGCCGTTGCAATCCTGGCTGCCGGATGCCATGGCCGGTCCTTCACCCGTCAGCGCGTTGATCCATGCGGCCACGATGGTGACCGCCGGCGTTTACCTGATTGCGCGGACCCATGTGTTGTTTGCGCTGGCCCCGATCGTCCAGACCGCGGTGGCCGTTATCGGTGCTTTGACACTGTTGCTGGCCGGTTTCAGCGCCCTGGCACAACACGACATCAAAAGAATTCTGGCCTATTCCACCATCAGCCAGATCGGTTATATGTTTCTGGCGCTGGGCGTAGGCGCCTGGTCGGCTGCGGTTTTTCATTTTATGATCCATGCTTTCTTTAAAGCCCTGCTCTTCCTCGGTGCCGGAGCCATCATCCTGGCTTTGGATGAGGAACACAGCATCTTTAAAATGGGCGGGCTGCGAAAGAAAATGCCGGTGGTATTCATCACCTACCTGGTGGCTTCTGCCTCGCTGGCGGCGTTGCCGTTGGTAACGGCCGGATTCTACAGCAAGGACCAGATCCTCTGGTATTCGTTTTCTTCACAGTCAGGAAGCGGTTGGTTATGGGCTGCCGGGATCGTGGGAGCGCTGCTGACGGCACTTTATTCGTTCCGCATGGTCTTTGTTACTTTCTATGGCGATGCGAAAACAGAGCCTTCGCTGAAGGTAGGAAAACTCATTCTGATCCCATTGATTGTTCTCGGGGTCTTGTCTGTGATAGGCGGTTTTGTAGAGCTGCCGGAATCATGGGCTAACTTCCATCCGTTCTCCAATTTGCTTCATTACGTGTTGCCTGCCGTTACCCTGCACAAACCGGACAGCCTGGAAGTGATGTTTGAGCTGATCTCGGCCGCCATTGTCCTGATCGGAGTATACGTGGCCTATGTCTTTTACATCAAAAAACGTTCGGTGGTCGAACGGTTGGAAGAAAACGCACTGTACGGATTTTTCTACAGAGGTTGGGATTTCGACAGACTCTTTGATGTGGTGCTTGTAAGACCGGTTGTCTGGCTCTCGGAAATAGATAAAAATGATTTTGTGAACTGGTTTAATGTGGGCGTCACCAAACTGACGCTGTTCGGCAACCGGATGATGAGCCTCACGCAAAACGGGAAACTGCGATGGTATCTGATGTCGTTTGCCATCGGGATTGCTATGATACTCACTTATATGATTTACAGATGATACTGATAGATCTTCTCATAATATTACTCATCGGGGCTTTTCTGGCCTGGATCACCGGAAGGTGGAATTCCCTCTGGCCGCGCATCATTTCTTTGCTGGCGCTGGGCCTGGATCTGATCCTGATCATCCCCGAAGCGGTGCAGGCGGTTACCACCCACGCGAAATGGCTGGTGGATATCAACCTTTCCTGGATCCCGGCCTTCGGCATCAACCTGCACCTGGCGCTGGACGGACTCAGCCTGTTGCTGCTGTTCCTGTCGTTTTTCCTGGGCATGGTTTCGGTGATCATTTCCTGGAAAGAGATCAACACAAAGGTCGGGTTTTTCCATTTCAACCTGCTGTTGATCATGTCGGGCATTGTGGGTGTTTTCCTTTCCATGGACCTGTTCCTGTTCTATTTCTTCTGGGAACTGATGCTGGTGCCGATGTATTTTTTGATCGGCATCTGGGGTCACGAAAACCGGACCGCTGCCGCTTACAAGTTTTTCCTTTACACCCAGGCCAGCGGACTTTTGATGTTCATTTCCATCCTGGTTTTGTATTTTATCCATGGCAGGACCACCGGGGTTTACACATTTGATTATTTCCAGCTGATGGGAACCAAAATGTCAAAGCCCATGGAATTCCTGCTGATGCTGGGATTCCTTTCAGCCTTCCTGGTGAAACTGCCGGTGGTGCCGTTGCATACCTGGTTGCCGGATGCGCACTCGCAGGCGCCGACAGCGGGAAGTCTGATTCTGGCAGCGTTGCTGCTGAAGACAGGCGCTTACGGACTGATCCGGTTTGCGGTGCCGTTGTTTCCGTCTGCGGCCCACAGCTTTGCCCCGGCGGGCATGATCTTGGGCGTTATCGGAATTCTCTACGGCGCCAAACTGGCGTTTGCCCAAACCGATCTCAAACGGCTCGTCGCTTATACCAGTGTCAGCCACATGGGATTTGTGATGCTGGGCGTCTTTGCCTTTAATCAACTGGCTTATGAAGGCGTTGTAATGCAGATGCTGGCGCACGGCATCAGCACCGGGGCTTTGTTTATCATGGCGGGGCAACTGGCAGAACGCACGCATACACGAGATATTCATCAGATGGGAGGCCTTTGGGCGAAAGTTCCCGCCATGGGTGCCGTGGGGATGATCTTTGCCATGGCGTCGCTGGGA
>CAYWBO010000103.1:0-6993 GCA_964456625.1 uncultured Lentimicrobiaceae bacterium | reverse complement strand
AGTAGATCCCAAGGAAAATAAAAAGGTTGAACCAGGGATCGATGATGCCCGAATGAAAATACATCTGCGGCAAAATGGAACCGGCGTATACCAGTGCCCACAGCAGGCCGAATTTGTGACTGAAGAGTTTTTCACCGATCAGATACAACGTGATCAGCGTGGCAATGCCCACCATCGCGTTCGGGAACCGCGCCGCAAACGCATTGATGCCGAAGGCCTTCATGGCCAGCACCTGCATCCAGATAAACAGCGGTGGTTTTTCCCAAAAAGGAAGGAAGTTGATCTGAACGGTGAGATAATTGTGCGTGAGCAACATTTCGCGTGCCGACTCGGCAAAGTTGATCTCGTCCCAGTCGAACAGATGCACAATGCCCAGATTGGGAATAAACAAAAGCGCTCCCACCACAGCAATGAGCAATAGGGTTAATGTTTTTTTATTCATGTTTTTTCCTGTGAAACAATGGATCATTTAACTTATCGGGATATCTTTTTTCAAACCAGAGAATCGGGATCGTCATGGAGATAACGCCCACCAGTGAGCCGAATTCCACATCGATCAGAAAGTGCTGCGAGAGGTAGATCCTTGAAAAACCGATCAGACAGGCCAGGAGAAGCCACACAACTTTCAGCCAGGATTTTTTACTCAGAAAGATCAGAATGATAAAATAACCGAAAGCACTGGCCGTATGTCCCGAGGGAAAACTGTCGTAAAAATGCACCACCACTCCGGGCACCAGGTACAGCTGATGCAGGTGCTGAAAGTAAGCGGCCGGGCGCAGGACCCCCGAAAAAACAAGATGTTTCAGGCCCTGAACAAAAAGTGTGGTGATCAGGGTTCCGGACAAAAATATCAGTCCGTTCCGCACCTTCGTCAGCAAAAGAGCGACCGCCAGAAATACGACACCCCAGCCTCCCAAAAATGTCATAAACCGAAAAAACCAGTTAAAAAAAACAGAATGATATTGGTTGATGGTCAGATGTATTTCGGCTTTGGAAAACGAAAGCAGGATCACGCCTACGGCGAAAAACAAAAGAACATAAAGCCCGAACACCCATTTGTTTTGCTGAAGAAATGCTTTCATAAATGAAAATAATCAGGTAAAAATAAATTTCAAAATTAGATAAACCTGCTTCCTTATCTTTTTACCGGCCACAAAATTAGGCTTTTTTAAGGATTTGAAAGGCATCGTTGAAATTTATGAATGTTGATTGTAGCGACGCCATGCATGGCATCGCTACAGGATAAATCACCTGGCACCTGCGTAGCGTGGGACTGAAGTCCGGGGTTAAGCGTGAAAAACATTTAGAACATTTAATAGTATGTATTTCAGATAAATAAGAGATATCTCAGGACAAATAATAATTTTTTAAATCAAAATGCTTGCTTTCTATAAATTTTTATCTCTATTTTTGCGGCGATATGAAAATGAACAGAAATACAAATTGGTGGTGGCACACTTTTCGTCCGAAACTGACGTGAAGTAGCACTGCTATGTAATAACATAAATCAAGCGGTCTGTCGAATTCACGACAGGCCGTTTTTTTTTAATCCAAAAATCATGAAGCAAAAAACCATTTTCGTAAAGACAAAAAAAATGCTGGCCGATACCCTCACTCCCGTGGGATTGTACCTGAATTTAAGAGATCAGTTTTATCATGCATTTCTGCTTGAAAGCTCTGATTACCATGGCAATGAAAATAAATATTCCTTCGTCTGCCTGGATCCGCTGGCTTCTTTCAGCTTTCAGGATAACCAGATTACCACCCAATGCGGAAGTCTTACGGAGATTCTTGAACTTAACAACAGAACAGAGCTGATGCCTCAGCTCCAATCGTTTATAACCAGCTTCGAGCTGCAGCAGGAAAATGAAGCTCCGGCAAGCGCCAACGGGTTTTTCGGTTACACGGCTTACGATGCGGTTCAGTATTTTGATACGCTTGAATTTCATTCGAAGGCCCCGGCAGAAGAACAGATCCCGTTGATGCATTACACCGCTTTCCGGTTTGTGTTGCGATTTGATCATTTTAAAAACGAGTTGCTGGTCACGGAAAACAGGCTTCAGGGAGAAGAATCCCAGATGGAAAAAATCGAAACCCTGCTGCATATCAACAAATTTCCGTCCTACACTTTCCGGCTCACGGGAGAAGAGGAGTCCAACATCACGGGAGACCAGTATATGGAAATGGTGCGCAAAGGTATTACACACTGCCGCCGTGGTGATGTGTTTCAGATCGTCTTGTCGCGGCGTTTTTCGCAGGGTTTCCGGGGTGACGAATTTAACGTTTACCGGGCACTGCGTTCCGTAAACCCCTCGCCCTATCTGTTCTACTTCGATTATGGCAACTTCAAACTTTTCGGCTCTTCGCCGGAGGCGCAGTTGAAAGTCACCCACGGCAAAGCCGTGATCAATCCCATCGCCGGGACTTTCAGAAGAACCGGAAAAGATGAAGCCGACAAAGAGTTGGCGGAAAAACTCGCCGCCGACCCCAAAGAAAATTCAGAACACACCATGCTGGTCGATCTGGCCAGAAACGATCTGAGCCGCAACGGGAAAGATGTCGTTGTTAAAACCTATAAAGA
The DNA here is from genome assembly GCA_964456625.1 of uncultured Lentimicrobiaceae bacterium. GTDB lineage: Bacteria > Bacteroidota > Bacteroidia > Bacteroidales > F082 > Sulfidibacterium. Next base: position 4,412 of record CAYWBO010000103.1, on the reverse strand, counting down.
AATCCAGTATTACAGCCATGTGATCCATCTGGTTTCCGAGGTGGAAGCAACACTGAACTCGAATTCAACACCACTTCAGGTTTACGCCGACACTTTCCCCGCCGGCACTTTGTCGGGGGCCCCCAAATACAAAGCCATGGAACTCATTGATGAGATCGAAAACCGCAGCCGCGGATTTTACGGCGGCGCCATCGGCATCCTTGGATTCGACGGGTCCCTGAACCACGCGATTACCATCCGAAGCTTCATGAGCAAAAACAACAAGCTGCATTTTCAGGCCGGCGCCGGCATCGTGGTTTCTTCCGTGCCGGAAAGCGAATTGCAGGAAATCAACAACAAACTGGGTGCTTTAAAATCAGCCATCAAACTGGCAGAAACACTGTAAAAATTTAGAGATGAGAAAATTATTAGTCCTCGACAACTACGATTCGTTCACGTACAACCTGGTACATTTTATCAGGGAGCACGGTGGTTTTGAGATCGATGTGATCCGTAACGATCAGATCACACCAGAGGAAGTGGAGCGTTACGATCGCATTGTCCTGTCACCGGGGCCGGGCCTGCCCGACGAAGCCGGAATCCTGAAAGAAGTCATCCGGCGCTATGCGCCCGAAAAAAAGATCCTGGGCGTTTGCCTGGGCATGCAGGCCATGGCCGAAGTGTTTGGCGGCACATTGCTCAACCTGCAGGATGTTTTCCACGGCCTTTCGACGCCCATTTACCGCGAACCGGTCGAAGATCCCGTTCTGAACGGTGTACCTGCAGAATTTATGGGCGGCCGTTATCACAGCTGGGTGGCCGATGAAAAGAGCTTCCCCGAAGATCTGGTCATCACCTCCCGCGACAGCGACGGCAACATCATGTCGCTGCATCACAAAAGTTATCCGCTTTACGGGTTGCAGTTTCATCCTGAGTCGATCCTGACGCCCGAAGGCAAAAACATGATCTATAACTTTTTGAATTTATAACAGGAATTATGAGAAATCAGAAAATAAATACCGATTATCCCCTTTTGGAAGGGGTGTAGGGGTAGGTTGATAGAAAATTCATTTATTTTCTGATTTCTAGCAAAAGTAAAATAAAGGCATTATGAAAAAAATATTAAACCAATTATTCGACAACAAGCAACTGACAGAAAAAGATGCGTACGATGTCCTCACGGGGATCGGAAAGGGATTGTACAACACGTCGCAGACAGCTGCTTTTCTGACCGTTTACCTGATGCGGCAGATCTCGGTGGAGGAGTTGCGCGGATTCAGAAATGCCTTGCTGGACCTGTGCGTGAAAGTGGACCTGAACGGATATGACACCATTGATGTCTGCGGCACCGGCGGCGATGGAAAAGACACGTTTAACATCTCCACACTTTCGGCTTTTGTGGTGGCAGGCGCCGGATACAAAGTCGCCAAACACGGCAACTATGGCGTTTCGTCTGCCTGCGGCTCTTCCAACGTGATGGAATATCTCGGCTACGTTTTCACCAATGATGAATCTGTTTTGAAAAAGCAACTGGAAACGGCGAATTTCTGCATGATGCACGCGCCCATGTTCCATCCGGCCATGAAAAACGTAGGTCCCATCCGGCGCGAGCTGGGCGTGAAGACCTTCTTCAACATGCTGGGACCGCTGGTAAATCCTTCCTTTCCGAATCATCAGATGGTAGGGGTTTTCAACCTGGAAGTTGCCCGGTTGTACAATTATCTTTTCCAGGATGAGAAGGATTTTCAGTTCAACATCATCCACAGCCTGGACGGCTACGATGAAATCTCCCTTACGGGGGATGTGAAGTCCTACGGCCCGCAGGGCGAGCAGCTGCTGCAACCCGAAGACTGGGGCCTGCAAGCCCTGAACCCGGAAACCATTTTCGGAGGTAAAACGGTGGAGGAAGCCGCCGGGATTTTCGTTTCCGTTCTGAAAAACGAGGCTACCGAAGACCAAACCAACGTTGTGCTGGCCAATTCCGCTTCGGCTATCCGGGTTTTTGAGCCCGAAAAAAGCCTGCAGGAATGTGTTGCCCTGGCCCGTGAGTCGCTCCTTTCGGGAAAGGCCTTTGAATCACTGAAAAAAGTCACTCAAAACTGATCCCATTTATTATGAACCTGTTAGAAGAAATCGTCGCTTACAAAAGAAAGGAAACAGCTGAAAGAAAGCGCCTGTATCCCCTGGATCTGCTTCAAAAAAGCATTTACTATCCCTCACCGTGCGTGTCGCTGAAACATTATCTGCTCCGGGAAGACAAAGTGGGCATCATCGCAGAATTCAAACGGAAATCCCCATCCAAAGGCCTTATTAACGGTCAGGCGGAAGTAGAGAAGACGTCCATCGGATACATGCAGGGCGGGGCCTCCGCATTGTCGGTCCTGACGGACCATCACTTTTTCGGCGGTTCCAGCAAAGACCTGGAAACGGCCCGGAAATTCAATTACTGCCCGGTCCTGCGCAAAGATTTTATCATCGATCCTTATCAGATCTACGAAGCCAAATCCATCGGGGCCGACGCCATCCTGCTGATCGCCGGAATTCTCACCAAAGAAGAAATTCACGAGTTTACGTTGCTGGCTCATGATCTGGGCATGGAGGTGCTGCTGGAGTTTTACGATGAAGCCGAACTCGAACGCTATGACAGCCTGGCCGATCTTGCCGGCATCAACAACCGGAATCTGAAAAACTTCGAAGTCAACTTCGACCATGCCATCCAAATGGCTTCCATACTGCCTGCCGAAACCATCAAAGTGGCGGAAAGCGGCATTCAGAAACCGGAAGATATCCTGCTGCTCCGGAAATCGGGTTTCAGCGGATTTCTGATCGGAGAGTTGTTCATGCGAGAGCTGTACCCGGAAACAGCCTGCGGTAAATTCATCCGTGAAGTGGAACTATTATCAAAAAACAACGCTTAACATGACAGCGAAAGAACAAAAACCGGAATTAAAACTGAAGGTCTGCGGTATGTGCAACGCACAAAATATTGCGCGGCTGACGGAACTGGAACCTGATTTTATCGGTTTTATCTTTCATGAACTGTCGCCGCGTTATTGCCTAACCGTACCGGAGGTGACCATTCCTGAAAAGATCACCAAAGTGGGGGTGTTCGTCAATAAATCAGCAGATTACATATTTCAAAAAAAGGAAGAATTCGGACTCACCATGGCGCAACTGCATGGACAGGAGTCGCCGGAATTCTGCGGGAAGATAGAGCAGAACGGTCTTCCGGTGATCAAGGCCTGCAATATCACCCAGGATTTTGACTTTGAGAAGCTAAAGGCGTATGAAGCTGCCTGTAGCTTATTTCTTTTCGATGCAGCCGGAAGAAACGCCGGGGGAAACGGCATTGTCTTTAACTGGAATCTTTTACAGCATTATCACGGCGAAAAACCTTTCCTGCTGAGCGGCGGCATCCATCCAGCCCTGGCAGAAAAAATCAGGAATTTTTCTCATCCGTCGCTCTACGGAATAGACATCAACAGCGGTTTTGAAACCAAACCGGGAATAAAAAATATTGCAAAAATTAAAGCCTTTAAAAATGAATTATCAGCCTGACACAAGAGGATTTTACGGAGATTTCGGAGGTAGCTTTATCCCGGAATTATTGTATCCCAATGTGGAATTTCTTAGGAAAAACTATCTCGAAATCATCGGTTCTGAAAGTTTTCAGAAGGAATTTAAAAGCCTGTTGCAGGATTTTGCAGGCAGACCCACCCCGCTCTATTTTGCCAAAAGATTATCGGAAAAATACAACACCAATGTCTTTCTGAAACGGGAGGACCTCAACCATACAGGAGCCCACAAAATCAATAATACCATCGGCCAGATTCTGCTGGCGCAACGATTGGGGAAAAAGCGGATCATCGCCGAAACCGGCGCCGGCCAGCATGGCGTGGCCACGGCCACTGTCACCGCGTTGATGGGTTTACAATGTGTTGTTTACATGGGAAAAGTGGATATGGAACGGCAGGCTCCTAACGTGGCACGCATGCAAATGCTGGGCGCCGAAGTGCGGCCCGCATTATCAGGAAGCCAAACGCTGAAAGACGCTACCAACGAAGCCATCCGCGACTGGATCAACCATCCGGAAGACACCTATTATCTGATCGGTTCCGTGGTGGGCCCGCATCCCTATCCGGACATGGTGGCCCGCTTCCAGTCGGTGATCAGCGAAGAGATGAAGCAGCAGCTTCAGGAAAAAACGGGCCGTGATTATCCTGACAAGATCATCGCCTGCGTGGGAGGCGGCAGCAATGCGGCAGGTGCCTTTTACCATTATCTCGACAACAGGAAAACGGAACTCATCGCCGTAGAGGCGGAAGGACTGGGTTTGGAAAGCGGACAGACGGCCGCCACGACACAAACCGGCAGCGAAGGGATCATCCACGGAAGCCGGACTTTGCTGATGCAAAACGCCGAAGGTCAGATCA
>CAYWBO010000102.1:0-7083 GCA_964456625.1 uncultured Lentimicrobiaceae bacterium | reverse complement strand
TTACCAAAAGAATTTCTTATTTGCTTTTCAATGCTGAAATGCTCAAAAATCGCTTCCCGGCCTTTGTAGATCTTTACTATGTCTACTTTTTCGGGTGCAATCTGGGAGATGAAGGATTTGATCTCTTCATACAGCGATGGATCGTTAATGTAAATGCTGTTAAATGATTCGTTAAGAAGATCTCTTAATATGGCAGAAGTACGATCCAACTCGCTTAATACTTTCTGCGGCGCCTTGAGGTGCGGTAACTTAGCGGATATTTTCTCCCATTTGGAGACCAGGTCTCGGAGGTCTGCGTCCAGTTCTGCGACTTTTTTGTTTTCGGCAACGGTACGGACGATGACGCCGTAATTTCCCGGCCTTATGCTTTTGATCAGGCGTTTCAGCCTGCCTCTTTCCTCGTTCCCGCGAATTTTCTGGGAAATGGAAATTTTGTCAGAAAATGGAAGCAGTACCAAATATCGTCCCGGAAAAGAAATTTCCGTCGATATTCTTGGTCCTTTGGTGGAAATCGGCTCCTTGGCAATCTGAACCAGGATCTCCTGTCCAGGGCTCAGGACCTTGGTAATTTTACCTGTTTTTTCAATATCCGGCTCTGGTCTGAACTTATTGTAAGAAATCCTGTCACCGCGACCCTGCATCATCAACCGAACGTAGTTGTTCATGGTTAATACCTGCGGGCCCAGGTCGAGGTAATGCAGAAATGCATCCTTTTTATAACCGACATTCACAAAAGCTGCATTGAGGCCGGGCATGATTTTGTGCACCTTGCCTAAAAATACGTCTCCTACCGTGAAATCGTTGTTATTTTGTTCTTTGTGAAGTTCAACCAGGGTCTTGTCCTCAAGTAGCGCAATATTCACTTCCGTGCCATTCGAATCGATTACTAATTCTCTGTTCACTAAAATATTGTTTTACTTAATCAAACTTTGCACTTGTAAGGGTCTAAATTACGAGGTAGTATAATTTAATCTAACCCAAGTTCTGGTGGGGCAAAAACAAAGCCGACGCCATGCCCTGCATAGCGCCGGCTTCTTAATACGCTAAGAAATTTTATTTCTTCTTATGCCTGTTTTTCCGCAAACGTTTTTTCCGTTTGTGGGTTGCCATCTTATGTCTCTTCCTCTTTTTTCCGTTTGGCATTTTATTTCAGTTAAAATTTTAAACTATTTTGTGTTTTCTTTTACTTCGTTTACAAAAGACTTCGCAGGTTTGAAGGCGGGGATTTTGTGAGCCGGAATAACGATTGTAGTGTTTTTTGAAATGTTGCGGCCGGTTTTTTCAGCTCTTTCTTTGATGATAAAGCTTCCGAATCCTCTTAAGTAAACATTCTCACCGCTTACCATAGTTTCTTTTACACTTTCCATGAAAGATTCAACAACAGCTTGTACAGCTACTTTTTCAATTCCTGTTTTGTTGGCAATGTCTGCTACAATCTCTGCTTTTGTCATGATTTTATTTTTTTAATTAATTTATAAATAGTTTATTAATTTGGCTGACAAAAATACTAAGTTTTTTTATAATAGCTAAGATTTTTAGATTTTTTTTGACCTAATCATTTCTTTATTAAGTATTTTCATTCAGTGAGGGAAGATTTTTGGGAGTTATTGAGTATCTGGTACGGTAAAAACAAGCGTGATTTACCCTGGCGTCGTACGCGCAACCCTTATGCCATCTGGTTGTCAGAGATCATCCTGCAGCAAACCAGAATCAATCAGGGGCTGAGTTATTATCTGAAATTTCTGGAGGCTTATCCGGACGTGTTTTCGCTTGCAAAATCCTCAAAAGACGATGTTTACAAATTGTGGCAGGGGCTGGGATACTACAACCGTGCCGACAACCTGATGAAAACAGCGAAGGTGGTGGCCACGCAATACCACGGCGTTTTTCCGCAGGATTTGGAACAACTAAAGTCCCTGCCGGGGATCGGCGACTACACGGCGGCAGCCATCGCTTCCATTTCTTTCGATCTTCCGGCACCTGTGGTGGACGGGAATGTGTACCGTGTTTTATCCAGAATCTTCGGCATCAAAACCCCCATCGACACCAGCCGGGGAAAGGCTGAATTCACCGATAAAGCAGGCCAACTCATGCAACATCATCCCCCTTCGGAATTCAACCAGGCATTGATGGAATTCGGGGCTTTGCACTGTCTGCCTGCCAATCCTGATTGTGAAAGCTGCATCTTCAAGCACCAATGTGTGGCCCGTAAAGCAGGGAAACAAATGGATTTCCCTGTAAAAAAACCCAAAGTCCCGGTTCGTGACCGCTACATCTATTACTTCGTCATCCGGACTTCATCCGAAAAAGTGGCCTCCATCTATATAAAGAAAAGAGAAGGCCGCGACATCTGGAGAAATCTGTACGATTTCCCTTCGGTGGAATCTGCAACGGCGCTTTCAGGGCCCGGGGAAGCCATCGCGATAGCCAAAGAAAAAGGACTTTTTCCATATCAACATTGTGATCCGGGAAAGGTTTCGAAAACCTACGAGCACAAACTGACGCATTTAAGGATCTTTGCCTGCTTCATCCCCATAATTTTAAAAGAAAAGGTCGGAAAAGAGTCCGAAAAATCCTTACTTTTGATACAGCAATCAGACTTAAACAAGTATCCTGTACCCCAGCTGATTGTTCGCTATTTGCAGGATCAAAATATCAATCATTAATATAAAGAAGACCATTATGGCAGGATTAAACAAAGCTATTCTCATCGGGCGTATCGGAAAAGAGCCGGACACTTTTACTTTTGAAAACGGAACCAAAAAAATCAGTTTTACACTCGCTACCACCGAAAGTTACCGCGACAAAGACAACAACTGGGTCGACCAGACCGAATGGCATAACATTGCCGGATATCGTTATTTGGCTGAAAAAAATATCGCCAAAGGCGACATGGTTTATGTAGAAGGAAAGATCAAATCACGCAAATACGCCGATAAAGACGGAAACGACCGTTACATCACCGAGATCATCGCCGATAAAATTAACGTGTTGGTGCGCCGGTCTGCAGAACCCTACACTGGGGGTAGTGACCAGAACAATGCCATGCCACCCACGGAAACGGAAGAAGGTCCCACTGAATCGCTGGAAGACGACGACTTGCCGTTCTAGCATTGACGGAGGTTCCCAGGCATATTTTTACGTCGGAATTCACAAGTTTTTCCGCCTTGCGGCCGATGGAAACACTACTTTAATATCGTAATTGCAGGCGATTATAAATTTCTTACTATTTTTGCTTTATCTAAACAAATAGAAATTAATTGCTTTGGGAGTAGTCGAATTGGATCCAGACCCTCATCTTGCCAACATCTTGCTCAACACTACCTTTTTCAAAGGGTTTTCGGGTGAGGCCATCATAACCTTGATCGTACTTGTTCTGATGTTGATCATCTCGGGACTGATTTCCGGTTCCGAAACGGCTTTCTTTTCGTTCCAGCCATCGGACATCCACAAGCTTAACATGCACAAAGGTAAAAAGGGCACAAAAGTTCTTGCAATACGCGATAAGCCAAAAAAACTTCTGGCTACTTTATTGATATCCAATAATTTTATTAATGTGGGGATCGTGGTAATTTCTACCTATCTCACCACGCTGCTATTTAATCTTTCGGTGAACCCGGTGCTTACATTTTTGGTACAAATCGTAATTGTCACTTCGTTCATCCTGATCTTTGGAGAAATTCTTCCAAAGATCTATGCCAATAAAAAGCCGGTTCCTTTTGCCCTTATGATGGCCCGTACGCTGGAAGTGCTCATGGTGCTGCTGAAACCATTGAGCATCCTGCTGGTAAAATCCACTTCATTCGTGGATGTAAGGCTTGCCAGGAAACAAGTTTTGGTAAGCATGAGCGACCTGTCTGATGCAATTGATATCACCGTTGACGAAACGACACCGGAAGATGAAAAAATGATTTTAAAAGGTATTGCAACTTTCGGAGACAAGGAGGCTAGCGAGCTGATGCGTTCAAGGGTGAATGTCACCGCAGTGGATCTGGAAACACCGTTTTCAGAGCTGATAAAAGTCGTGGTGGACTCCGGGTTTTCACGCATTCCGGTGTATGATCAGTCTTTCGACCAGATCAAAGGCATCTTGTACATCAAAGACCTGTTGCCGCTGATCGACGACGAAGCCCCACAAAAATGGCAGAACCTGTTGCGACCGGCGTTTTTTGTCCCTGAAAACAAACGCGTGAACGACCTGTTACAGGAATTCAGGGAAAAGAAAATCCATATGGCCATCGTGGTAGATGAATACGGCGGTACTTCAGGCATCATCACCATGGAAGACATTCTGGAAGAGATCGTGGGCGAGATCAATGATGAATTTGACAAGGAAGAAGAAGCCTTTCACTATAAAAAAATCAATGATCTGACCTACATTTTCGATGCCCAGACCATGCTCAACGACCTATGCAAAATTCTAGGTATTGACGGCGAATTCTTTGACAGTCATCGTGGAGAGTCAGACTCTTTGGGCGGTTTGATATTAGAACTGGCGAGAAAAATCCCGAAAACCGGGGAAAAAATCACGCTCCAGCCTTTTGAATTTGAGATATTAAATGCCGATGCAAGAAAGATCAACAAAGTAAAAGTCACCATTCTTAAATCAGGTGATGAAGACAATAAAGACAATGAAGAATAAGAAGATAATCCCTGCTGTGATGTTATTGCTGGTTACAGCCGTTTCCTGCCAGTCGGATTATACCCCCAAGCCACGGGGTTATTTCAGGATCGACATGCCCAAAAGGAGTTATCAGACTTTCGATACCACTTTTCCCTATACTTTTCAATATCCCACGTACGCAAAGATCACCAACGACCCGTTTTCTCCCGACAAAAAATACTGGATCGACATCCGGTATCCCCGGTTTAAAGCCACCATCCACATCAGCTACAAGGTGGTGGATCACAACCTGATAAAATACCTGGAAGATGCACGCAGAATGGTAGTCGAACACATTCCCAAAGCCAATGCCATCAAAGACAGTTTGATCATCGACCGTAAAAGAAATTTGTTCGGGCTGGCTTACGACATCCGTGGCAACGGGGTGGCTTCACCTTATCAGTTTTTCCTGACGGACAGCACCAGAAATTTCATCCGGGGTTCGCTGTACTTCTATGTCACGCCCAACAACGACTCGCTGGCACCGGTCATCCGGTTCATCAAAGGCGACATCCGCCATTTGCTGAATACGTTTGAATGGAAGGTTCTTCCGGGGAAATCAGTTAAAAAGTAATTTCTGAAAATTATTTTTCCTTATTCCGGTTCAATATCTCCGTTTGGCGGAGGATGGCTTCTTTATGGATGCGCTTCAGGATATCGGAGAGGAATTCTTCATCCAGTCCCAGGTTGATCCCGATGGACAACCGGTCGCGGATGATGCCGGCCCACCGTTTCATTTGCAGGATGGTGATGTTGTTATCGCGTTTGTATTCTCCGATCTCATCGGTCAGTTCCATGCGCTTGGCCAGGATCTGCAGCAGCTCGCCGTCGAGTTTATCGATTTCCGTACGCAATGTCTCCAGCTGGTATTCGAATTCCGGTGTTCCGGATCTTTTTCGCAGCACCAGCTGATGCAGCATTTCCTTTAAGGCCGACGGCGTCAGCTGCTGCCGTGCATCGCTCAATGCCTGTGACGGATTTTCGTGCGTTTCGATCATCAGCCCGTCCATTTCCAGGTCGAAGGATTTCTGGGCAATCTCCTGCAAGAGTTCCCGTTTTCCGGCAATGTGGCTCGGGTCGGTGATGATGGGGATCTGCGGAAGCACCCGTTTTAATTCAAAGGCGATTTCCCACATGGGCGCATTGCGGTAGGGCGATTTTTCGAAATAATGGAATCCGCGGTGAATGGCCATGATCTGCCGGATACCGGCAGCATGCATCCGTTCGATGGCGCCCAGCCACAGTTTCAGGTCCGGGATCACCGGGTTTTTTACCATCACCGGGACGGAAACGCCCCGCAGTGATTCGGCGATTTCCTGCACCACAAACGGACTAACCACCGTCCGGGCACCCAGCCACAAAATATCCACTCCGTATTTCAGTGCCAGCTCCACATGTTGCGGTTTGGCCACTTCCACGGTCGTTTTCAGGCCGGTTTCTTGTTTCACCTTTTGCAGCCAGGGCAACGCCGTCTCGCCGAAGCCTTCAAATTCACCCGGGCGCGTTCGTGGCTTCCAAATCCCGGCACGGAAAACTTTTACTTCAGGAATTTGGGCGATCTGATGTGCCGTCCGCAGCATCTGGCCTTCGCTTTCCGCACTGCACGGTCCGGCAATGATCAGCGGATATTGCTCCGCATCCCACAAGCCGTCTGGAACCTTGATGTCGATATCTGTACTCACGGTGCAAAAATAAGCATTTGGAACCTGCCAGAAAGAATTAAAATTGGATTTTGCTTTGGGTCATTGAATGTCCCTTCAGGCCCGCCGGGTTTTGATCTGCTGCCAGGCAAAAATAATGATCACCAGGACAAAAGCCACAACCATCGAAATATCGATGTAATGGCTGTATTTCATGATCTCGTTCCAGTTCTGTTTCAAAATGTAGCCCAGGTAGGTGAGAAACGTATTCCAGATGGCCGCGCCCAGCATCGTGTAAAGCAGAAAAGTAGACATTTTCATGCGGCTCATCCCTGCCGGGATGGAGATCAGATGCCGCACCACCGGAATAAACCGGCTGAAAAAGATGGTCACACTGCCGTAATGATGGAAGAAATGGTGCGTTTTGTCGAGATGACGCTTGTTAACCAAAAGGTACTTACCATAACGCTCGAAGAACGGTTCGCCGCCATACTGCCCGATCAGGTAGGAAATATACGATCCTACGATGCTTCCCGCCGTGCTGACCAGGATCACCTCGGTCCAGGTGAATTTTCCCTGAACGATCAGGAATCCGGCAAAAGGCATCACGGCTTCACCGGGAATGGGAAGCGCGCTGCTTTCCATCACCATCAGGATGAAAATACTGATGTAACCCGTCGATCCGATAAATTCGGTGATGTGGCCCGCAATAAACTGTGTAAATCCCATCGGTAACCCTTCTTTTGAAATCCGCTGCAAAGAAAAGAAATTCAGGCCAAC
>CAYWBO010000101.1:0-7337 GCA_964456625.1 uncultured Lentimicrobiaceae bacterium | reverse complement strand
TGGTTAGAGCACTGGATTGTGGTTCCAGGGGTCGTGGGTTCAAGTCCCATCTTCCACCCATCAAAGACCGTAAATGCTGCGGTCTTTTTTTATTGTCACAAAACAAAAAAGGCCATCAAATGACAGCCTTTTTTGTTAAAGATTCTGACGTCCTACGCGTCAATATTGGCATATTTTGCATTGGCTTCGATAAATTCCCTGCGCGGGGCCACTTCATCCCCCATCAGCATAGAAAACACACGGTCGCATTCGGAGCCATTTTCTATGGTTACCTGGCGCAGGATTCTGCGTTCCGGATCCATGGTCGTTGACCACAGCTGTTCGGCGTTCATTTCACCCAGACCTTTGTAACGCTGGATGTGGAGGCCTTTTTCCGAACCGTCGTTGGAAAGCTCCTGAACGATCTGTGCCCGTTCTTCTTCGGTCCAGCAGTAGCGTTCTGTTTTCCCTTTCCGGATCAGATACAACGGCGGTGTTGCAATATACACGTGACCACGCTCAATCAGTTCGCGCATATAGCGGAAAAAGAACGTCATGATCAACGTGGCAATGTGGCTTCCGTCCACATCGGCATCGGTCATGATAATCACCTTATGATAACGGAGGCTCTCCAGGTTCAGGGCTTTGGAATCGTCTTCCGTCCCTATCTTCACGCCCAAAGCGGTATAGATATTTTTAATTTCTTCACTTTCGAAGGCACGGTAAGGCAGTGCTTTTTCCACGTTCAGGATCTTTCCCCGCAAGGGAAGAATAGCCTGGAACTTTCTGTCGCGGCCCTGTTTAGCCGTACCGCCGGCGGAATCACCCTCTACGAGATAGATCTCACACATTTCCGGGTTGCGTTCCGAGCAGTCGGAAAGTTTCCCGGGCAAACCGGAACCTGAAAGTACATTCTTTCGTTGCACCAGTTCACGTGCCTTACGGGCAGCATTTCTGGCGGTTGCTGCCAGGATCACTTTCTGGACAATGGTTCGCGCTTCTTTGGGGTGCTCTTCCAGATAGATATTCAGCGATTCGCTCACCATCTGATCCACCACGCCCATCACATCTGAGTTTCCCAGCTTAGTCTTCGTTTGTCCTTCAAACTGAGGTTCGGCTACTTTCACAGAGATCACGGCGGTCAATCCTTCACGGAAGTCATCCCCATTGATATCAAATTTCAGCTTGGCCAACGCCCCGGACTTTTCAGCATAAGATTTCAGCGTACGGGTAAGTGCACGACGGAAACCGGCAAGGTGGGTCCCCCCTTCATGAGTATTGATATTATTGACGTAAGAATGGAGATTTTCGGTAAAAGAAGTGCTGTATTGCATCGCCACTTCGATGGGCACTCCGCTCTTTTCACCCTCCATGGTAATGATGTCGGGAATCAGCTTTTCACGGCTCATATCCAGATAGGAGATAAAATCGGCCAAACCGTTTTCCGAATGAAAAAATTCGGATTTGTATTCGCCGTTCTCATTTTTTTCACGCTCGTCGGTAAGCGTCAGGCTGATGCCTTTGTTCAGGAAAGCAAGTTCCCTCAACCGGGCAGCCAGGACAGAAAACTCATATTCCACCAGCGTGAAAATGCTTGCATCGGGTTCAAAATAGATTTCCGTTCCCGTTTTTGTGGTCTCTCCAATTTCTTTTACAGGTTCCAGAGGTTTTCCGATGCTATATTCCTGCCGGAAAATCTTCCCTTCCCGGTAAATTGTAGCCACCAGCTTAGAGGACAAAGCATTGACGCAGCTCACGCCGACGCCGTGCAAACCGCCTGAAACCTTATAAGAGCCTTTATCAAATTTACCGCCGGCATGCAACACGGTCATGACCACTTCCAGTGCAGAGCGGTTTTCTTTTTCATGAATACCGGTAGGGATACCACGCCCGTTGTCTAATACGGTTATGGCATTGCTCTCGTGAATCGTAACAAAGATCTCATTACAGTAGCCTCCCATCGCTTCGTCGATGGAGTTATCTACTACTTCGTAAACCAAATGATGTAATCCGCGTGGACCAATATCACCAATGTACATAGCCGGGCGCTTCCTTACTGCCTCGAGGCCCTCTAAAACTGTTATATTGTTGGCTGTGTATTGCTCACCGGCAATGTGTTTTTGTTCGTCTGTCATAATAAAAACCTATGAAACCTTCTTTTCTTGATATAAGATGGGCAAAGGTACAAAAAAAACCTATTTATTTTCCGATGAGAAGGGCTTATACAGGGCAAGTTATGAACAATTAACAGTATTTAAGAATCCCTGATCTCATCACTCTTTGCGCCTACTTTTTGCGTAAATTTTCGAGATCTTTTTTCTAAAATCTGTAGCCTGCACCCACCATGATTTCCAGCCCTTTTACAGGGTATTCATTGAATTGCAGATATTTCTTGTCCAGTAAGTTAGTTACTTTCAGGAACGCAGACAACTGAGTACTGATCTGGTAATCGCTTCCAAAATTGATGTTGTAGTAAGCCGGCAGTTCATAAAAATAGGAAGAGGATCCTGTTCCTGAACTTGTTAACTGATGACTGGCCCAGCGGCTACCCATGTAGTAGGCTTCGATCCAGGGTCTGAATTTTCCGCTCATCCGGATCGAACACCCAAAACGGACTTCTTGTAACGGTTTGTATAACGGACGAAAATTCCCGTCCAGGTTATAATGATTGTAATTTCCGAGCAACCAGATTTTTACCGTGCTTGAATTTACAAAGGTAAGCCCGGCGGAAAACGCCATAAGGTTTCCGCTGGCATATTTTACGTTAAAAGCGTTAAGATAGCTCAGAGGATTGGGACCTGTCAGCAACGTGCTGTCTGCGCTGCTGAACAGCGGATAATCAAAAAATGCCATATCCTGGAAAGTCTGATATCCGGCACGGACTTCAAAATCCAGTTTTTTTGCAATATTACCCTTAAAGCCACCGTAAAATTGCAGTTTGTTGTTTTGCCAGCGATACGCGTTGTTGTAAGATAAAAGGAACGGGTTTTCTTCTGACAACGCTTGCAGGCTGTTCTTCTTCAGTCCACCCTTCACGCCGCCAAAGAGTGTAAATCGCTGGGGAATCACGTTGAGTTTAGCATCCAGATAAGGATAGAAATGAAGCTTGACATCATAAGACATCAGCCACTGGACATTCACCCCTGCCCTGAAGGAAACCATGCCGTACTTTGCATCGAAATAAGGCATACCGGCAATGTAATTGTCTCTGTTTTGCCCCAGATTGGTCTTTTCCTGATATAAAGAATAGTTGCCTTCGATACCCAACTGCTGATGATTAAAGACATTATACACTTCAAAGGCTTTGTGCACATCAAAATTAAGGCCGGCGAAAAGCTCTGAAGTATTTCTGAGGTCCCAAATGTAATACGTCGCAGCGTGAATATGATGATGCAGCTTGTCGAAATTCCGGTAGGTACTGGCATAATCGATGGCAAACGAACCTTCCTGGTAGCGCTGTTTAAAGCGATTGTCGCTTTTAATAAAGGGCACCGTATCGTTGGACGTTTCATGGCCGTAATACCGGTTTGAATTCAGTTTATAGGCTGCTTTAAAGCCCAGAATGTGATAATCGAAATATTTTTCAAAATCCACCTCCGCCGAAGTGTTCGAATAGGGGCTGGGCAGATAATTGCTGATATTCGCAAAAGAAGAATAATGATACAAATGCACATTGAACCGGTAAGAGGATTCCACACCGCTGGAATGGAAGAACTCGGCATACGGCGAAATCTGGCTGCCTGCACCCAGGCGAAGGACATTGTTCCAGGAAGTGTTTTTGATTTCCTCGGTGATCAAGGTGGGTTTTATGGGTTGTAATATGATGCTGGTCGGCAGCTCCTGACCGGTAAAATCGTCGGTAAAAGTAACCGGGGGGACTTCAACTTTGGGAAGCGCCGGTTTCTGGTTAATTTTATATGCCTTTTGTATGACAGGTTTTGAGGTACCGTAAACCGTCACATTTTCCTGATGCCTGGGGTTGAGGGAATCGGCTTTATTCTGGCCGAAAACACTCAGACTCATAAACATCAACGCGGAAAAAATCAAACCGGAACCTGTTTTAATATATCTCATCCTTAACATATTCTGCATTTTATGCAATAGAAAATTCAACCATTATTTTTTTTCTTGCGTGTTTTGTTCCTTGGGCAACTGCTGCAGCTTTTGTTTTGCCAGTTCCTTCAGGTCCTTGCCCGGATAATTGTCGATCACGCTTTTCAGCGTTTCACGCGCCTGGAAGACATTGCCCCGGGCCACATACGTATCTGCCAGCAGGATAAAGCCTTTGGCCACCCAGTACACTTCATTGGGGTAATCTTCCGAAAGCGCAAAAGCCAGCTGCTGTGCTTCCTTGTAATTCTTATCCTGGAAAGCCATCAGCGCCAGGTAATAATTTGCTTCCGCACCGAACTGACCTTTCGAGAGCTTGTTCGTAATTCTGAACTCATTAACTGCCTGTGTTTTATTCCCCAGACTCAGATCCGATTTCGCCAACACATAATGGGCGAAAATGATCTGGTCGTTGACAATTTTCGGCATCTTAAGCAGCTCCTGTGCAAACTGGTTGGCATCCTGTTCCTTTCCCGAGAGGAATGCCGACCGCATGGAACCGTCTACCGCTTCCAGCTTCAGGGAAGGATCGTCGGTAAGGCCTGAAAGTTCTTTGTAATCCGTAAAAGCATTTGTGTAATCCTTCATTGCATAACGCATTCGTGCCGCCATGGTAAGCGCATGGATCGTGTAATCGTTTTGCGGGAAAGAAATGATCTTATCATAGTAATTCAGTGCCTGCGTCGTATCCTGCCGGCCGGCATAACAATGAGCCAGATAAGAATACGCTTTCAGGACAAACCCGCCTTTGGGAAACTTCTGCAGATAGTCCGTCAGTGAAGTAATCACACGGTTGCAGTTTCCTGCCAGATAAGCATCTTCTCCCACCGAAAAAGTAAGCGAGTCTTCCTGACTTTGAGAGACCTGCACAAAACTCAGGGTACGGGCATAAGCAAAATAAGAATTCAGGTTTCCCATATCTTTGTAAATATCCTGCAACGTACTCAGCGCCACCCTTGCATCGTTGGTGGCCGGATACAGTGCGATGACCTGTTTCAGCACAGTAATCGCCTTCTGGTTCTGGTTATTTTTATAATAAAGCAGTCCCATTTTCACCCGGGCTTTCCGGGCATACATGTCCTGCGGCCTTTCGCTCACCAGTTGCTGGAATTTGGCAATCGCCGCCCCGGTATTGCTGAGCGCACTGCCGTATGTATCCGCCATATCATACAAAGCCCGGGTGTAATACGGTGAGTTGGGATATCCCGAAATCAACTGCGACAATGTATTCACCTTGCGGTGAAAATCTCCCTGCGCCCCATAACAGTAGGCTTTCTGATAAAGTGCATAAGACGCATCCCAGTCCCGGGAACCGATCACCTTATCGTAAAGTGTTATTGCCGTGGCATAATCTCCCATATCCACATAACAATCCGCCAATCTGAGGCCGGCATCATGTGCCAGTTGCGGATTCAGGTTCCTCTGCCTTAAAAATCTCCGGAAAAACTCCATGGCCTGGGTATACTGCTGCCTGTCGAAATACGTATAGGCCAAACCATAATAAGCCATCGGATAAAGCGATGAGCGGGCAGCGTTTCTGGCAACCAGAAAAGTCTTATAGGCGGTAGCCGCCTGGGGAAATTTTCGCATCTGATAATACGTATCCGCATGCCAGTACAAAGCATCCAGCGTTAACACAGGATCGGAACGATATTTTAAAGACTTTTCAAAATACATGGAGGCCCACGGGTAGCGTCCCGACTGGTACCACTCCACCGCCTGCCGGTATGTCAGCTGCTGGTATGCCGACCGCAACGCAGCATCCGGATTGGGAATTTTTTCTATGGAAGTAATGGCTGCCTGCCGGTTGTTGGTATTCAGATAAAGCTGGATCAGCAGCTTTGAAGCATAGCTTTTTTCATCAGAGTTAGCCGATTTGCTTTTTAAAAATTCTTCGGCCAGTGCCACCGGATTATTGTAAGGATCGCCTTTTTCCTTCAGCGTAAGCTTCAGATAGGTAAACAATGCTTCCGCCGTCAGGCGGGGATCGCTTTTTATTTTATACGCCGAAACAAAGGCATTTTGCGCAAAACGCACCTGATTTGTCCGTAAATAGCAATATCCCAGATGGATCCAGGCACTCTGCGCCAGCGCATTCTGACCATTTGTAACCTGCTGGAAGCTGGCAGCGGCTTCCTGATAATGTCCCGTTTCAAAACGGGTGTATCCCATCCTGTATTCTTCATCCGGTGAAATCTGATTCCGGGTTGTTTTTTCGTAAGTCTCGAAATAGGGTAAGGCATTTTTATAGTCTTTCAACTGATACCAGGCGTTTGCCATGATCCGGTTCAGCTCGGCATCCGGATGGAATCCGGGGGTCGAAAAAAAGGTTTTTCCTAAATCGACCGCCTTCTGATACTGCTTCTGCTGATAATAAATATGCAGAAGATAAACAGGCACGAATTTCTTGTAACGCGGATCATCCTTCACCGCCATAAAGCCTTTCAACGCTTCCTCATAATTTCCGGCATCATACTGCACATGGGCATAATAATAACTTGCCGGCTTGGCGTAAGGGCTGCCGGAATTCATGACCTGCTGAAACAGCGGCAACGCTTCAGCGGATTTGTTACGCCTTAAAAGACAAAACCCTTTCTCGAAGAAATACCGGGCCTGTTGGTCCAGATTCAATTCATCGGGCTGGATTTTATCAAAAAGTTCCATCACAAGATCGTACCGCCCCATATGGAAATACAGATTCGCCGTGGAAAAATTGACCACCGGGAGCCAGGCGCTTTCAGGATACTGATTCGAGAAACGGGTCAGCCGGTACAACGCATCTTTTTCATTGAGTTTTACGGCACTCTCTGCGGCATAAAACGAAGCATCTTCTGCCAGCAGGCTCCCGGCAGAAGATTTATGAACACATTGATCGAATAACGCTTTGGCAGCGCCGTAGTTTTCCTGATTGTATAAATTCAGGGCTTGCTGAAAGATCATTCCGGGTGATCTTGTGAGTGAGACGTCCTGACCAAACGCCATTCCCCAAAATAATAAGAAGCCTAAAAACAGGGGATACTTCATTCCGGTTCTGTTCACAATTTCAATTTTTTTTAAAAGTACTTTTAAATACAAGCTGTCAAATTCAGCGGTCGGAGAATTATTAACAACTTAACGTTTAACGAAAAAAAGGGGAAATTGTTTTAATGAGTCCTTTAAAATATACAGGATTCTGAGCGGTCTGCAGGCCATTACTATACACAACGGGATCGTATTGGCCCCGCGCAGCATTTGCGTGCCAATGGTTA
>CAYWBO010000100.1:0-8138 GCA_964456625.1 uncultured Lentimicrobiaceae bacterium | reverse complement strand
TGAAAGATCTCGTTCATGGCTACTTATTTTTCTTTTTAAACATTTCGAGCATGCGATCGGTAACGACAAATCCGCCGATAACATTTAATGTGGCCAGAAACAGGGAAAGGCTTCCTACGATGATGTCAAGCCAATCGGAAGCGTGGCCCGTGTAGATGATAGCCCCGATGATGACCACGCCGCTGATGGCGTTGGCACCTGACATCAGCGGTGTATGCAACACTGAGGGGACATTGGATATCAGCTCAAAACCCAGGAAAGTGGCCAGGACCACGATGAAGATCTCCTGGTGGTATGTAAAGAGAAATTGGATTACTGCATTCATGTCTATTGATTTTCGATGAGTGACTCGATGTTTTTGTTGTAAATGTCCTTTTGATGAACTACACAGCTTTCGCGGATGATTTCATCTTCAAAATCGAGGGTCAGCTTACCTTCGTTATCGATCAGGAGCTTTAAAAAGTTGATGACGTTGTTGCCGAACATGGTGCTGGCGTCAATGGGCATGGTGGAGGGATAATCCGATTTGCCGACGATGGTCGCCGGGCCATAAGAATAGGTCTCCCCATTTTTGGTAACTTCACAATTTCCGCCGCTGGATGCCGCCAGGTCGATGATCACCGATCCCGGCATCATGTTCCCAACGGTTTCTTTGGTAATCAGGACAGGCGCTTTGCGACCCGGGATCTGTGCTGTGGTGATCACCACATGGCTGCTGCGGGCGTGTTCCTGAACCAATTCTCGTTGCCGGGCTTTGTATTCTTCCGATTGCTCCACAGCATAGCCACCGGCGGATTTGTCTTCTGTAGCGCCTTCCACTTCCACAAATTTGGCGCCCAGACTTTCCACCTGTTCTTTCACTTCAGAACGTACGTCGAAAGCTTCCACACGGGCACCAAGACGCCGGGCCGTGGCGATGGCCTGCAATCCCGCAACACCTGCTCCGAGTACCAATACTTTGGCCGGCCGGATGGTACCGGCAGCCGTCATGAACATGGGGAAAAAGCGCGGCAGTTGCATGGCTGCATCCAGCACGGCACGATATCCCGAAACCGTAGCCATGGACGATAAAATATCTTTGTCCTGGGCCCGTGAAATCCTCGGAACGATGTCCATGCTGAAAACCGTATTTCCCTTTTCTTTCAGGGACTTAACAGTTTCTGTATTCGTCAGTGGGTCGATGACAAATATTAAAATCTGGTCCGGTTTCAATGTGTCAAGTTCCTTATTGTCTGGAAGATGAATGCCCAGAATTATGTCGGCTTCTCCGAACAATTCACTTCTGGAAACGACTTTGGCACCGGCCTCTTCGTAATCTTTATCAAAAGAAAAAGCCTTGTCGCCTGCATTTTTCTCGACGATCAGATCATTTCCGGAAGTAATAAGTTTTTTTATGTGGGAGGGAAGCATCACGACTCGTTGCTCGTAGTCGGGTTCTTTTAAGATTCCTAATTTCATAATAGAAATGCTTCTGGTTTATGATATTATTTAGAATGCGTAAAAATAATAAAATATTTTTTGGATTACATAATTTTGGAACAGAAATACTTAAATAAGATCAAAATTTTCAGGGTTTAAGAAGTTGAATGAGCCTTGGAGCCTGATTTGAGGTCCCGTATCGGCCTGACCGAAAAATTTTGGCGGCACTTTTTTAAACTATTGAAAATAAGCGGAAATAAATTGACAAAAAATCCGTGGTTTTTTTTCAGGATTCTCCCCGGTATTCTATCTTTGCAGGCCAAACCCCAAGTGATGCTGGCAATTTTATCTCCTTCAAAAACAATGGATTCTCAGAAGCCAGAGGTTCATTTCAAACCTACGTCGCCCGAGTATCTGTCTTTTGCCGAACAATTGGCGGCTGTTTTGAAGACAAAATCGCCTGCCAGCCTTTCCAGGCTGATGAAAATCAATCCGAAACTTGCCCAGCTTACCTATGAGCGCTTTCAGCAGTGGTCGTTGGCACAGCATGAGGCGGATGCAACCCCGGCAGTTTTCAGTTACATAGGGGAAGCATTCAGGGGGCTGGATTCCAGGTCGTTCAATGAGAAGGATTTGTCCTTTGCACAAGATCATCTGCGAATTTTATCAGGTTTTTACGGCATGTTGCGTCCGTTGGATATGATCCTTCCGTATCGGTTGGAAATGGCACTAAAAATCACGGTAGGAAAATCCGAAAACCTTTATGATTTTTGGCAGACTTTGCTTACAAAATCCCTTCAGAAATCGCTGAATGAACAAAATGATAATGTGCTCATCAACCTGGCATCTCAGGAGTATTTTAAAAGCCTTCATCCCAAAGTACTCAAAGCCCGTATTATTACGCCGGTTTTTAAGGAATATAAAAATGGCAAGGCTGTGATCATAGTTGTGCACGCAAAAAAGGCACGTGGTATGATGGCCAGATTTATGATAAAAAATCAGTTGACCGACCCGGAAGAATTGAAATTATTTGGTGACGAGGGATATTATTATACGCCCTCATTGTCAAACGAAAACGAGATGGTTTTCATCCGATAGAAACGAATTGTAACGGATTGTGCGTATGTCTCTGTCAGGGGTGAAAAAGCATGAAGAATAACATAAACTTAAAGATGTTTTAACTTTTAGTTTATAGATAAGCTGTTCCTTTGAATAGAAACCGACAAAATCAGAGGTCCCCTCATGAATGGCAAATAAGAAAATGAAAACAAATAACCTTTTCCTCCTGCTAAGCTGTCCTGAGATTTGTATTTCAAATGGATTTTTTGTGGCCTCCGGACCAGCATCCTGGCCACCAACAGCATCGCATCGGGTCTGCGATTTTTTGTGTTTCCCTCTCGAAATATTTATGTTGGGATGTGGGCAGCTTTCTGCGAGCGTATTGTACTGATTAAAAAAAAGGAGAAACATCAAGGGATGTGATACCGGAAAAAAAGGGCTGTAAATTTAAATGGTTTTTTGGAAATAGTAGTTATTTTTTAAATTTTATTAACATATGAAAAAATAATAATAAACTGAAATGCTATCTTTTATAGGATTTTCCTCTATTTTTAGTGAATAATATCAGTGTTTTAGGAAAAAAAGCATATTCAGAAAGAGAAGTTTTTTTTTAATTTTAGCATCCAAAATCGTTAAGGAATTGCAAAATCTAAATTTTAATTAAATTTTTTATTTATGAAAAATGTAAAATTACTCTTGATCCTTTTCATCAGCTTTCTTTTCGCCGGAGCATCAATGGCTCAGGGAACAGTGAAAGGCGTAGTTAAGGACGCCGGCAGCCACGAGACCTTGGTGGGTGCTTCCATCGTTGTGGTTGGAACCAATACGGGAGTCACCACAAGTCTTGACGGAAGCTTTAGCTTAAAGGTTCCTGCTGGCAAACAGACGTTAAAAGTTAGCTTTGTGGGCTATCAGTCGACCGAAGTTAATGTTTCCTTAAACCAGGGACAAACCAAAGACTTGGGAGTGATCAACTTAAAATCTTCAACTGTAGGTCTGCAGGAAGTCAATGTCATGGCTTCAATTGCTGTTGACCGGAAGACCCCGGTTGCGATCTCAACAATTCAGCCCCAGGTTATCGCCCAACAGCTGGGGAACCAGGAATTCCCTGAAATCCTGAAATATACACCTTCCGTTTATGCTACCAAAGAAGGCGGTGGATATGGTGATGCCCGTATCAACATCCGGGGATTTAGCTCAAACAACATCGGGGTGTTGATCAACGGTATTCCTGTAAATGATATGGAAAATGGGCACGTTTACTGGTCTGACTGGGCCGGTCTTTCAGATGTAACCCAGACCATTCAGGTACAGCGCGGTCTTGGTGCTTCCAAACTGGCACTTTCGTCAGTAGGGGGAACCATCAACATTATCACCAAGAGTACCGATGCAGAAAGAGGCGGTTCTATTTATTCCGGAATGGGAAATGACGGGATGCACAAATACATGTTCACCCTTTCCACGGGTTTGATGAAGAACGGCTGGGCAATCACAATTTCAGGAGCGCATACTTTTGGAAATGGTTATGTTGATGCTACCAATTTCGATGGCTATTCTTATTTCCTAAATGTGGCAAAACAGTTTACTCCCAATCACCGCATTTCTTTCACCCTTTTCGGTGCTCCGCAGTGGCATAACCAAAGAGGCAATCAGCACAAGATAAGTACTTATTTGGGCCAGAACCCCAACATTCCTTATTATATCACCGACAAGTACAGATACAACAGTGATTATGGATACCGGAACGGAAAAATTTATGGTGGTGCATACGGATACAACTATTATAACAAACCACAGGCTGCTTTGAATGACTACTGGAAGATTAGTGAAAATTCATTCCTGTCTACTGCTATTTACGCGTCAATTGCAAAAGGTGGCGGACGCCGTGTGAGTGGTTATTATCTGAATTCCAGTGCTGCTCAGATGCTGGAATGGAATTATATTCCCGATCAGCCATATGCTACTACCAAATTAACCCCTGAAGGTACTTATGATTATGCTGCCGTTGAAGAGATTAACAAAGCATCCTTAAATGGATCTCAAGCCATTATTGGTGAATCCATCAACAGCCACCAGTGGTATGGAGTCCTTTCCACATTAAATACCAAAGTGGGGAACATGAATTATACTTTTGGCATTGATGCAAGGTATTATATAGGACAACATGCCATGCAGATCGAAGACTTGCTGGGTGGTGCTTACTTTCTGGACAACGGTGACATCAACCGTCTAGCAAGTACGCCTCTGCATGTAGGCGATTACTATTCTTATCATGATGATGGGATCATCCGCTGGTTGGGTTTGTTTGCACAGGGAGAATACGTAAATAACAACTTCTCAGCCTTCTTGTCTGCTTCCGCATCTACCAAGGGATATAACCGTCGTGAGTACTTTCTGGTAACGCCCGCCAACGAAATGGCCGGATGGACTAACTTCCTGCCCTGGAGTGCAAAAGCCGGTGCCAATTACAATATTGGCCGCAGCAACTTCTACATCAATGCCGGTTATTTCACCAGAGCACCTTACTTTAATAATGTGTTCGTGTTCTACAGTAACTATGTAAATAAACAAGCCAAGTACGAAAAAGTACTTTCCGGCGAAGTGGGTTACGGATATACTTCCAGAATGCTGACCATTCGTCTGGGTGCTTACTGGACCAAATGGATGAACCAGGGATTCAGAAAGACCTCCGGTCTGAATTTCTATAACATTAGCGGAGTGGATGAACTGCACAAGGGAATTGAGTTTACCGGTATTTTCAAACCCGTCTCACAGTTTACACTACATGGAATGGTTTCTGTGGGTGACTGGAAATATACCGAAAATGCTTCTGCCAACGAGTTTGATCAGAACAATGTCTTCCTGCAGACGACTTACCTTAACATTAAAGGAATCCATGTTGGAAACTCAGCACAGACCACCGCCGGCCTGAGGGCATCCTTAGAGATCATCCAGGGTATGAAACTGGGCGTGGGTTATACTTACTATGCCCATAACTATGCCGATTTTGATCCTTCAAGCCGTATTTCAAGCAATGCTACAGCAACAGGTCCCGATTCATGGCAGATGCCGAACTTTGGTTTGGTTGACATGAACATCAACTATAATTTCAAGTTGGGTCCGTTTGAT
Source organism: uncultured Lentimicrobiaceae bacterium (assembly GCA_964456625.1). Lineage (GTDB taxonomy): Bacteria > Bacteroidota > Bacteroidia > Bacteroidales > F082 > Sulfidibacterium. Next base: position 2,531 of record CAYWBO010000100.1, on the reverse strand, counting down.
GCTACTCTCTATGGCAATGTACAGAACCTGTTCAACACGGTTTACATTGCTGATGCTTCTGACGAAGGAAATCACACTGCTACTGATGCTTTAGTATGGTATGGATTCGGACGTACATGGTACACTGGTTTAAAAATCAGGTTTTAATCTATATTGCTAGTATTTAAACTTAAAAATTATCACAAAATGAATAGATTATATAAAATTCTGTTGATACTTATCGTTGCCCTGGCGTCATGTAATCCTATGGAGAACATCAATAAACAGATGGATCAAAGTGTTCAAGCTCCTAGGGCAACCTTCAATTACACACTTACAAGTGGAGATTATACTACCATCAGCGGTATGGCAATGAGCGATGCTAAAACCAAAGCTGATTCTACTGCTGCCGGTAAAATCAAATCTTCTCAGTACCTCATGGGTACTTATGACAAAACCTATGTTCCCAGACTTTTATCTAGCTTGTATCCCGCATTGGGAAATAAGTCAGGTGCTCATGTTACCTATAATTATTATAACGGTCCATTGGCCGCTACGGTTATGTATGAAGGGGCAAGTTATTATACACTGGCTACGGCCGATTATCAGTCCATGGGCGGTGCAGTAGGAGTTTATAAGTATTTTTCACCTTCTAATCCTGCTACTTCTTTTATTCCTGATTTCCTCTCTGCCAAATATCCCAGTGATACAAGTGGAACAACAAGGCTGGTGCTTTATAAATTTGCCAATTCGGATCCCGCCGGTGGTGAAATGACCATTTTCGATGAGGAGTTTGCCAAAGACAACTCATTGGGTAATTTTACTGCTACAAGTATTACTGGTGATCAAAGCTGGTATGCTACCTCCTATGGTGCAAAAATGTCGGGATATTCCGGTGGAAAACAGGCAAATGAAGACTGGCTGGTGTCACCGGCTATTGATTTGACGGGTTTCTCAAGTCCGAGTTTCCAGGTCAGTCAGGTTGTGAATTACTGGAATTCAACGCTCTATCCGGATCATATTCAGATTTTGGTTTCCACTGATTACTCAGGAGATGTTACTACGGCTACATGGACAGCCCTAAACGTGACACCGATGCCTACCGGATCTAGCTGGACGGAGATAATGTCTGACAAGATCGATCTTTCGGCTTATGCAGGAAAGAAGATCTATATTGCCTTTAAATATACCTCTACCAGTGCAGATGCTGCAACCTGGGAAATTGACTGGATGAAAGTTTATGGTACCCTTCCCGGTGGCGGTGGTACTACTCCGGATGTTCTCAGTGGCGGGGCCTACTATTATTTGTCCGGCACTACCTGGAAGCCTGCAACGGATATTTACTATCTGAGTTCAGCAGATTATGCAGGCATGGGCGGTTCCATTGGAAAATACAATGATTTTTCAAGCTCTGATAATCCGGATAACTATATGCCTCAGTTCCTGGCACAAAAATATCCTTATGCACAGGAAGGGGATCAGATGATGGTTGCCTACAAGTATTATTCAAGTGGTCTTCATACCTACGTTGATCAGTACACCTTTACTGGCGGTATGTGGGTTAAATATGATCAGGTTGCTGTTGTTACGAGTCCGTTTGTTAACAACGGATCGAACTGGGTTTTTGACCCCACCGTTTATAAGACGATGACCTCAACCGATTATCAGACGATTGTGGATATTGTAAAGAATACGCATCCCGATCTTGTTAACTCCTATGGTGATGTAGAGTATTATTATGGTGCAGATTCTTATTACGGTGATTTTAATGCGCAGATTTCGAACCGTGCAGGTCAGGCAGATTTTGCAGGACTTAGTGAAGCTGCAGCTACGCAACTTATCATGGATCGTATTCAATTGGGTATTATCGAGATGCTGAAAGTCGATTATCCGAATGCCACAACACAGGTAAGCGGGGTTGACCAGAAATACGAGATCACTTACAATGTTTATCCGAATACCGGGGGTAGTAGTGTGAAGTACACAAGCACCTTCAAATGCACGAAGTCGGGTCCAAGTCCGGACTTTGAATTGGTAGGTGATCCTACAAAAGATTAATAGTCTAATAAACAATGTCTAAAAAGCCGTCCCGAATTTCGGGGCGGCTTTTTATTTTTTGAATTCTTGTATGAAATGTATCTGTTCAAGGTTTCCCACACCTTTTCAATATTGAGATTTATCCATTCGGGTCATTGTATTCGATGGAGGTTGGAAATCAAATGATTAATCTTGATAGGAAAATAATTTAAAAATAAAGTGGAAAAAATGTTGCAAAAAAGGAAAAGTTCAGTACTTTTGCACTCCCAATTCAACGGGAAAGTTCATAGAAAAGGATACGGCAGAAGAGAAGGGGATACGGGATATCCTTTGAACGTAGCAGCAAGTCAAAAAAAGGAAAAATTTATTTTCAAAAAAGCTTGCGGGAATAAAAAAGAGTATTACTTTTGCCGTCCCGTTTTAAGGGGAAATTTTGAAAACAGATCCCGCGTAAGCGGGAAAGTTCATAGACATAATGAAGCACAGCAAAAAAGGAAAGGAACAGCGGACTTTGT